>NZ_JAWRWU010000004.1:0-519619 GCF_046535395.1 Cupriavidus sp. SIMBA_020 | reverse complement strand
GCTGAGTCCTGTGCAATACAGGACCCAGCCCTTGGCCGCGGCCTAACTTACCCGTCCAACTTTAGGGGGTCAGTTCAGCGCGGCCCTTTTTTTGCCTCCGGGGCTTGCGGCGGTGCATCACGCATGACCCCGGGTGTAGGCATCGGCCTACGGCCCGCCACACCTTCCCCCGGCTCGCTCCGCCGGGCGAACGGGTCTATCATGGGTCGGATTCGGGTCGATTCCCATCGGCCTGCCGTCGTGTCGCATTCAAGTCGTCCCTGGGAGCCTGCATGACCTCTGCACTGTTGCCTGCCGCCGCCAATCACCCGCCGCACGAGCCCGCCCTGCTCGGCCAGTACCGGCACGTGCGCGCCGCCACGGAAGCCATGGTGGCGGATATTTCCGACGCTGACGCGACCGTGCAATCCATGGACGACGCCAGTCCTGCCAAATGGCATCTGGCCCATACCACGTGGTTCTTCGAGGAATTCGTGCTGGCTGCGCGCATCCCGGACTACGAGCCGGTGGATCCGCAGTACCGCTACCTGTTCAATTCCTATTACGAGGCAGTCGGCGCGCGGCATCCGCGTCCGCGCCGGGGGTTGCTGACGCGGCCATCGCTGGACGAGATCCTGGCCTACCGGGAGGCGGTGGACGAATCCATGCTCTCCCTGCTGACCGACGCCCAGACCGACGCGGAAGCCGCGCTGGTCACGCTCGGGCTCAATCACGAGCAACAGCACCAGGAACTGCTGCTGACCGACATCCTGCATCTGTTCGCGCAGAATCCGCTGCGTCCGGCGTATGCGCCCGAGCTGACCGCGCCCGTCATCGCCGATCCGCGCCCGGCGCCGGAATGGCTGAAGTTCTCGGGCGGCGTGGTGGCCATCGGCCATGCCGGCGACGATTTCGCGTTCGATTGCGAAACCCCGCGCCACAACGTATTGCTGCAGCCGTATGCACTGTCATCGCATCCGGTCAGCAATCATCAATGGTTCGAATTTATCGAGGACGGCGGCTACCAGACGGCTGGGCTGTGGCTGTCCGATGGCTGGCGCTGGGTCTGCGACAACGCCATTCAGGCGCCGCTGTACTGGGAGGAGCGCGACGGCACGTGGTGGCAGATGACGCTGCGCGGCATGCAGCCGGTGGACGCGGACAGCCCGGTCACGCACGTGAGCTTCTTCGAGGCGGATGCCTTCGCGCGCTGGGCCGAGCGCCGGCTGCCGACCGAGGCCGAATGGGAGCACGCGGCGCGCAACCTGCCGGCGACCGGCAATTTCGTGGAAGGCCGCACGCTGCGGCCATTGCCCGACCGGCAGAACACGTCTGGCGCGCTGCGCCAGATGTTCGGCGATGTCTGGGAGTGGACCGCCAGCGCCTTCCTGCCCTACCCCGGTTTCCGCCCGAGCGCGGGCGCGGTGGGCGAATACAACGGCAAGTTCATGAGCAGCCAGATGGTGCTGCGCGGCGGCTCCTGCGTGACGCCGGAATCCCATATCCGGGCGAGCTATCGCAACTTTTTCTATCCGCACCAGCGCTGGCAGTTCACCGGCGTCCGGCTGGCGGACGATGTCTGACCAGGGCTGACTACGGCGAACTAACGCCGACCGCCGGCCCTGCCAGCCCAACTTTCGGTGGTGGGGCGAAATCCCGGCGGTTAATTGAAAAAATTCATCTTCGGATGGGCCGATCGGATCATCGCTCAGCCTTCCCGCAGCCGGCGCCAGAGCGTGGTAGCACTGATGCCAAGCTGGGCGCAGGCGGCGGTGCGGTTGCCGCCGCACTCGGCCAGCACCCGGCGGATGTGCTCCGCCTGACTCGCCTTGGCCACGCCGGCCAGCGAGCGGCTCTCTTCCGATGGCGCGGTCAGCATCGCCATCTCCATCTCGATCGGCACCTTTGGCGCCCTTGGCCCCCTGGCCACCCCCTCGCCGTTCTCCGAAGAAAACAGCTCCGGTACCGCCGCCTGCAACTCACGCTGCAACGCCGCCGGCTGGAGTTCCGCGCCGGCCACCAGCACGGCAATCCGCTCCGTCACGTTCTCCAGCTCGCGGATATTGCCGGGCCAGGCATAGCGGGTGAGGCGCTCCCGCACCATCGCGGGCAGGCGTTGCGGGGACTGGGTGCCAAGCCGCTCCTGCGCGCGCCGGTATAGCAGTTCGGCGAGATCGGGCAGATCGGCCACGCGCTCGCGCAGCGGCGGCATTTCTATGCGCAGGATGTTGAGCCGGTAATAGAGATCCTGGCGGAAGGTGCCCTCGCGCACCCGCGCGGCGAGGTCACGGTGCGTGGCGGCAATCACGCGCACATTGATCGGCACAGCCTCGATGCCGCCAATCGGCAGCACCTGCTTTTCCTGCAGCACGCGCAGCAGGCGGGTTTGCAGCGCCGGCGGCATGTCGCCCACCTCGTCGAGGAACAGCGTGCCGTTGTGGGCCGATTCGAACAGGCCCGCCTTGCCGCCGCGCCGCGCGCCGGTGAACGCGCCTTCCTCGTAGCCGAACAGTTCGGATTCCAGCAGCGATTCCGGAAATGCCGCGCAGTTCACCGCGATGAACGGGAAGGCGCGGCGCGGGCTGGCGTCGTGCATGCCCTGCGCCAGCACTTCCTTGCCGGTGCCGCTCTCGCCGCCAACCAGCACCGTGGAATCGACCAGCGCGTAGCGCCGTGCCAGCGCGCGCAGGTCGCTCATTGCCGGGGAGGCGCCGGCCAGGTCGTCGAGGCTGTAGCGCACCCCGGCCGGCCGGGCGCGGGCGCGCGAGCGCAGGTTGCGGTCGGCGCGATGGATCGCGTTGGCATCCTGAATCGTCAGCACCGCGCCCGTGGTGCCGGCTTCCCCGACGATGGGGATGCGGTTGACCACCACCATGCGGTCGCCCAGCCGGTGGATGGCCTCCAGCTCGCGCGTGCCGCTTTCCATCACCGCGTCGAGCGCGAGGCCCGGCGCCAGCGTGGACAGCTTGCGCCCCACGGCCACGCCGGTCGGGGTGCCGAGGAACCGCTCCATGGCCGGATTGAACGCCTGCACGCGGCCTTCGGTGTCCACGGCGGCCACGCCTTCGTTCAGGTGGGCCAGGATCGTATTCACATAGTCGCGCCGGGTGGATTCGATGCGCCGCAGCCGCGCCGCCTCGATGGCATCCTCCAGCGCCAGCCGCACCGCATTGCCCGAATATAGGAAAACGCCCATCAGGCCGTACTTGTCGGCCAGGTCGGTCACCATGCCCGGCCCCACCACCACGCGGATGCCCTCTTCCTTGAGCGCCCGCACGCGCGCGGTGGCGTCATCCTCGGTCAGATAGGTGTAGCGGGGGATGTCGAGCGAGAACGCGCTCACGAATTCGTCGACTTCGGCGTAGGTTGAGGCATGGGTGACCAGCGCCACCTTCGGCGAAATACGACGCGCCGTGGCCAGCGCGCTCATCACGTCGAAGCCGGTCACCTTGACCAGCACCACGGGTACATCCACATGCTGGCGCAGATAGGCGCCGTTGGAGCCGCCCGCCACCACCACATCGACACGCCCCTCGCGCGCCTCGCGGTTGATGGCACTGGCGGCGGCCTCGAAGGCCCGCCCAACGATGCGGAACTCCGCCCGGGCCGCGTAGGCCGGGATCAATTCGGCGAAGGCCCGCGAGAGACGGCTGATGCCCATCGCCCAGATCCGGGGACGGCCACCGGCCGGCATGGCGGGCGCGTGGAGGGGCGCGGAGGAAGGCAGGAGACTCATGATGGGAACGGCGTATAGTCGGTCTGCATTGTGCGCCGGCTGGTGGAATCTTTCAACTCTGAACACCTTGCATTTCAAAGTTGAAATGTGAATGTGACGCAAACGCCGATGCAATAGCTGCCAGAATGGTTTAATTCATCGACATAACACGATGATTTAACAGCATATATCCATTTTTGCACGATCGTTTCGGAACACCCGCGTTCGCATGGCACACCCCTTGCGCTCTATCTGGCCGCTCTCAATGAGATTCCAGAACATTCCAAGCACACGCCCATGACCTATTCCGCCTCCGAACTCGCCCGCTCCGCTGGCGCCCGCTTCCGCCAGGCCCTGGCCGACGAAAGCCCGCTGCAGATTCCCGGCACCATCAACGCCAATCACGCGCTGCTGGCCAAGCGCGCGGGTTATCGCGCCATCTACCTGTCCGGTGGCGGCGTGGCCGCGGGCTCGCTCGGCCTGCCCGACCTGGGCATCTCCAACCTGGATGACGTGCTGACCGACATCCGCCGCATTACCGATGTCTGCGACACCCCGCTGCTGGTGGACGTGGATACCGGCTTCGGCGCCTCGGCCTTCAACGTGGCCCGCACCACGCGCTCGCTGATCAAGTTCGGTGCCGCCGCGATGCACATCGAGGACCAGGTCGGCGCCAAGCGCTGCGGCCACCGTCCGGGCAAGGAAATCGTCACCCAGGGCGAAATGGTCGACCGCATCAAGGCCGCCGTCGATGCCCGCACGGACGAGAATTTCGTCATCATGGCCCGCACCGACGCGCTGGCCGTGGAAGGCCTCGACAAGGCCATCGAACGTGCCGTGGCCTGCGCGGAAGCCGGCGCCGACGCCATCTTCCCCGAAGCCATGACCGACCTCGACATGTACCGCCGTTTTGTCGATGCCGTGAAGGTGCCGGTGCTGGCCAACCTGACCGAATTCGGCGCCACCCCGTATTTCACGCTCGACGACCTGCGCAGCGTGGGCGTGGCGATGTCGCTCTACCCGCTCTCCGCGTTCCGCGCCATGAACAAGGCCGCCGAGAACGTGTACGAGGCGATCCGCCGGGACGGCACGCAAAAGAACGTGGTCAGCACCATGCAGACCCGCGCCGAACTGTACGAGCGCATCGGCTACCATGATTACGAGCAGAAGCTCGACGCGCTGTTCGCGCAGGGCAAGGCCAAGTAAGCCATTCCGCGCGACACCATCCGCATCGACCTACCACTATCTGCACCCATCTGCACCAATCAGCACCCAGACCAACAAGGAGACCCACAATGTCCGAAGCTCAACCGCTCGCCACGCCCAAGCCCAAGAAGTCCGTCGCCCTGTCCGGCGTGACCGCGGGGAATACCGCGCTTTGCACCGTGGGCCGCAGCGGCAATGACCTGCACTATCGCGGCTACGACATCCTGGACATCGCCGATACCTGCGAATTCGAGGAAATCGCCCATCTGCTGGTGCACGGCAAGCTGCCGACCAAGTCCGAACTGGCCGCCTACAAGGCCAAGCTGAAGTCCCTGCGCGGCCTGCCCGCCAACGTCAAGGCCGCGCTGGAATGGGTACCGGCCAGCGCCCACCCGATGGATGTGATGCGCACGGGCGTGTCGGTCCTCGGCAACGTGCTGCCCGAGAAGGACGACCACAACACGCCGGGCGCGCGCGACATCGCGGACCAGCTGATGGCCAGCCTCGGCTCGATGCTGCTGTACTGGTATCACTACAGCCACAACGGCCGCCGCATCGAGGTGGAGACGGACGATGATTCCATCGGCGCCCACTTCCTGCACCTGCTGCACGGCAAGGCGCCGTCCAAGCTGTGGGAACGCGCGATGCAGACCTCGCTGATCCTCTACGCGGAGCACGAGTTCAACGCCTCCACCTTCACGGCCCGCGTGATTGCCGGCACGGGCTCGGACATGCATTCGTCGATCTGCGGCGCCATCGGCGCACTGCGCGGCCCGAAGCATGGCGGCGCCAATGAAGTGGCGTTCGAGATCCAGAAGCGCTACGACACCCCGGACGAAGCCGAGGCCGACGTGCGCCGCCGCGTGGAGAACAAGGAAGTCGTGATCGGCTTCGGCCACCCGGTGTACACCACCGGCGACCCGCGCAACCAGGTGATCAAGGAAGTGGCGCGCAAGCTGTCGAAGGACGCCGGCTCGACCAAGATGTTCAGCATCGCCGAGCGCCTGGAAACGGTGATGTGGGACGCCAAGAAGATGTTCCCGAACCTCGACTGGTTCAGCGCCGTGAGCTACCACATGATGGGCGTGCCGACGGCGATGTTCACGCCGCTGTTCGTCATCGCCCGCACCTCGGGCTGGGCCGCGCACATCATCGAGCAGCGGATCGACAACAAGATCATCCGCCCGAGCGCCAACTACACGGGGCCCGAGAACCTCAAGTTCGTGCCGATCGAGAAGCGCTGACCGGTGCCGCGCGGGGCGCCCTGCCCCGCGCCGCCCGCCACGGACGCTCCATAACTACCCCACGCCATGAACACTGCCTTCCGCAAGCCGCTGCCCGGCACCAAACTGGACTACTTCGACGCGCGCGCCGCCGTGGAAGCCATCCAGCCGGGCGCCTATGACAAGCTGCCCTACACCTCGCGCGTGCTGGCCGAGAACCTCGTGCGCCGCTGCGACCCGGCCACGCTGACCGCCTCGCTGCAACAATTGATCGAGCGCAAGCGCGAGCTGGACTTCCCATGGTTCCCCGCGCGCGTGGTCTGCCACGACATCCTGGGCCAGACCGCGCTGGTGGACCTGGCCGGCCTGCGCGACGCCATTGCCGACCAGGGCGGCGACCCCGCGCTGGTCAACCCGGTGGTGCCGGTGCAACTGATCGTCGATCACTCGCTCGCCGTGGAATGCGGCGGCTTCGATCCCGATGCGTTCACCAAGAACCGCGCCATCGAAGACCGGCGCAACGAAGACCGTTTCGATTTCATCAACTGGACCAAGAAGGCGTTCCGCAATGTGGACGTCATCCCGCCGGGCAACGGCATCATGCACCAGATCAATCTGGAGCGGATGTCGCCGGTGATCCACGCCGAACAGGGCGTGGCCTACCCCGATACCGTGGTCGGCACTGACAGCCACACGCCGCACGTGGACGCGCTGGGCGTGATCGCCATTGGCGTGGGCGGCCTGGAGGCCGAAAACGTGATGCTGGGCCGCGCGTCGTGGATGCGCCTGCCTGACATCGTCGGCGTGGAGTTGTCCGGCAAGCGCCAGCCCGGCATTACCGCCACCGACATCGTGCTGGCCCTGACCGAGTTCCTGCGCAAGGAGAAGGTGGTCGGCGCCTATCTGGAATTCCGCGGCGAAGGTGCCTCAAGCCTCACATTGGGCGATCGCGCGACCATCTCGAACATGGCCCCCGAGTACGGCGCCACGGCCGCGATGTTCTATATCGACGAGCAGACGCTGTCCTACCTGCGCCTGACCGGCCGCGAGGACGCGCAGGTCGCGCTGGTGGAAACCTACGCCAGGACCGCCGGCCTGTGGGCGGACTCGCTGGCCAACGCCGAGTACGAGCGCACGCTGCATTTCGACCTGTCCACCGTAGTCCGCAACATGGCCGGCCCGTCGAACCCGCACAAGCGGCTGCCGACGTCCGACCTGGCCGCGCGCGGCATCGCCGGGCATTGGGACGACGTGCCGGGCCAAATGCCCGATGGCGCGGTCATCATCGCCGCCATTACCAGCTGCACCAATACCAGCAACCCGCGCAACGTGATTGCGGCGGCACTTCTGGCTCGCAACGCCAACGCGCGCGGGCTGACGCGCAAGCCGTGGGTCAAGTCGTCGCTGGCGCCGGGCTCGAAAGCCGTCGAACTCTATCTCGAGGAAGCCAAGCTGCTGCCGGACCTCGAAAAGCTCGGCTTCGGCATCGTCGCCTTCGCCTGCACCACCTGCAACGGCATGTCCGGCGCGCTCGATCCGGTGATCCAGAAGGAGATCGTCGACCGCGACCTGTACGCCACGGCAGTGCTGTCCGGCAACCGCAACTTCGACGGCCGCATCCACCCGTACGCCAAGCAGGCGTTCCTGGCCTCGCCGCCGCTGGTGGTGGCCTACGCCATCGCCGGCACGATCCGCTTCGACATCGAACGCGACGCGCTGGGCAAGGACGCCGACGGCAAGCCGGTCTACCTGAAGGACATCTGGCCGAGCGACGAGGAAATCGACGAAATCGTCGCCAAGAGCGTGAAGCCGGAGCAGTTCCGCAAGGTGTACGAGCCGATGTTCGCCATCTCGGTGGACCAGGGCGAGGCCGTGAGCCCGCTCTACGACTGGCGCGCCCAGAGCACCTACATCCGCCGTCCGCCGTACTGGGAAGGCGCGCTGGCCGGCGAGCGTACGCTGCGGGGCATGCGGCCGCTGGCAGTGCTCGGTGACAACATCACCACGGACCACCTGTCGCCGTCGAACGCCATCATGCTGAACAGCGCGGCCGGCGAGTACCTGGCGAAGATGGGCCTGCCCGAGGAAGACTTCAACTCGTACGCCACGCACCGGGGCGACCACCTGACCGCCCAGCGCGCCACCTTCGCCAACCCCACGCTCATCAACGAGATGGCGGTGGTGGATGGCGCGATCAAGAAGGGTTCGCTGACGCGGATCGAGCCGGAAGGCAAGGTTGTGCGCATGTGGGAAGCCATCGAGACCTATATGGAGCGCAAGCAGCCGCTGATCGTGGTGGCCGGGGCCGACTATGGCCAGGGGTCGTCGCGTGACTGGGCGGCCAAGGGCGTGCGGCTGGCCGGCGTTGAGGCCATCGTGGCCGAGGGCTTCGAGCGCATTCACCGTACCAACCTGATTGGCATGGGCGTGCTGCCGGTGGAGTTCAAGCCGGGGGTGAACCGCACCTCGCTGGGCCTGGACGGCACCGAGACGTTCGACATCGTCGGCGCCCGCAAGCCGCGCGCGGAGCTGACGCTGGTGATCCATCGCAAGAACGGCGAGCGCGTGGATGTACCCGTGCAGTGCCGGCTGGACACCGCCGAGGAAGTGTCGATCTACGAGGCCGGCGGCGTGCTGCAACGGTTTGCGCAGGACTTCCTGGAATCGGCGCGTGCCGCAGCTTGATGGGAATTCACCGGAAACTGGACGAAGCATGACTCACGTAGCGCAAGTCAAGATTCCCGCCACCTACATGCGTGGCGGCACCAGCAAGGGCGTCTTTTTCCGCCTGCAGGACCTGCCCGAGGCCGCGCGCGTGCCCGGCGCGGCGCGTGACAAGCTGCTGATGCGCGTCATCGGCAGCCCGGACCCGTACGGCAAGCAGATCGACGGCATGGGCGCAGCCACGTCGAGCACCAGCAAGACGGTCATCATCAGTGCCAGCACGCGGCCGGACCACGACGTGGACTACCTGTTCGGCCAGGTGTCGATCGACCAGCCGTTCATCGACTGGAGCGGCAACTGCGGCAACCTCTCCGCCGCCGTGGGGCCGTTTGCCATCAGCAACGGCTTTATCGATGCCGCACGCATCCCGCGCAGCGGCAGCGGCGTGGTCACCGTGCGGATCTGGCAGGCCAATATCGGCAAGACCATCGTCGCGCACGTGCCGGTGACGGACGGCGCGGTGCAGGAAACCGGTGATTTCGAGCTGGACGGGGTGACCTTCCCGGCCGCCGAGGTGCAACTGGAGTTCATGGACCCCGCCGAGGAAGGCGAGGATGGCGGCGGCGCGATGTTCCCGACCGGCAACCTCGTCGATGACCTGGAAGTGCCCGGCGTGGGCACGCTCAAGGCAACGATGATCAACGCCGGCATTCCGACGATTTTTGTCGATGCCGACGCCATCGGCTACACCGGCACGGAGCTGCAGGACGCCATCAACGGCGACCCGAAGGCGCTGGCGATGTTCGAGACCATCCGGGCGTACGGTGCAAAGCGCATGGGGCTGATCCGTGACATCGACGAAGCCGCGCGGCGCCAGCACACGCCGAAGGTGGCGTTCGTGGCGCGGCCGGCCACGTACACGGCGTCCAGCGGCAAGGCCGTCAACGCCGGCGACGTGGACCTGCTGGTGCGCGCGCTGTCGATGGGCAAACTGCACCACGCCATGATGGGCACGGCGGCGGTGGCTATCGGCACGGCGGCGGCGGTGCCGGGCACGCTGGTCAACCTCGCAGCCGGCGGCGGCGAGCGCGAGGCCGTGCGCTTCGGGCATCCGTCCGGCACGCTGCGGGTGGGCGCGCAGGCCAGCCAGGCCGACGGCCAGTGGACCGTCACCAAGGCCATCATGAGCCGCAGCGCACGCGTGCTGATGGAAGGCTGGGTGCGCGTGCCGGGCGACGCTTTCTGATCCTTTCGCCCGACTCGTCCCGGACTCGTAATTCCTCTAAAAAGCGGCATCCTTCCCCCCGGGTAGGATGCCGCTTTGTCTTATGGGGCATACGTTTGCGGGCTATCTCACTGGCGCGGCAGTTGTCGACGCAACCCGCGCCGGTGGGTATAGTGCTCGCTCCGTCCGACGCCGGACGGTATCCATGAATCGAAGACACGGGGCGGCGCTTCCACAAGACGCCCGAACCTGCCGACATGAGGAGCATCATGCAACGTACTGCCTGCCTGAAATCGCTTGTCAAGCCGATGGCAACACCCATCGCCGCACTGCTGCTGTCCGCCGGGCTGATGTCCGGCCTGGCCCATGCGCAACTGGCTCCGGCCCCGGGCGCGGCCCCGGCCACCACCGCTGCCGCCCCCGCCGAGGCGCGCAAGGCCAATGTGGTCATCATCGGCACGGGCGGCACCATCGCCGGCGCCGGCGCATCGGCCACCAACACGGCGGCCTACCAGTCGGCCGTGGTGCCGGTGGACAAGATCATCGCCTCGGTGCCCGAGATCTCGAAGGTCGCCAACGTCAAGGGCGAGCAGATCTTCCAGATCGGCTCGGAAAGCTTCAACAACGAGCGCCTGCTGAAGCTGGCCAAGCGCGTGTCCGAACTGCTGAAGCAGCCGGATGTGGATGGCATCGTCATCACGCACGGCACCGACACCATCGAGGAAACGTCGTACTTCCTGAACCTCACGCTCAAGAGCGACAAGCCGGTGGTGGTAGTCGGCTCGATGCGGCCGGGTACGGCGCTGGGCGCCGATGGCGCGCTGAACCTGTATGACGCGGTGCTGGTGGCCTCCCGGCCCGAGTCGCGCGGCAAGGGCACGCTGGTGGTGCTCAACGACGAGATCCACACCGGCCGTGACGTGACCAAGACCAACACGTTCAAGACCGAGACCTTCCGCTCGCCGTTCGGCCCGCTCGGCTATGTGGTGGAAGGCCGCACGCTGTACTACCGCACGCTGGCCCGCCCGCACACCACGCAGACCGAGTTCGACATCGACAAGATCGACAAGCTGCCCGAAGTGGCCGTGGTCTACGCCTACGGCAACGTGAACCCGGCCAGCATCGACGCGGCGGTGAAGAATGGCGCCAAGGCCATCGTCTATGCCGCCACCGGCAACGGCAGCGTGGGCGACTACATGGTGGAGCCGCTCAAGGCGGCCCGCGCCAAGGGCGTGCAGATCGTGCGCGCCTCGCGCACGGGCAGCGGCGTGGTGGTGCGCAACGCCGAGCAGCCGGACGACAAGTACGACTGGATCGTCACCGACGACCAACTCCCGCAAAAGGCTCGCATCCTGATGGCGCTGGCGCTGACCAAGACCAACGACCCGAAGGCGCTGCAGCAGATGTTCTGGAAGTATTGATGTCCCCCGCCCCTTCCTGCTTGCGGGAGGGGGCATCCTCACTGCCCCCTCAAAACAGCGCCGTGGTCATCAGCGCCTTGGCCACCAGCGGCCCCTCGTCGGCGCCGTCGGCGTAGACCGATACCTCGAGCGACACCTGCCGCTTGCCCCGGCGGATCACCTCCGCCACCGCGCGCAAGGCCACGCCATCGGCGGGCGCCAGATACTGGATCGACAGCGCCCCGGTGGCGCCGCCGCGTACCACCTCCAGATCCACGTTCGAGAACGCAGCCGCGGCGCCAGCCACGTCGATCAGCGTGGCGATCACCCCGCCATGCACGACCTTGCGCACCGTGACGTTGTTCGGGCTGAACGGCAGCACCAGTTCCACGCGGTCTACCGCCAGCGCATCCAGGCGGATGCCCAGCGTGCGCGCCACCGGCGATTCCATCAGCACGGACGCCACCATCGCGGCCAGACGCGGGTCCACGGTCGATTCAGGCATGGCAAGGCTCCAGAACATACGGCATGGGACGAATTCGATTCCACCCAGCGTAGCCGGCGCTGCCCATTCGCTCAATGACCTGATGGGTAGTTGAACGTCCTGAGCCTCCGGCAGCACACCCAGCCGCCGGGGCGTCGGCCGGTATAATGGCCCCCCAATCGTTCCTGCCGTTCCCGCCCCGCCTCTGCATGCCTGCCGAACCGTCCGACATTACCGAAGCCCAGGGCCTCAGCGACCGGCCCGACAGCCCCTGCATCGGCATCTGCTCCACCTTGTTCGATGAGATCTGCCAGGGTTGCGGCCGCACCGCCGCCGAGGTCAGTAACTGGGTGTTCTACTCCGATGCCGAAAAGCAGGTGATCTGGGACCGCATCACGCGCGAGGGCACCGCGCGCCGCTTCAGCCAGGGCTGAGGGATCCGGGGATGACCCCGGTCAGCCGCTTCTCCATATCCTCGACTTCGCGCCGCGCCACGCGCTCGCGGGCGAGTTTTCGCCAGCTTTCCGCCAGCGGCGCCAGTTCCGCCATCTCGGCCAGCGCCGCGTGGTTGAGCCGGTCGACATAGAGCACGTGCAGCAGCCGCTGCAGGGTCCATTGCGGATAGGGCCGCGCGGCCAGCACCAGCCGGTCCCCGGCGCGTACCTCGCCCTCCTCGACCACCCGGTAGTACCAGCCCGTGCGCTGGCTCTGCTGCACCGCGCGCGACATGCCCGCGTAGCCAAAGCGGTGATTGAGCTTCCAGCATGGCTGTCGCGCCTGCGAGACCTCCACCAGCGCCGAGCCGAGCCGGAACTGGTCGCCAATGCACACGTCCGCCTCCGTCAAACCCCGGGTGCTCAGGTTTTCGCCGAAGGCACCAGGGCGCGACAGTACATCGGTCACGGTCACGCCCTCCTCTGCGGCCAGTTCGGCCGCCCAGGCCGGGTAATGGTCGCGCGGATAGTGGTGAATGGCCTTTTCCGGGCCGCCGTGATGGCGCGGATCGCCCTGCTCGTCCCCGGCCAGCCCGCGCGTGGTCACGCGCAGCGGGCCGTCCTGCAACTGCTTGTCGATGCCGCTTGGCACTGCCTTCGGGCCGAATGGGCGCACCTTGCCGGCGAGCAAGGCATCAATGGCGATGTCGATGACCTGCACCGTCACAGCCCGGCCTCGTCGAGCCAGCGCATGAACATGCGTTCCCCGGCGGCCGCCACAGTGGCGCCGATCTCGGCCGTACGGCGGCGGATGGTGCGCGGGTCGATGCCGGCCTTGGCCAGTTCCACCGTATGGCCGATCAGCCAGGTCTCGATGTCGCCGGGCAGCACCTCGGGGTGGAATTGCAGCGCCAGCACGTGCTGGCCGATCGCATACGCCTGGTGCGGCGTGCCGGCGGTGGAGGCCAGCAGTTCGGCGCCGGCCGGCAGGTCGAAGGTATCGCCGTGCCAGTGCAGCACCTGCCAGTCCGCGTCCGCCAGGGCCGCGAGCGGCGAGCGCAGGCCGGCTTCGGTCGGCGTGACCGGCCCCCAGCCAATCTCGCGCGTGCCCGGATAGACGCGCGCGCCAGACGCCGCCGCGATCAACTGCGCGCCCAGGCAGGCGCCGATCATGGGCCGCCGCGTGCCGAGCCGCTCGCGGATGACCGCGATCTCGGCCTCCAGCCACGGATAGGCCTCGGTTTCATAGACGCCGATCGGCCCGCCCAGCACCACCAGCAGGTCCGCCGGATCGGCCGCGACCAGCGTCAGGTCGTCCACGCCGGCCTGGAACACGCGGATCTCGTGCCCGCGGTCGCGCACGGCATTGGCAATCACGCCGGCATGCTCGAACGGCACATGCTGGATTACGTCGGTGCGGCGTCGGGTCTCGGTCATCGTCAACTCTCCTGAAGCTTAGGGTGCGCCGGCTGGCCGGAGCACCAGTGTGTCGAACGCGTCGCCGCCGGGATTGCGGCGTGGCGCGCCAATCGTAATGAACTGTACCGCCGCCCACCGCTCGGTCCAGTCGCGGTAGTGCGGAGACAAGGCATTGCCCGATTGTCCCGTCGACGTCATGAAGCGGGAATGGGACAAATCTGAAAGGTCATAGATCGCGCGCAGGCTGGCCGCATGTACGCTCTCGAAAGGTGCGGCCTCGTCACGCAGGCTGTGGCGGCCGACATCCACCGTATACGTATCACCGCCGGTCGGCACGCGCACGTTAAAAAAACCTGACAAGTACGAAACTTTGCCGAACGGCTTGTGCTCGGCGCGCGCGGTATGGGCCTGGCCCCAGCGCCATGTTTCCGGATTGCTGCCATAGCGGGCGTCCAGGTCGGCGATGGCGCGCTGCCAGGCCAGGCCGATGGTTTCGGCGCAGGTCTCGTGCGCCGGCGTACGGGTGTTGTCGCACCAGAACGCACCGGCGCCGCGCGGGGCACGCAGCGCGTTGAGCATCGGCAACTGCACGTTGCGCTGGTCCCAGAGCCGGTTGAACTGGGTCTCGTCCAGCTTGTCTTCGAACAGCAGGCGCGACAACTCGCGCAGCCATGCGGTGGCGACCAGCGGCTCGGCGCGGTCTGCCGCCATGGTGGCGTCCCACTTGCGCAGGGCCTCGAACAGGGCGCGCTCGCGGTCCGGGCGCTTGGCGTCGCTGGCCACGGGGGCGGCCAGCAGCAGTGGCAAGGCATCGCGCACGGCCAGCGAGACCACGTCCTTCTGAATGGCGGCGAAGCTGTCCGGCGTATGGCGCGGCGTGGCCTCCAGCAGCGCGCGGATGCGGTCGTGGCGGTACGGCACGGTCCACTCGCTGGTGATGAAGTACGGGTAGTCGTCGGCCACGATCTTCTGGTTGGCCGTCACGATCATGCCGTCCGGCGGGTTGAAGCGGCGCGGCAGCGCGTCGAACGGCACGAAGCCGGTCCAGTCGTAGCGCGCATCCCACCCCGGCGCCGGCGCGAGGCCCTTCAGGTCGTTGTCCGCCCGGCGCAGCGGCACGCGGCCCGGCGCGATATAGCCGATATTGCCGTCCACATCGGCATAGACGATGTTCTGCTGCGGCGCGTGGAGGTCGCGCATCGCCGCCAGGAAGGTGTTCCAGTCGCGCGCGGCGGCCAGCTTCAGGCCGCCTTCGAAGGTCTTGTCGTCCGGGCGCAGCGCGGTCCACTGGAACGCCACCACGTACTGGGCGCCCAGCGGCTTGGCGGCAATGGTCAGCGGCTCGGCCACGTCGGACAGCACCGGGCCGTGGCGCGTGGCCCGGACGGTCAGGGCCACGTCCGGGGCCCCCTTCACGCGGATGGTCTCGGTGCGGGTCTCGAACTCCGCCCAGCCGTCCGGCGTCTGGTAGCGGGTGGGGTGCGCCGGATCGATCCTTTCTATATAGAGGTCCTGCACGTCCGGCGCGGTATTGGTGAAACCCCAGGCAATGCGCGCGTTATGGCCGAGCACGACCAGCGGAATGCCGGGCAGCGTGGCGCCGGTCACATCGAGCCCCGGCGCCTGCATCTGGGCGAAATACCAGAGTGACGGCGCCTGCAGCCCCAGGTGCGGATCATTGGCCAGCAAGGGCTTGCCGCTGACCGTGTGGGCGCCGGAGACCACCCAGTTGTTCGATCCCATCCCCTCTACATAGCCTGCCGGCGCCCGCTCCACCACGCTCGCCATGGCCGTGGCCACGGGCGCGAGATGGCGATAGAAGGCCGCGTAGTCCATGGTGCGCAGCGGTGGGTCGCCCGGATAGGGAGCGAGGATCTCGGCAATGCGGGACGTGGGCAGCTGCTGGGCCAACCCCATGCGCAGCACTTCCTGCGTCCAGTTGCCGCCCAGATCCCACGCCATCATGGTCTGCCAGCCGAGCGTGTCGGCGGGCTCCCAGTGCTCCGGCTTGGTGCCGAGGATCAGGAACTCGGGCGGCAGCGCGGACTTGCGCGTGTCGATGAACGCGTTCACGCCATCGGCATAGGCTTGCAGCGCGGCGCGGGTCTCGGGGGAAGTCTGGGCGAGGATGGCCTCGGCATTGCGCCGCACTCCCAGCGTGCGCAGGAAGCGGTCGGTGTCCAGCGCGCCCGGGCCGAGGATTTCCGCCAGCCGGCCCGCCACCACGCGCTTGTTCATCTGCATCTGCCAGAGCCGGTCCTGCGCGTGGACGTAGCCGAGCGCGTAGTAGGCGTCCAGCGCATGGGCGGCCTGGATGTGCGGCACGGCGTTGCGGTCCCGCACCACCACCACGCGGTCATGCAGGCCGGGCAGGATCAGCGTGCCGGCCGTATCCGGCTGCGAAGCCTGACGATACCAGGCATAGCCGCCCACGGCGCCCGTCACCAGCAGCAACAGGAGCGAGAGCAGCCAGCCGCCGAGCCGTTTCCACCAGCGCATCGTATTCCTCCGAAATATTGGGATCGATTGGTTCGATTGGTTCGATCGGGTTCGATTGGGATCCATCAAAGAGCGAAGCATCGCAGATTCCGGCGCCAGAAAAAAATGCCCGGACGTGCCGGGCATGCGATGCAACGCCAGGAAGCGCCCGTCAGGCGGGCTTCTTCAGTTGCAGCGACTTGTATTCGAGGAATTCCTCGAGTCCGTACTTGCCGGCCTCGCGCCCGTTGCCGGACTGCTTGAAGCCGCCGAACGGCGCGTTCATGTTGAACGGGCCGCCGTTGATGTCCACCTGACCGGTGCGGATGCGCCGTGCCACGCGGATCGCGCGGGCCTCGTCGCCAGACCACACCCCGCCGCCGAGTCCGTAGACGCTGTCATTGGCGATGCGCACGGCGTCTTCCTCGGTGTCATAGCAGATTACGGTCAACACCGGGCCGAAGATCTCCTCCTGCGCCACGGTCGCCTTCGGATCAACGTTGCCGAGCACCGTCGGCTTCACGAAGAAGCCCTTGCCGAGCCCCTCGGGGGCATCCGGGCCGCCGGCCAGCAGTTCGGCGCCCTCCTCCAGCCCGCGCCGGATATAGCCCGTCACGCGCTCCTTCTGCACGGCCGAGATCAGCGGGCCGAGACGCGTGGTCTCCGCCAGCGGGTCGCCAAGCGTGAAGTTCTCCACCACCTTCGCGACGATGGCCTTGACCTCGTCGTAGCGGGCGCGCGGCACCAGCATGCGGGTATGGGCCGAGCAGGTCTGGCCCGAGTTCAGGAAGCAGGCGTTGATGGTGCCCTTGACGGCCTGCGGCAGGTCCGCGTCGTCCAGGATCACCGAGGCGGACTTGCCGCCCAGCTCCAGCGCCACGCGCTTGACCGACTGCGCGGCCAGCTCGGACACGCGTTTGCCGGCGCGCGTGCTGCCGGTGAACGACACCATATCCACTTCGGGGTGGCTCGCCAGCACTTCGCCCACGATCGGGCCATAGCCGGTGACGAGGTTGAACACGCCCGGCGGCAGGCCGGCGGCCTCGATCACCTCGGCCAGCACAAAGGCGTTCAGCGGCGCCACCTCGGACGGCTTGAGCACCACGGTGCAGCCGGCGGCCAGCGCCGGCGCCACCTTCAGCGTGATCTGGTTCAGCGGGTAGTTCCACGGCGTGATCGCGGCCACCACGCCCACGGGCTCGCGCACCACCAGCGAATTGCCGACCTGTTCCTCGAACTGGAACTGCTCCAGCAGCGAGGCGGCCTGGCCCCAGTTATAGACCGGCCCGCCCACCTGGATGGCCCGCGCCAGCTTGATCGGCATGCCCACTTCGCCGGCAATCAGCTGCGCCAGTTCCTCGGTACGGTCCTTGAGCCCTTCGGCGATCTTGCGGATATAGCCGGCGCGCACGGCCGGCGGCGTGTTGGACCAGCCGTCGAAGGCGGCCCGCGCGGCGGCGATGGCGTCCTCGGCATCCCGGGCGTCGCCCTCGGGAATCTTGCCCATTACCGCCTCGGTGGCGGAATGAACCACATCGATCAGCCCGCTGCCATGGGGCTGAATCCACTTGCCGTTGATGAAAAGTTTGTCTCGTTGTTGCATGGCCACAGTTCTCGATAGGTGAATCGGCGGTTGCAATTTTTTGTTACTTTTAGGGTGCCTCACATTGTAGAGCGGAATGCCAACTCGGATTTTGTTTGATTCCGGGCGCATGCCGCCCATCGAAAACAAAGAAAAGAGGAGCGAGACATGGTCGATCCGGTCTTTCAGAAGACGGAGGCAGGTCAGGAGGAGATTCGCACACGTGCCCGAAAGCTCGATCACAAGCTGCGCGCGCTGCTGCTTATCGTGAATGGCGAACGCCGCAAATCGGCGTTGCTGGCGCAGGTGGGCGGGATGGGGGTCGGGGAGGAAGCGCTGGACACGCTGGTGGAACTGGGGCTGGTGGTGGCGGATGCCTCGGAAGCGGCCAAACCCGTTGCCCCGCCGGTAACCGCCACCACACAACGCCCGGCCCGCTCTGGCCCGCCGGACACCAATCTGTTTGCGGCGTATTCGGCACTCGGCAAGGGACTCGACGACGTGCTCGCCGATACCGCCATCGCCCCGACGCCGGTAGCAGTGGGCGGCGCGGACGGCTACAAGCAGCTTTACCACTTCTATACCGATGTGATCGGCAATCATCTTGGATTGCGCGGCTACGTCTTGCAGGTGAAGGTGGAAAAGGCGGGAACGGTGGCCGAACTGGCCGCGTTGCGCGAGGCACTGGCCGCGGCCTTGCAGAAGGCCAAGGGAGAGATCACCGCAAGGGCGATTCTGGACCAGCTGGATGCGATGCTGGCGGCGCAGGGGGTGGCCGCCAGGTAAGAACAACGCCCCTCCCCCATGGGAGAGGGGCGTTCCGGCTCGGTGTTCCGGCTCGGAGTTCCTTTAAGCCGCGATACCCTGCGACTCCAGGTACTCGTCGTACGTGCCGAGGTAGTCGGTGATCGTGCCGTCCGTGCGGACTTCGATCACACGCGTGGCCAGGCCGTTGATCAGTTCGCGGTCGTGCGAAACAAAGATCAGGGTGCCGGTGAACTTGTCCAGGGCGATCTGCAGCGACTCGATCGACTCCATGTCCATGTGGTTGGTCGGCTCGTCCATGGCCAGCACGTTGTGGCGGCCCAGCATCAGCTTGCCCCAGATCATGCGGCCCTTCTCGCCACCGGACAGCACCTTGACGTTCTTCTTGATATCGTCGGCCGAGAACAGCAGCCGGCCCAGCGTGCCGCGCAGCGACTGGTCGTCGTCGCCGGCCTGCGTCCACTGGCTCATCCAGTCCATCACGTCGCGGTCCACCGGGAATTCTTCGTACGTGTCCTGCGGCATGTAGCCAACGTTGGCGTTCTCGGCCCACTTCACTTCGCCGCGGTCCACTTCCACGCCGCGCTGCACGCCAGTCTGGACAATATTGTTCAGCAGGCTGCGCAGCAGCGTGGTCTTGCCGGCGCCGTTCTCGCCGATGATCGCCACGCGCTCGCCGGCCTGGATCGCCAGCGTCAGGTTGTTGATGATCTTGCGGTCGTAGGTCTTGGTGATGCCCTCCACCTCCACCGCCAGGTTATGCAGCTTCTTCTCGAACTCGAAGCGCACGAACGGGTTCTGGCGCGACGACGGCTTGATGTCCTCCACCTTGATCTTGTCGATCTGCTTCGCACGCGACGTGGCCTGGCGGGCCTTGGACTTGTTGGCCGAGAAGCGGCGCACGAAGTCCTGCAGTTCCGTGATGCGCTCCTTGGCACGCGCGTTGGCGGCCAGCTGGCGCTCGCGGGCCTGCATCGACGCTTCCATGTAGTCGTCGTAGTTGCCCGGGTAGACCTTCAGCGTGCCGTAGTCCATATCGGCCATGTGCGTGCACACCGAATTCAGGAAATGTCGATCGTGGGAGATGATGATCATCGTGGAATTGCGCTCGTTGAGCACGTCTTCCAGCCAGCGGATGGTGTTGATGTCCAGGTTGTTGGTCGGTTCGTCGAGCAGCAGCACGTCCGGATTCGAGAACAGCGCCTGGGCCAGCAGCACGCGCAGCTTCCAGCCGGGGGCGATGTCGCTCATCGGGCCCTGGTGCTGGCTGGTGGGAATGCCCACGCCCAGCAGCAGTTCGCCGGCACGCGCCTCGGCGGTGTAGCCGTCGAACTCGGCGTAGCGGGCTTCCAGCTCGGCCGCCTTCATGTAGTCCTCATCCGTGGCTTCCGGATTGGCGTAGATGGCGTCGCGCTCGCTCGCGGCGGCCCACATCTCGGTATGGCCCATCATCACCACGTCCAGCACGCGGTTGTCTTCATAGCCGAACTGGTCCTGGCGCAGCTTGCCCAGGCGCACGCCCGGCTCCAGCATGACCTGGCCCGACGAGGGATCGAGGTCGCTGCCAAGGATCTTCATGAAGGTGGACTTGCCGCAGCCGTTCGCGCCGATCAGGCCGTAGCGGTTGCCTTCACCGAACTTGACCGTGATGTTCTCGAACAGCGGCTTGGGGCCGAACTGCATGGTGATGTTTGCGGTAGAAAGCACGTCTGGAACCTTTGAATGCGTATGGGTGCGTAGAGGGAGGCTGCGCGGGGCGCCTGCGCCGCCCGGGCGGGCCCGGGCCTGCCAGGGTTGGGGGATCGCGTGGAAGACCTGCCCATCAGCGCGTCCGGCCTGGCAAAAATGCGGAAATAACCGGAGATTTTACCACTCGCGGGCCGCTAGCGGGGATTGCTCGGGCGATTACCGGCGGGCGCGGCGCGTTGTGACGGTTACAGCGTCGGGTAGCCGGACAGGGCCAGCGTGAAGCCGTCCGCCTGGGCGGTCAGGCGGGCCTGCGCGCCCACCGGCAGCGTCAGCTTGCGCGGGCAGTGGCCGAACGGCAGGCCGGTCAGCACCGGAATGCCGACTTCGGCACGCACGTAGTCGAACACGGCGTCCATGTCGTAGCCGTTGTCGTAGTCCGTGGTGCGGTAATTGGAGAAATCGCCCAGCACCAGTGCCTGCTGGCGGGCCAGCACGCCGGCCTGCGCCAGTTGCAGCAGCATCCGCTCGATGCGGTACGGCGGCTCGTTGATGTCCTCGAGAAACAGGATGCCGCCGTCGATCTTCGGCATGTAGGGGGTGCCAAGCAGGCTGCACAGCATGGCGAGGTTGCCGCCCCAGAACGTGCCGTCCACGGCCACGGGGCGTGCCAGCGCCTGTGGGGCCTCCACCGTCACGGTGTAGGCCGGGTCGCGCAGGATAGCCTCGAAGTGCTGCCACATGAACGCGTCCACCGGTTCGGCGCCGAAGTCGGCCAGCAGCATCGGGCCGGCAAACGTCACGCCCCCGGTGGCGGCGAGGTAGGCAAGCTGAAACCCCGTGAAATCGCTATGCCCGACGATGGGCGTGCCGCTGGCGCGCGCCTGGTCGGCAATCCGCGCGAAATCGATCTTGCCGAGCAGCCGCCCCAGCCCGTAGCCGCCGCGCACGGCCAGCGTCAGTTCGCGCTGCGCACCGGTGCCGATGGCGTGCAGGTCGGCCAGCCGTTCGGCGTCCGTACCGCCGAAGCGCAGGTAGCGGCGGGCCAGCACGTCGGGGTTGCCCACGTGATAGCCGTGATGCTTGAGCCAGGCGCAGCCACGTGCCGCAATCGCCACATCATGGGGGTAACCGGAAGACGCAATCAGGCGGACTTCGATCGATTGGCTGCTCATGGACCTTAATTCTCTGCACCAGAATCTGGAGCCGCGATTTTAACGCGTGCCGACTTCTGCGCACGGCGCCGCGCGCCAAAGAAATCGCGCAGCATCTGGCCGCATTCGTCGGCCATCACCCCCCGGGCCACCGTGGTCTGATGATTGAGCGTGGCCTGCGCGAACAGGTCCACCACACTGCCGGCCGCGCCGGTCTTGGGGTCGGTCGCACCGAAGACCACGTGGCGCAGGCGGGCGTGGAGGATGGCGCCCGAGCACATCGCACAGGGCTCTAACGTCACATACAGCTCGCACTCGGGCATGCGGTAGTTGCCGAGCACCTGGGCGGCGGCGCGCAGCGCCTGCATCTCGGCGTGGGCGGACGGGTCCATCGAGCGGATCGGCAGGTTGTGGCCGCGCGCGATGATCCTGTCGTTCCAGACCACCACAGCGCCCACCGGCACCTCGCCCGCTGCTTCGGCCAGACGCGCCTCTTCCAGCGCGGCGGCCATGTAGAAACGGTCGCGCGCGTCGGGATCGGGGAAGGTCTGGGGCAGCAGATCGGACATCGGATCGGACATCGGCCCGGATCAGTCCTGCGCGGGCAGGCGTACCGGCGCGCTAACTTCGGCCCAGCAGTTCGGCGTTTCGAACAGCACGAGGCGGGTCAGTTGCAGATGGTGGCCAAAGCAGTCCTTGAACACGGGCGCGAGGATGTCGAACGCCACCTGGGCAAGGTTCTCCACCGTGGGAATGGACTCGAGCACCACGGTCTTGTGGTTTTCCATCGACTGGAGGAAGTTCAGCAGCGCCGTATCGCCCCGGTAGATCAGGAAGGCGTGGTCCCACTTCGAGACCAGATGCTCGTTGGCGAGCGTCTTGATGTCGCCGAAGTCGAGGATCATGCCGTCGTCGGAGGCGCCTTCCTTGTGCAGGACTTCGCCCGACAGGGTCAGGTCCAGGCGGTAGCGGTGGCCATGAATGTTGCGGCACTGGCCGCCATGGCTAGGGATACGGTGGCCGGAATCGAACTCCAGGCGACGGGTGATGGAGACTTGTTTGGTCATGGATCAGCGAATGCCAAGCAGCTTGTGGGTCTGCAGCGACAGGCGCCAGCGCGGGTGGCGCTGGCAGAATTCCACCGCCGCGGCCGTATTCTGCCGGGCCAGCGGGCCATCCATGGCTTGCACCATGAAATAGCGAAAATCCAGCTGCTCGTATGCCGCGAAGTCCTGGCCGTCCTGCGGGATGACAACCTTGAGTTCGTCGCCGCGCGTCACCACGAGATCCGCGCCCATCTTCGGGCTCACGCAGACCCAGTCGATGCCGTCCGGCACGGGCAGCGTGCCGTTGGTCTCGATGGCGATCTCGAAGCCCTGCGCGTGCAGCGCGTCGATCAGCGGCGCGTCCAGCTGGAGCAGCGGCTCGCCGCCGGTGCAGACCACGAGCGGCTTGCCGCCGGCGCTGCCAGGGCCCTGGGGCCATTCCGAGGCCACCACGGCCGCCAACTCCTCGGCGGTTTTGTACTTGCCGCCGCGCGTGCCGTCCGTGCCGACGAAGTCTGTGTCACAGAACTGGCAGACCGCGCGCGCCCGGTCTTCTTCGCGGCCGGTCCACAGGTTGCAACCCGAGAAACGGCAGAACACCGCAGCGCGGCCGGCGTTGGCGCCTTCGCCCTGCAGCGTGTAGAAGATTTCCTTGACGGCGTAAGTCATTATGTGGGGTAGCGACGAGCAACCCATTAGTATAGCAAGGGACTAGGGTTTTCGCTAAGGCGCACCCTGCTCCGCTGATGGCCGCCTAAGGCGCCAGCCGCTCCTGCAGGAAGTCCAGGAACACGGCAATACGGGCCGATAGCTGCGTGTTGAGGTAGTAAACGGCGTGGATCGGCTGCCGGACCTCGATCGTACTGCCCTTCAGCACCTGCACCAGCCGGCCCGCGCGCCGGTCGGCATCGGTCATGAAATCGGCCAGGCTGACGATGCCCTGCCCGGCCAGCGCCAGCTGCCGTAGCGTCTCGCCGCTCGACGCCGAGATTTGCGGACGAATCTCCACTTCCGCGCCATTCTCGCCCCGCAGCGGCCAGCGATTCAACGACTCCGGCTGGGTGAAACCAAGCAAGGTGTGATCGCCAAGCTCGGCCACGGTGGCCGGGGTGCCACGCGCATTCAGGTAATCGGGACTGGCCAGCACGCGGATGCGGTTGCTGCCCAGCGCCCGCGCGTGCAGCGTGGAATCGCGCAGCGTGCCGATACGGATCGCCACGTCGGTGCGGTGTTCGAGCAGATCGATGATCTGGTCGTTGGTATTCAGTTCGAGCTCGATTTCCGGGTAAGCCGCGCGGAAGGCGCCGACCAGCGGCACCACCACGTGCAGCATGAACGGCGACGCCGCGTTCACGCGCAGCCGCCCCGCCGGCCGCTGGCGGCGCAGCGCCATCTGCTCCTCGGCCAGATCTGCCGCCGCCAGGATCTGGCGCGCGTGGGCGAGCATCGCCGCGCCCTCCTCGGTCAACTCCAGCCGCCGCGTGGTCCGGCGCAGCAGCGTGGTTTCCAGCTTCTCCTCCAGCCGGGACAGCGCCCGGCTGACCCCGGAGACGGTCTGGTCGAGCTGCTCCGCAGCGGCGGTGATCGAGCCGCTATCCACCACGGTCGCAAAGGCGAGCAATTCTTCTAGCGTCAGTTTCATCCTTGAATTTTAGTCAAATATCTTTGGCTGATCACGGGGTTTTTCTGCAAGAAAGCACGCGGCACACTGCGTCCATCGAAAAAACCTGCTTGAGGATGTTCGACATGCCTATTGCCTTGCTGGCGCTAACGATCAGCGCCTTTGCCATCGGGACGACGGAATTCGTGATCGTCGGCCTGATTCCGACCATCGCGGCGGACCTGCACATCTCGGTGCCGTCCGCCGGCCTGCTGGTGAGCCTGTACGCACTGGGCGTGGCTGTCGGCGCGCCAGTGCTGACCGCCCTCACCGGCCGCCTGCCCCGCAAGCTGCTGCTGCTCTCCCTGATGGCGCTGTTCACCGCCGGCAACCTGCTGGCGTGGAAGGCGCCGAGCTATGAATCGCTGATCATGGCGCGCATTCTTACCGGCCTCGCGCATGGCGTGTTCTTCTCGATCGGCTCGACCATCGCCACCGGCCTGGTGCCAAAGGAGCGCGCCGCGAGCGCCATCGCCATCATGTTTACCGGCCTGACCGTGGCACTGGTGACCGGCGTGCCGCTTGGGACATTCATCGGCCAGCATTTTGGCTGGCGCGAGACCTTCCTGGCCGTGTCCGGTCTCGGCGTGATCGCCTTTATCGGCAGCCTGCTGTTCGTGCCCTCGCAGATCCGCCATTCCCCGCCCGCCTCGCTGTTGCAGCAGGCGCGGGTACTGGCCGAGCCGCGGCTACTGCTGGTTTATGCGAAAACGGCCATCGGCTACGGCGGATCGTTCATTCCGTTCACCTTCCTTGCCCCGATCCTGCAGGACGTCTCGGGCTTCAGCGCCGGCGCCGTGGGGCTGGTGATGCTGGTGTATGGCGTGTCCGTGGCGGTGGGCAATATCTGGGGTGGCCGGCTGGCGGATCGGCATGGCCCGATTCCAGCGCTGCGCATCGTATTTCTCCTACTCGCCGCCGTGCTGTTCGTGCTGACCTTCACCGCGCCGCACCGCTGGCTGGTGGTGGCCACGGTGCTGGCCTGGGGCGCGGTTGCCTTCGGCAATGTGCCGGGCTTGCAGGTCTACGTGGTGAAGCAGGCGGAGCGCCATACGCCGCAGGCCGTGGACGTGGCGTCCGGCCTCAATATCGCCGCGTTCAATCTCGGCATTGCCGGGGCGGCGTGGGCGGGCGGGCTGATCGTCCAGCATCTGGGGCTGATGCATACGCCGTGGATCGGCGCGCTGGTGGTGCTCGTGGCGCTGGGCCTGACCGAATGGAGCGGCCGGCTGGACCGCGCCGCCGGCATCGATCCCCGTGCGGGCAATGTGCCGGCCGGGGCGATGTCTCATTGATTTTTGCCAACCTTCCTTTCATCGGAGAACTTCATGCAGATTCCGCAACTTGGCCTTGGCACCTTCCGACTCAAGGACCAGCAGGTCATCGATTCCGTGACGATGGGGCTGGAGGTGGGCTATCGCCACATCGACACGGCCCAGATCTACGGCAACGAGGCCGAAGTAGGCCGCGCGATTGCCGCCAGCGGCGTGGCGCGTGACGACCTGTTCGTGACGACCAAGATCTGGACCGAGCACCTGGGCCGCGACGCCTTGCGCGCCAGCCTTGAGACGAGTCTTGAGAAACTGAAGCTTGATCGGGTCGATCTGACGCTGATCCATTGGCCGTCGCCGGGCGACGCGTTGCCGGTGGCCGAGTACATGGAAGCGCTGGCGCAGGCCCAGGCCGCCGGGCTGACGCGTGCGATTGGCGTGTCGAATTTCACCATCGGGCACCTGAAGCAAGCCATCGACGCCATTGGCGC
This sequence comes from Cupriavidus sp. SIMBA_020, assembly GCF_046535395.1. Lineage (NCBI taxonomy): Bacteria > Pseudomonadati > Pseudomonadota > Betaproteobacteria > Burkholderiales > Burkholderiaceae > Cupriavidus > Cupriavidus sp. SIMBA_020. Next base: position 493,737 of record NZ_JAWRWU010000004.1, on the reverse strand, counting down.
GCCGGCCATCGCCACGAACCAGATCGAACTGCATCCCTTCCTGCAGAACCGCAAGGTGGCGGGGTTCATGCGCGAACAGGGGATTCACCTGACGGCCTATATGCCGCTGGCCTACGGCAAGGTGATGGAGGATGCCGTACTACGCCGGATTGCCGCCGTGCGAGACGCCACGCCGGCGCAGGTGGCGCTGGCGTGGCTGATGCAACAGGGCTATGCGGTGATTCCGTCGTCCACCCGGCGCGCCAACCTTGAGAGCAATCTCGCGGCGGCGCGGCTCACGCTGACAGCCGGCGAGATGGCCGAGATTGCCGCGCTGGACCGGGGCGAGCGGCTGGCCAACCCCGCCTTCGCGCCGCAATGGGACTGACGACTGGGACTAACGACTGGGACTGACGCCGGCAATCAGCGCGGCGCGCCGAGGAAGTCCATCTTGCCGATCTGCACGCCCTTGTGGCGCAGCAGGTCGTAGGCGGTGGTCACGTGGAAGTAGAAGTTCGGCAGCGCGAAGCCCAGCAGGTAGCTTTTGCCGTCGAAGGTGACCGGGCCATTGCGGAGCTTGAGTTCCACGGTGCGCGTGTCGCTGCCCTCCAGCTGCTCGGGGCGGATCGACTTCAGGAAACCGATGGTCTTGGCGATGCGCTCCTGCAGCTCGGGGAACGTCGCCTCGGTATCGGCGTAGGACGGAATCTCGATCCCGGCCAGCCGCGCGGCGCAGCCCTTGGCGGAATCACTGGCGCGCTGCACCTGGGCGGGCAGCGCGTCCATGTCGGCAATCAGACGCGTCTGAATCAGCTCGGATTCGTCGATCCCCTGCGCCTTGGCGTGGGCAGCGCCCTTTTCAAGAATCGCCGATAGATTGCTCAGTGCGCGGATGAACGGCGGGATCGAAACGTCATACATCGAGAGGGCCATTTGGGCTCCTTGGGTGCGGTGTCGTGGGGGTGCGCGGCAGTGCCGCCGCTGTGCTGCAGACGGGAGGATAGATCGAATCGCGCATGCCTGCTGGCCGCGCCCCCGAACGCCGCTACTCCAACCCGTCAAGATAGGCGTCACCATCGTCGATGCCGAATTCGACCCACATCGGCAGATGGTCGCTCATCCGGTAAGTGCGCCAGTCCTTGAAGCCGCGCCCCGGCTTGGCGGCCCGCTGCCGGGCGTAGGCCGCCTCGTCCTCGATCCGGTAGACGTGCTCGTAGAAGTCGAACACGCCGGCCTTGCCGGTGGGCGTCAGGTGCGCCAGTCGGCTGAGATAGGCGATCTGGTCGTAATGCTTGTTCTTGTCGACGTTGGAGCCCGGCACGGCCTGCAGGGCTTCCGGCACCGCGAAGCCGGCCCGGGTCATGGCCTCCATGGTCACGTCGTTGCGGTTGAAGATGTTGAAGTCGCCCAGCACGATCAGGTTGCCCGGCTCCGGCGGGATGCCGGGCGCGTATTGCGGCGCGCCGGAGAGCTTGCCGGCATGTTTGGCCAGCGTGCGGGCGAACGCCGTGATCTCGGCCAGCCGGCGCGGGTCCACGGCCACGCTCTTGCCGTAGTAGATGTGGACCGTTGCGAGGGTCAGGTAAGCCCAGCCGGCCCGGAAGCCCGCGATATAAGGCGAGCGCGCCATCTGCACCGGCTCCTCGGGCGCGCCCTTCTCCTTCGCCAGCACCAGTTCGGCGGCCAGTCCGGTGAACGAGACCTTGCGCCGGTCGTACAGGTAGGCCATGCGCTCGGCGTTGCCGGAGGTGCCCAGCGTCACGTCAGTCACCAGGAAATCCCACCAGCTACCCAATATCCGTTGCAGCCGCTGGAGCGGATAGAGGCCGCTGCGCACCTCCTGGATGGCGATCAGGTCGAAGCGGCTCAGGATTTCGGCGATGTAGTAGTACGCCTCGTCGTCACGGTAGCCGTACTTGCCCGAGTCGAACTCGCGGATATTCCAGGTGGCCAGCAGCAGCGTGTCGGTGGCGGTGCGCGGTGGAATGGCAGCGGCCAGCGCGGGCCGCAGGCGCTTCAGCCCGTCGATGGTGCGCCTGCGTACGTCCGTATCCTCGATCTGTTTCAGCCCTGCGTAGTACGGCATGTGTCACTCCGGAGTGGGTGGTGCCACGCATTGTCACAGCAGACCACGACAGTTCCGATTGATTGGCTGGATTGTCTGACGAGGGTCAAGAAAAAACGCCGGCTGCCCTGGGCAAGCCGGCGTTCGCCATGGCTGATCGGGCGATCAGAAGCGGTATGTCACATTGCCGATGATCGTGCGCTGCGTGCCGAAGAAGCAGTCGCCGCGTGCGATACAGGTGTTGATGTACTGCTTGTTGAACAGGTTGTTCATGTTCAGCGACACGCGGATCGGGCCGTGATCGTAGGCCAGCACGGCGTCGAACAGCGTGAAGCCGCCCACGCGGTTGTTGCCGGTGCCATCGTACGACGGGCCGTTGTAGCGCACGCCCGCGCCGGCCACAAAGCCCGGCATGTCGAACAGGCTGAAGCGGTAGTTGGCCCACAGCGACGCCATGTTGGCCGGGATGCTTGCCAGCCGCTGGCCCTGCTCCGCAGCCGTGCCTTCGATGACCTTGGCGTCCAGGTAGGTGTACGTGGCAATCAGGTCCAGCCGGCCCAGCGACACCAGCGCCTCCAGTTCCGCGCCGCGCGTACGCGCCTCGCCCACCTGCACCGTGCCGGGCAGGCCGTTGACCACGCCGGCCACCTTGCGGTTTTCTTCGCGCATATCGAATAGCGAGGCGGTCAGCGTCATGTTCCTGCCCGGCGGCTGGTACTTGACGCCCACTTCCCACTGCTTGCCGCGCAGCGGCTTGAACGCGCCGCCGTCCACATTGAAACCGGCCTGGCCCTGGAACGATTCGGCATAGCTGACGTACGGGTTCAGGCCGAAGTCCGAGCGGTACATCAGGCCGAAGCGCTTGGTCAGCTCGTTGTCGTCACGCGACCCCGCCGGCGTGTTGTCCTGCGCCGCGCGCGACCAGTCGTAGCGCAGGCCCAGCATCAGCAGCCATTTGTTCCATTCGATCTGGTCCTGCAGGTAGGCGCCGGTCTGGATCTGCTTGGCCGGTGCCAGGTCGCGCGTGGATGTGGGCGCCTGGTAGTTGCCGTAGACCGGATTGAACACGTTGATCGGCGCGGCAAAGCCACCCACGCCGGTGCGGCCCGTGATCTCGTTGTTCTGGTAGTCGAAGCCGGACAGCAGCGTGTGGCGCACGGGGCCGGTGCCGAACTTCGACTGCACCTGCGTGTCGACGGCCAACTGGTTCAGCGTCGGCTGGTTCAGGTAGATGGTGCGCCGCAGCATGGTGTCGCTGCCCGGCACCCAGCCATGCGTAGCGCCCGTGTAGCCGGCCGTGTAGATGCTGCGGTAATCGACGGTGCTGTGCGAATAGCGCAGGTTCTGGCGCACCGTGAAGGTGTCGTTGAACTTGTGCTCGAACTGGTAGCCCACCGCGTGCTGCTCGGCCGTGTACTTGTCGAAGCCGGGCTCGCTGATAAAGAAGCTTTGCGGGATCTGGCCGGCCGGGTTCTCGATCTGGGTGCCGCGCCACGGGAAGAAGCCGATCATCGAGCCCGAATCATCCTTCTGGAAATTGGCCAGCAAGGTGAAGCTGGTGTCGGACGTCGGGCGATAGGTCAGCGAGGGCGCGATGTAGTAGCGGTTGTCCTTGACGTAGTCCACGGAGGCATCGCTATCGCGCGCCAGGGCCACGAAGCGGTAGAGCCACTTGCCGTCGGCGTCGATCGGACCCGTGAAGTCGGCCTGGATCTGCTTGCGGTTGAAGTTGCCGAAACTCACGCCGATTTCGCGCGCGGCCTCGGCCTGCGGGCGCTTCGACACGAGATTGACCACGCCGCCCACCGAGCCCTGCCCGTACAGCATGCCTGACGGCCCTTTCAGGATCTCGATGCGCTCCAGCGCGTACGGGTCCGGCCGCGTGTTGTTATAGAACCCCACGGCATTGAGCAGCCCGTCGAGGTACTGCGTGGAGTCGGTGCCACGGATCTTGATCGAATCCGTGCGGTTGTCCGTGCCGAACCCCGCCGCCGAGACGCCGGCCGTGTAGCCTGCCGCCTGCGCCACCGACTGGGCGCCCGTGAGTTCGATCCGGTCACGCGTGATGACCGTGATCGACTGCGGCGTCTCCATGATCGGCGTGTCGGTCTTGGTGGCAGTCACGGCTTGTTTCGCCACGAAGCCATGTACCGGGCCGGTCGGCGATTCGGGCAGATTGCTGCCCCGGACCGTGATCGTCGGCAATTCCTGGTGGGCAGGCGCAGGCGCCTGCTCCTGGGCCAGCGAGACGCTGGCGGCTTGCATGCTCAAGGCAAAGGTGGTCAGGCGGAAGGCGTGCGTGCCGCGAACGCGGCGCCGGGCGCATACAGACATTGCGATATCTCTCGTTACGAATTGGAAATGCTAATGCGAATGACTCGCATTTCGTTCGCAATTGTAATGTCATGTAATGGCCCCGATACATTTATCTTCGGTTTGATTGTCAGCCGTGGCGTACGCACCACACAGGTGCCGCGTATGAAGCCCAGCGTCCTGAAATGAAAAACGGCCGGGGCGATTGCGCCCCGGCCGTTGATATGTCACCGCTCCGCAGGCCCCGAAGGGCCTGGGTTTATTCCCACTCGATCGTCGCCGGCGGCTTGCCCGAGACGTCGTACACCACCCGGTTCAGGCCCCGCACCTCGTTGATGATGCGGTTCGAGCAACGGCCGAGCAGCGCGTACGGCAGGTGCGCCCAGTGGGCGGTCATGAAGTCGGTGGTCTGCACTGCGCGCAGGGCCACCACGTAGTCGTACGTGCGGCCATCGCCCATCACGCCGACGGACTTCACCGGCAGGAACACCGCGAAGGCCTGGCTGGTCAGGTCGTACCAGCTCTTACCCACTTGCTGCGGCTCGCACAGGCCCGCCGCGGCATCCTGCTCCGTGGCGATGGTCTTGCGCAGTTCCTCGATGAAGATGGCGTCGGCGCGGCGCAGCAGTTCGGCGTAGTCGCGCTTGACCTCGCCCAGGATCCGCACGCCCAGGCCCGGACCCGGGAACGGGTGGCGGTACACCATCTCGGGCGGCAGGCCCAGCGCCACGCCCAACTCGCGCACTTCGTCCTTGAACAGGTCGCGCAGCGGTTCCAGCAGCTTCAGGCCCAGCGTCTCGGGCAGGCCGCCGACGTTGTGGTGGCTCTTGATCGTGGTCGCCTTCTTGGTCTTGGTGCCGCCCGATTCCACCACGTCCGGGTAGATCGTGCCCTGCGCCAGCCACTTGGCGTTGCTCAGCTTCTTGGCCTCGGCCTGGAAGACCTCGACGAACTCGCGGCCGATGATCTTGCGCTTCTGCTCGGGGTCCGTCACGCCGGCCAGATGCCCCAGGAACTGCTCCGAGGCGTCGATATGGACCACCTTGGCGTGCAGCCGGCCCGCGAACATCTCCATGACCATCTTGCCCTCGTCCAGGCGCAGCAGGCCATGGTCGACGAACACGCAGGTCAGCTGGTCGCCGATGGCGCGATGGATCAGCGCCGCCGCCACCGACGAATCCACGCCGCCGGACAGGCCCAGAATGACTTCCTCGTCACCCACCTGCTCGCGGATCTTGGCCACGGCTTCGGCGATATGGTCGCGCATCACCCAGTCGGCCTTCGCGCCGGCAATCTTGAGCACGAAGCGCTCGAGCATCTCGCGGCCCTTTGCCGTATGCGTGACTTCCGGGTGGAACTGCACCGCGTAATAGCCGCGCGCCTCGTCGGCCATGCCGGCGATCGGGCAGCTCGGCGTGGACGCCATCAGCTTGAAGCCCGGCGGCAGTTCGGCCACCTTGTCGCCATGGCTCATCCAGACCTTGAGCATGCCGTGGCCCTCGGGCGTCGCGAAATCCTCGACGCCATCGAGCAGCCTGGTATGACCATGGGCGCGCACCTCGGCGTAGCCGAATTCGCGATGGTCGCTCCACTCCACCTTGCCGCCCAGCTGCACGGCCATGGTCTGCATGCCGTAGCAGATGCCCAGCACCGGCACGCCGAGGTCCCACACGGCTTGCGGCGCGCGCAGCTGGTGGTCTTCGTAGGTGCTGGCGTGGCTGCCGGACAGGATGATGGCCTTCGGCGCGTACTGGCGGACGAATTCGTCGGTCACATCGTTAGGATGGATTTCGCAGTAGACGTGTGCCTCGCGAACGCGGCGGGCAATCAGCTGCGTGACCTGCGAGCCGAAATCAAGGATGAGGATTTTGTCGTGCATGATGGGCGTTTGGCAGAGCTTCCGGCTCGGATTCGGGCATGACCTCGGTACCTGGGCCGTAGCCGGGTGGCGGGGTAATGACCGGTTCGCGCCGGTATTCGGGAGATCCATGCGGGCGTGCCGGGTAGGCGGCGCCGGGTTGTTGGTGCGGGTCGGCGGGGTCGACGGCATCGACCGGCGTGCCGGGATAGTACACGGGGCCATCGCCATGCCGGGCGGCGCGCAGCTCAGCCTCGCGCTGGGCCAGTTGCTCCCGCTCACGCAGGCGCACGCGCTTGGCGGCGGGCATCTGCACCACGGCGAAGAACAGCATGACAGCGGCCAGCGTCAGCAGCCAGACCTTGCCGGCGCCTTGCACGGGCATGTCGAGGAACAGCGTCCACGCCACGATCAGTACGGCGCTCACCAGGTTCACCTGGCCCGCCGTGCGTGCCACGGGCACGGTCAACTGGCCGTTGATGGCGGCCTGGAGCAGCAGCCAGGCCAAGCCGATCATCGCCACGCCGAGCAGTTGGCCGAACAGGGCCGGCTGCGGCTGCGGCAACTGGAGTGCGGCATACAGCGTCGTGAACGGCGACATCAGCAGCAGGATGCCGAGCAGCAGGTCTAGCAAGGCGTCGAAGAACAGCACGGCTCGCAATAGTACTTTCATGGGCGCTCCTTTTTCCTGATGCTTCTTGCGTCGCGGCCGCGCGGCCTCGTCAACCTCGACGTTGCCAGCGCGGCCGTGATGCCCAGGTCGGGCGGGCCATATCGGGATCAGTCGATATGGTAGTTCGGCGCTTCCTTGGTGATCTGCACATCGTGCACGTGCGATTCGCGCATGCCGGCGGCCGTGATCTGCACGAACTCGGCCGTCTCGTGCCAGGTGGCGATAGAGTTGCTGCCGCAATAGCCCATCGACGCACGCACGCCACCGGTGAGCTGGTGGATGATCGCCATGACCGATCCCTTGTAGGGGACGCGGCCCTCGATGCCTTCCGGCACGAGCTTGTCGACGTTGGCGGTGTTGTCTTCCTGGAAGTAGCGGTCGGCGGCGCCGTCCTTCATCGCGCCCACGGAACCCATGCCGCGATAGCTCTTGAACGAGCGGCCCTGGTACAGGAACACCTCGCCCGGCGCTTCCTCGGTACCCGAGAACATGCCGCCCATCATCACGGTGTGCGCGCCGGCCGCCAGGGCCTTGGCCACATCGCCCGAGTAACGGATGCCGCCATCGGCAATCAGCGGCACGCCGGTGCCCTTGAGCGCCTCGGACACGTTGGAGACGGCGGTGATCTGGGGCACGCCCACACCGGCCACGATCCGCGTGGTGCAGATCGAACCGGGGCCGATGCCCACCTTCACGCCATCCGCGCCGTGCTCGACCAGCGCCAGCGCGGCCGCGCCGGTGGCGATGTTGCCGCCCACCACCTGCACGTGCGGGAAGTTCTGCTTGACCCAGCGCACGCGGTCCAGCACGCCCTGGCTGTGGCCATGCGCCGTATCGACCACAATCACGTCCACGCCGGCCTTAACCAGCAGTTCCACGCGTTCGTCGTTATCCGGACCCACGCCCACGGCGGCGCCCACGCGCAGCTGGCCGTGATCGTCCTTGCTGGCCAGCGGGTTGTCCACGGCCTTCTGGATGTCCTTCACGGTGATCAGGCCACGCAGCTCGGACGAGGAATTGACCACCAGCACGCGCTCCAGGCGGTGACGGTTCATCAGGCGCTTGGCCTCGTCCAGCGTGGCGCCTTCGGCCACGGTGACAAGTTTTTCGCGCGGGGTCATCTTGGCGCGCACCGGGGCGTCGAGTTCTTCCTCGAAGCGCAGGTCGCGGTTGGTGATGATGCCGACTACGGTCTTGCCTTCGAGCACCGGGAAGCCGGAAATACCATGCTGCTGCGACAGCGCGATCACATCGCGGACCTTCATGTCCGGCGAAATGGTGATCGGATCACGCAGCACACCCGATTCGTAGCGCTTCACGCGCGCCACTTCACGGGCCTGGTCGGCGGGCTTCAGGTTCTTGTGGACGATGCCGATGCCGCCGGCCTGCGCCATCGCAATGGCAAGGCGGGCTTCCGTCACGGTATCCATGGCGGCGGACACGAGCGGAATGTTCAGTTCGATCGAACGGGTCAGGCGGGTGCGGAGGGAAACATCCCGGGGCAGGACGGCCGAATAGGCCGGTACAAGCAGCACGTCATCGAATGTGAGTGCTTTCTGGACAAGACGCATAGCAAATCCTCTAGGCGCAAAAGCAGATTATACAGGAATGCAGGATTTGCTGATGCGTTCTTGCATCCCGCTTGCTATTCTCGGCCTCCCTTCCACAGATCACAACAGGAGTCCGATGGGCATCGGCGTTTTGTGCGGGCTGCTGGCCGGCGCGTTCTGGGGCATGGTGTTCATCGCGCCGAAGCTGCTGCCGGCGTTTTCGCCCTGGGAACTCGCCATTGGCCGGTACCTGGCCTATGGGCTCGTCGCCTTCGTGGCGGCGCTGCCGCTGATGCGGCGCCTCGCAAAAAAGCTAACCCGGGGCGATTGCGTCGCCCTGCTGCGCCAGGCGTTCACCGGCAACCTGCTCTATTACGTACTGCTGGCATTCGGCGTGCAGCTGGCCGGGGTCGGGCCGACCTCGCTAATCATCGGCATCCTGCCGGTTTCCATCACGATCATGGGCCGCCGTGACCACGGCGCGGTGCCGCTCTCGCGGCTGGTCTGGCCACTGCTGGTGGTGGCGGCGGGCATCGCCTGCATCAATGTCGACCTGTTTGCCGGGGGCGGCAGTGCGCACGGCACGGCGGCGGGCGCACTGGCCCGTCCGGCGTGGCAGAAGCTGGCTGGCGTGGCCTGCGCGGCGGGCGCGCTGGTCTGCTGGACGCTCTACGCCGTGGACAACGCGCGCTACCTCCAGCGCCATCCGCATTACAGCGGGAACGAGTGGTCGGCCCTGTACGGGCTATCTACCGGGCTGGTTTCCGTGGTGCTGGCCGGCATCGGCTGGCTCGTGGCCGGCGACGCGCTGACCGCCCCGGGCAGCGGGCGCGAATGGCAGTGGTTCTGGACGGTCAACGCCGCCGTGGCGCTCGGGGCGTCGCTAATTGGCAACAACCTCTGGAACATCGCCAGTCGCCGCCTACCCCTGACGCTTTCGGGGCAAATGATCGTTTTTGAGACGCTGTTCGCGCTGGCATACGGGTTTGTGTTCGATCACCGCTGGCCAAGGCCGCTGGAGTTGGCCGCCATCGCGTTGCTGATCCTCGGGGTGGCCTGGTCCGTGCGCTTGCACGCCACGGACAAGTCTGCGTAGACTACCGGGCATGACGCGGGGGTCACATGATTGTCAACCCTCCTACCGTCCGGTTTTCATCGCCAACCTGGCATTTCTGCCCAGACGCCACAGATACCCTTGCCATGAACCGTTCGACCGCGCTGTACCTGCTTGTTGCCGCCAGTCTTGCCGTGCCCGCCACGGCCTTTTCCCAATGGCAGTGGAAGGATGGCACCGGCCGCATGGTCTATAGCGATGTCCCGCCGCCGCCCTCCGTGCCGGACCGCGCCATCGTCATGGCACCCGGCCGCGCGGCAGGCGCCTATCGCCCGGTGGAAGCCGAAACCGCCGCGAAGGCCGATGGTCAAGCTGACGCCAAGGCCCCCGCGGGGGACGCGCCCCGGGCCCGCCAGGTCAGCGCGCGGGCCAAGGACAAGCCCGCCGCCGGGACCGATCCCGATCAGGCCTTCCGCGAGCGCCGCGAGGAGCGCCTCAAGGCCGACCTGGAAGCCGCCACCAAGGAACGCGAGCAACTGGCCCGCCAGACGCGCTGCGAAGAGATGTCGAACTACGCCACGGGACTGCGCGAAGGCATGCGCATCTCGAAGGCTGGCCCGGATGGCGCCGCGCACCGCCTGAACGGCGACGAACGCGCGGCCGAACTCGACAAGGTCAGCCAGTCGATGGCCCAGCACTGCAGTTGAGGCCGAGGGTGGGCGCCGGGATAGGCTGCCCGCCCAGTCAACTCCCCTGCCCGCCCCCGCCGCGCAGCCATTTCAGGCCTTCGCGCGTTCCGGTGGCCCGGGTCTTCTGCACGCGCTTGCGGCGTGCCTGCTTGGGATCAGCGGTCAGCGGCCGGTAGACTTCCACCCGGTCCCCCTCCCGAACCAGCGTTTCCGCGGCCTTGAGCTTGCCGTAGATGCCGACGCGGGCCGTGGTCGGGTCCACTTCGGGATACGCCTCGGTCAGGCCGCTGGCGCGAATCGCCCCCTCCACGCTCGTGCCGGCCGGCACCGAGACTTCCTTCAGGAACACCGCGTCGGGCCTGGCATAGCAGACCGAGAGCCGCACCATGGCGCCCGCCTCAGCCATTGTTGGCATAGACCACCTCGGCCCGCTTGACGAAGGCATCCACAAACGTATTGGCGATCATGCTGAACACCGGACCGATGATCTTCTCGAGAATGAAGCTCGAAAACTCATAATGCAGGTGAAACTCGATCTTGCAGGCGTCAGCGCGCAGCGGCGTAAAGCGCCAGGAGCCGTTGAAGGTCTTGAAAGGACCGTCCGCGAACGTCATATCAATGCGTGTGGGACGCTCCTGCACGTTCCGGGTATGGAAATACTGCTTGATGCCGTTGAAATGGATATGGAGCTTCGCGTCGAGCAGGGTCTCGGTGTTCTCGAAGATCTCCACGCCACCGCACCATGGCAGGAACTTGGGATAGTCCTCCACGCGGGTGACCAGGTCATACATCTGCTCGGCCGAATAGCCAAGCAGGACGGATTTATGGACGTCTGCCATGTAATCGGATGCGGGCGCCGCCAGGGGCTGGGCCCGAACGGGGCGGGTTTGCTAGAATCCAGATTTTAGCCGACACGCGGGTCGACGGCATCCCCGGCGCACAGGGCGCCCCTTGATGACGCCGCAACGGTCGCTCCCCTCTTTGCCGCAGCGCGGCAGCCTTGCTCAGGAATCCACCACGTACGCATGACCATCGCTGATAACAAGAAAGCCTTTTTCGACTACTTCATCGAAGAACGCTACGAAGCCGGGATTGTGCTGGAGGGCTGGGAAGTCAAGGCCATCCGGGCCAACCGCGTGCAGATCAAGGAGGGCTACGTCGTGGTGCGCAACGCCGAGATGTACCTGATCGGCGCACACATCAGCCCCCTGCAGAGTGCCTCCACGCACGTGACGCCGGACCCCGTGCGCACGCGCAAGCTGCTGCTGAAGGCCGACGAGATCAAGAAGCTGATCGGCAAGGTCGAGCAGCGCGGCTATACGCTCGTGCCGCTGAACCTGCACTACACGCGCGGCCGCGTGAAGTGCGAAATCGGCCTGGGCAAGGGCAAGAAGCAGTTCGACAAGCGCGAAACCGAGAAAAATCGGGACTGGCAGCGCGAAAAGGCGCGCCTGATGAAGGGCGACAACAAGGAATAAGAAAAAACGGAGGCCAGGGCCTCCGTTCTTGTCTGGCAAAGCCGCTTCAGAACGCGTCGCTCAGGTCTTCTGCTGGGTTTTCACGATTTGCAACGCTGAGGCGATCATCGAACTCATTTCGCCGAGGTTGCCCGGCACGATCAGCGTGTTGCCCTGCTTGGCGAGGTTGCCAAATGCGGCAACATATTCCTCGGCCACCTTGAGGTTGACAGCCTCCGAGCCGCCCTCCCCCCGGATTGCGTGGCCGATCTTCTCGATGGCCTGCGCATTGGCTTCGGCCACGGCCAGGATCGCCGACGCCTCGCCCTGTGCCTTGTTGATCGCCGCCTGCCGCTCGCCCTCGGATTTCTGGATCGCCGCCTCACGGGCGCCGGAGGCCAGATTGATCTGCTCCTGCCGCTTGCCTTCGGAAGCCGCGATCAGCGCCCGCTTCTCGCGCTCGGCGGTAATCTGCGCCTGCATCGCGTGCAGGATTTCCTTCGGCGGTGTCAGGTCCTTGATTTCGTAGCGCAGCACCTTCACGCCCCAGTTGGCGGCGGCCTCGTCGAGCGCATTGACCACGCTGTGGTTGATGTACTCGCGCTCCTCGAAGGTCTTGTCCAACTCCAGCTTGCCGATCACCGACCGTAGCGTGGTCTGCGACAACTGCGTGATCGCGACCACGAAGTTGCTCGAGCCGTAGGAAGCCTTCATCGGATCCGTCACCTGGAAGTACAGCACGCCGTCCACCTGCAACTGCGTGTTGTCCTTGGTGATGCAGACCTGGCTTGGCACATCGAGCGGAATCTCCTTGAGGATGTGCTTGTAGGCCACGCGATCCACGAACGGCACCACGATCGTCAGGCCTGGCGTCAGCGTGGCGTGGTAGCGCCCCAGACGCTCGAGCACCCATGCGTGCTGCTGCGGCACGATCTTGATGCCCTTGGCAATCAGCACGATGGCCGCGATGAGCAGAATCAGTGGAAACAGCCCGAGCTGGTAGGCAAGCATGTACAACTCCCATCAAATAGGAAAACGACTAGTCATCGGATGTGTGCCGCGCAGGGATTAGCGCGGCGAGACGATCAGCGTGGTGCCTCGCACTTCGACAATGCGAAAGCGACCCGGAAGCGGCTCGGTGTCTGGCGCCAGTTCCACGGTCCAGTCAGCGCCGCGATACGGCACGCGGGCACGCCCATTGGGGTCCCAGGCAGACACATCAAGTTCCTGCCCGATATCGAGGTTCACATCGGGATCCGTGGATGCCGTACCCCGCCGCAGCGTGCCGTAGCGCGTGCGCCGCAGGGCCGTGATGCATGCGATGGCCACCAGCGCAGCCGTGACCGTCTGCGCCGGCACACCGAGGCCGGCAAGCGCGGCTACGCCACCGGCCGCCACGCCCACCGCAATCATCAGCAGATAAAAGGTGCCCGTCGCCATCTCGGCGATTACCAGCACCACTGCCGCGGCGAACCATATGTAGTAAGACGACATCCCGCTCCTTTTCCCAAATAAAAAACCCCCGCCGCGCCATAGGCGCCTGCGGGGGCTGTTGCAACACCTGCTGCAGGGCCGGTGCCACGCGGCGGCCCGGGTTCAGCCGGGCGCCGCTTTGGATGCGTTGTCGCTATTGTGACGCCAAATGCCTTACGAAGCCAGTTGCTTCCAGGTTTCGACCACGGAATCAGGATTCAGCGAGATCGACTTGATGCCTTCCTTGGCCAGCCAGGCTGCAAAGTCCGGATGGTCCGAAGGGCCCTGACCGCAAATGCCGACGTACTTGTCCAGACGCAGCGCCGTGGAAATGGCGCGCTGCAGCATGAAGATCACGGCCGGATCGCGCTCGTCGAAGTCCCTGGCCAGCAGTTCCATGCCGGAGTCGCGGTCCAGACCCAGCGTCAGCTGCGTCAGGTCGTTCGAGCCGATCGAGAATCCGTCGAAGAACTGCAGGAATTCCTCGGCGAGAATCGCGTTCGACGGCACTTCGCACATCATGATGATGCGCAGGCCGTTCTCGCCGCGCTTCAGGCCGTGCTTGGCGAGCAACCCGATGACCTTCTCGGCCTGGCCCAGCGTGCGCACGAACGGCACCATGATCTCGACGTTGGTCAGGCCCATTTCGTCGCGCACGCGCTTCATGGCCTTGCATTCCATCTCGAACGCTTCGGCGAAGTCCTCGGCGATATAGCGCGAAGCGCCACGGAAACCCAGCATCGGGTTTTCCTCGTCCGGCTCGTAGCGCGAACCGCCGATCAGCTTCTTGTACTCATTCGACTTGAAGTCGGACAGGCGCACGATCACGGGCTTCGGATAGAACGCCGCACCGATCGTGGCGATGCCTTCCGCCAGCTTGTCGACGTAGAACGCGCGCGGGCTGGCGTGGCCACGGGCCACCGATTCCACAGCCTTCTTCAGGTCGGCATCGACCTGCGGATAGTCGAGGATCGCCTTCGGGTGAACGCCGATGTTGTTGTTGATGATGAACTCGAGGCGGGCCAGGCCCACACCATGGTTCGGGATCTGCGCGAAGTCGAACGCGAGCTGCGGATTGCCCACGTTCATCATGATCTTGGTTTCGATCTCGGGCATCTCGCCGCGCTCGACTTCGGTGATCTCGGTCTCGAGCAGGCCGTCGTAGATGCGGCCTTCGTCGCCTTCGGCGCACGAAACCGTCACCAGCGTGCCGTCCTTCAGCAAATCGGTCGCATCGCCGCAGCCCACCACGGCCGGCACGCCCAGTTCACGGGCGATGATGGCCGCGTGGCAGGTACGGCCGCCACGGTTGGTCACAATGGCCGAGGCACGCTTCATCACCGGCTCCCAGTTCGGGTCGGTCATGTCGGCCACCAGCACGTCACCCGGCTGCACGCGTTCCATCTCGGACGGATCGTTGATCACGCGGACCGGGCCGGTACCAATCTTCTGGCCGATAGCGCGGCCGCTGGTCAGCACGGGCGCCGTGCCCTTGAGTTTGAAGCGCTGCTCGGCCTTGCCGGCCGACTGGCTCTTCACCGTCTCCGGGCGTGCCTGGAGGATGTAGATCTTGCCATCCTTGCCGTCCTTGCCCCACTCGATGTCCATCGGGCGGGCATAGTGCTTCTCGATGATCATCGCGTACTTGGCCAGCTCCGACACATCGGCGTCGGTGATCGAGTAGCGGTTACGCAGCTCGGGCGGCACGTCGACAGTCTTCACCCGGCCGGCCTCACCCGGGCCCGTGAATTCCATCTTGATCAGCTTCGAGCCAATCGAGCGACGGATGATGGGGTACTTGCCCAGGTCCAGGGTCGGCTTGAAGACATAGAACTCGTCCGGGTTCACGGCGCCCTGCACCACGGTCTCGCCGAGGCCGTAGCTCGACGTGATGAAGACCACGTCGGGGAAGCCGGATTCGGTATCGATGGTGAACATCACGCCCGACGCGGCGAGGTCCGAACGGACCATGCGCTGCACGCCGGCGGACAGCGCTACCACATCGTGGGCAAAGCCCTTGTGCACGCGGTACGAGATGGCACGGTCGTTGTAGAGCGAGGCGAACACGTGCTTGATCTTGTCGAGCACGTCGTCGATGCCGCTGACGTTGAGGTACGACTCCTGCTGGCCGGCGAACGAGGCGTCCGGCAGGTCTTCGGCCGTGGCCGAGGAACGGACGGCGAACGATGCCTCGGCGCCTTCACGGGCCGACACGCGAGCGTAGTGTTCGCGGATCTCCTGTTCCAGGCGCGGCTGGAACGGGGCGGCGGCAACCCAGCCGCGGATCTCGGCGCCGGCTTCGGCCAGGGCCTTCACGTCATCGACGTCGAGCGTCTTCAGGCGATCCGAAATGCGGGTGGTCAGGTCGTTGTGCTGCAGGAAGTCGCGGAACGCGAGCGAGGTGGTGGCAAAACCGCCGGGAACGCGGACGCCAGCCTCTGCCAGCTGGGAGATCATCTCCCCCAGCGAAGAGTTCTTGCCGCCGACGGTTTCCACGTCATGCATGCGCAACTGCTCGAACGGCAGCACATAGGCGCCGTTATCTGCCTGGTTAGTCATAAAAGCCTCAAAAACAAAGTAAGAAATCGGTGTCACCGACCGGTATGTTGTTGGGGTTCTGTTCCCGGCGGATCGCTTGGCTAAACCATTCCTAAGTGCATGCGGATGCTGCGGCGCACATTGTCGACAATTGTGCCGCGAATCGTTACTGCACCGGCGCGAGCGGAATTGCTTAGCGAAAAGATCGCCGCTATTCTACCGTGCCGCACCGCACTTTCGCGTGGCTGCCTCAAATAATTGACCAGACATGTCCCTTCCCGAAGCGCCTGATGCGCCCCAACAGGCGCCTGCGCCCGGCCCGGCGGCAAGCCCTGCCGCCTCTCCCGCCGCCGCGTCCCAGGCCACCGCCAGCGTTGGCGATCGCCCTGCCGTCCGTACGGTTTTTATCGTGTCGGACGGCACCGGCATCACGGCCGAGACCTTCAGCCACTCCATTCTGGCCCAGTTCGAAATGCGCTTCCGCAAGGTGCGGATGCCGTTCGTGGACACGCCGGAGAAGGCTCACGTGGCCGTCGGCAAGATCAACGAGGCGTTCTACAACGAGGGCGTGCCGCCCATCGTGTTCACCACGCTGGTCAATGCCGAGGCCAACAAGGCCATCCGGCGCGCCAAGGCCATGATCCTGGACATGTTCCAGACCTTCATCGAGCCACTGGAGAAGGAGCTGGGACTCAAGTCCACGCACGCAATCGGCCGCTTCCACCAGAATGCGGACACCGAGGCGTACAAGAACCGGATCGAGGCAATTAACTTCTCCCTGGCGCACGACGACGGCCAGTCGCACAAGAACCTGGAAGAGGCAGACGTGATCCTGGTGGGCGTGTCGCGCAGCGGCAAGACCCCGACGAGCCTGTATCTGGCGATGCAATACGGACTGAAGGCCGCCAACTATCCGCTGATCCCGGACGATTTCGAACGCGGCCGCCTGCCGTCGGCACTCTACGCGTTCAAGCCGAAGATTTTCGGGCTCTCGATTGATCCGCAGCGTCTCACCGAGATCCGCAACGAGCGGCGACCGGGCAGCAAGTACGCGGCGCTGGAAAACTGCCGCTACGAGGTCAACGAGGCCGAGGCCATGATGCGCCGCGAAGGCATCAAGTGGCTCAGTTCCACGCACAAGTCGATCGAGGAGATCGCCACGACGATCCTCCAGGAAATCAAGATAGACCGCGACAACTACTGAGATTTTGAGAATCGTCCCGTAGCGCTGGAGGCCGAACTCCTGGTGTCAGCGCTACGCCGCGCGGCGCTGCCTGACCGCTTCAAACAGGCAGACAGCAGTCGCCGCCGCCACGTTGAGTGACTCAAGGCCGCCCGGCTGCGGAATGCCGACGGTTCGCGAGACGCGCGCCATCCATTCCGGACTGACGCCTGCGCCTTCGTTGCCGACGACCCAGCCCACCGGCTGACGCAGATCGGTGTCAAACACGGCTGCGTCGGCGTGCGATGACGTCGCCAGCAGTGGCACGGCCAGCCGGCTTTCGAGCATCCCGAGCGTGCAATGCTCGACGATGTTGAGGTGGAAGTTCGCGCCCATGCCCGCGCGCAGGGTCTTGACCGACCACGCAAACGCGCAGCCCGTGGTCAGGAAGGCATGCGGAATGCCTGCCGCGGCAGCGCTGCGCAGGATCGAGCCGACATTTCCGGCATCCTGCACCCCGTCCAGGATCACGCAATCCGTGTCGATCGTGGACGGCAGGTGCCCGCCGGGGGTGTCGATCACCAACATCAGATCGATGCCGTTCACGACACTGGTGATCTGCGCGAACAGCGCATCCGCAAGGAGGACGACACGGTCCGGATCGATGCCCTCGAGCAGCGGACGGACTTCGGCATGATCGTAGTGCCGCTCTGACACGACACAACTGACCGGCTGCCCCCGCGCGGCCACATACGCCTGCGCGAGGTGCACGCCATCGAGCACGGACTGCCCCGCCTTGCGGCGCGCGTGCGTGGACCCCGTGAGGGCCTTTAGGTGCTTGAACAGCGCATTGTCGCGCGAAGTGACGTGCTTCAAGGATGTGTCTCAGAATGGCAGCGCGTCGCGCTCCAGCACCCGCCGCACTGGCGCGAACGAGCTGCGGTGATGCGGTGTCGCGCCGAACTGCTCAAGCGCGGCCAGATGCTGCGGCGTGGGATAGCCCACGTGGGCATCGAAGCCATACTGGGGATATTCCAGGTGCAGCGCATGAAGCTCGCGGTCGCGGGCCACCTTGGCAAGGATCGACGCAGCGGAAATGGCCCGCACTTTGGCGTCGCCCTTCACGATTGCCTCGACCGGATACGGCACCTGCGGACAGCGGTTACCATCGACCTGCACCAGATCGGGCATGATGCCGCTGGCCGTCAGGCCCGCCACCGCGCGTTGCATCGCCAGCATGGAGGCGTGCAGGATGTTGAGCGAGTCGATCTCCTCGACCGAGGCCGAAGCGATGTGCCAGCCGATCGCGCGTTCGCAGATGCGCTCGAACAGCACCTCGCGCTTTTCTGCGGTCAGGATCTTCGAGTCGGCGAGGCCCCGGATCTGCCGCTCAGGGTTCAGGATCACCGCGGCGGCATAGACCGGCCCGGCCAGCGGGCCGCGCCCGGCCTCATCCACGCCGCAAAGACGGCGTACGACAGTGACGGTTTGGGTCAGCTCGAGTCCCATCTGCGGCGACGGACCTTTTCCGGCTTTCTGACTGGCCATCAGCGCACACCCCGTTCGTGCATGAGATCCACCACCACGCCGGCGGCGAGGTTGGCGGTGTCGCGCTTCAGCGTCTCATGCATGGTCGTGAAATGCTCCCGCAAGAAGGCAATATTGCTCTCGTCGTTCAGTTGCAGCAGCGTCTCGCGCGCCAGTGCCTCGGGCGTGGCGTCGTCCTGGAGCAGTTCTGGCACCACGAACCGTCCTGACAGAATATTAGGCAAGCCCACATAAGGCAGGTAGCCCTGCCGCTTCATGATCTGCGCGGTGAGCCAGGGCACCTTGTACGAGATGACCATCGGCTTTTTGTAGAGTGCCGCCTCGAGTGTGGCCGTGCCGCTGGCCAGCAGAACCACGTCGGCGGCTTCCATGACCAGGTGCGACTGCCCGTCCACCACCGTCAAGTCGATCTCAGGGTAGCGCTCGTGCAGCCCGCGGATGATCTCGTGCAGCGGCGCGCTGGCCGCCGGCAGAACAAACGCCAGGTTGCCGTCCATGCGATGCATGCGTGCCATGGCCGCAAAGAACGTCGCGCCGAGGTTGCGCACCTCGGACTGCCGACTGCCCGGCAGCACCGCGACGATGCGCTTGCCCTCGGGCAAGCCGAGCTTTTCCCGTGCGCCCTGGACGTCAGGCACCATCGGGATCACATCGGCCAGCGGATGACCGACGTAGGTCGCCGGTATGCCGGCCTTGGCGTAGATCTCGGGCTCGAACGGGAACAGGCAGAGGATGTGGTCCACCGCGCGCGCGATGGTGCGGATGCGCCCGCCGCGCCACGCCCAGATCGACGGGCTGACGAAATGCACGACCGGAATGCCCGAGCGACGCAGGGGTACTTCCAATCCAAAATTGAAGTCGGGAGCATCCACGCCGATGAAACACAGCGGCGGATTGGCCAGCAGCTTGTCGCGAATCGCCCGGCGCGTCGCCAGGATTTCCCGCAGCGAACCGAGCACCTCCACATAGCCATTGACGGAAAGCGTCTCCATCGGCCAGTGGGAGACAAAGCCCTGCGCCATCATGCGGCGGCCGCCGATACCCGCGAAGTCCACGGACTCGCCCAGCCGCGCATGCAGCCCTTCAAGCAGAAGCGAAGCCAGCAGATCGCCGGAAGCCTCCCCGGCGACCATGGCAATCGTGCCACGCTTGTTGACATTCCCCCGAGCGACGGTAGGCGGATCGGCCTGCACTGCGGCGTGGATCATGTGCGGCGCGGCTTAGCGGACGATGCCGCGCTGCGTCGCGGCCAGGAATTCCACGAAGGCGCGCAGCGGCGCGCCGGTGGCTACATCGGTCTGGCCCAGGAGGGCCGAGATCTCGTTGCGCGCCTCGTCGAAACCCAGGTCTGACTTGTAGAGCAGCTTGTAGGCCTGGCGCAGTGCGGCGATCTGGCCAGCATCAAAGCCCCGGCGACGCAGGCCTTCCACATTGATACCGTGCGGGGTGGCCTTGTTGCCGTTCTTGTCGCTCGCGGCGATCACGAACGGCGGCACGTCCTGGACCAACGCCGAAGCGCCGCCCAGCATCGCATGCGCGCCGATGCGCACAAACTGGTGCACGCCGCTCATGCCGCCGAGAATGGCCCAGTCGCCCACTTCCACGTGGCCTGCGATCTGCGCGTTACTCGAGAACACCGTGTTGTTGCCCACGCGGCAGTCGTGCGCGATGTGCACGTAGGCCATGATCCAGTTGTCGTTGCCAAGGCTGGTCACGCCCTGGTCCTGCACCGTGCCGGTGTGGATGGTCGTGAACTCGCGGATCGTGTTGCGGTCGCCAATCTCGAGCCGGGTGGGCTCGTTGGCGTACTTCATGTCCTGCGGCGTGCCACCCACCGAGGCGTAGGGCCCGATGCGGTTGCCTTCCCCAATGGTGGTATGGCCTTCGACGGTGGTATGCGAGCCGATCCGGGTGCCGCTGCCAATCCGCACGTTGGGACCGATAATGGAAAACGGACCGACGGTCACGTCGGCGGCAAGCTCTGCCTTCGGGTCGACCAGTGCGCTGGGATGGATTTGCGTCATACGTCCTGTCCTGTGGTCTGAATTCGGTTGAGTCCCGCGCGTTGCCACGCGGGACGGGGCCCATGTGTGGGCGCGGCGGCGCCGATCAGCCTTCGGCCTGTTTGACCGTGCACATCAGTTCCGCTTCGCAAGCGACTTCGCCGTCCACGGTGGCGCTGGCCTTGAACTTCCAGATGCCACGGATATAGCGCTCGACGGTCACGTTCAGGTGCAGTTGGTCGCCGGGGTAGACCACGCGCTTGAAGCGCGCTCCATCAATACCCACGAAGTAATACAGCGCGCCTTCCTTGCGCTCCATGTCGGCGCCGAAGGTCAGCAGGCCGGCCGACTGCGCCAGCGCCTCGAGGATCATCACGCCCGGCATCACGGGTTGATCGGGAAAGTGCCCCATGAAGTACGGCTCGTTGATCGTGACGTTCTTCAGGGTCTTGATCCGCTTCTGCGGCTCGAACTCCAGCACGCGATCGACGAGCAGGATCGGGTACCGATGCGGCAGCAGCTTCAGGATCTTGCGGATGTCGATGTCGGATGCGGTCATGATGATTTCTCTTCGTCTTGTGTGGTATTGGACCCGGCGGACTGGCCGCGCAGGCGGCGTTCCAGCGTGACCACGCGCTCGCGCAGCTTGGACAATCCGCGCACGATGGCCGCATTGCGCTCCCACTCGCCATGCGTCGTGAACGGAAACACGCTGGTGTAATGCCCCCCGGGTTTCGTAATCGATTTGGTAATCGAGGTGCCGCCGGACACCGTCGTCCGGTCGGCGATATTCAAATGGCCCGCGAAATTGGCCGATCCGCCAATCACGCAGAAGCGGCCGATGCGGGTGCTGCCGGCCACCGCCGCGCAGCCCGCTATCACGGTATGAGCGCCCACCCGCACGTTGTGCGCAATCTGGACCTGGTTGTCGAGCTTGCAGCCGTCCTCGATGACCGTATCGGCCATCGCGCCGCGGTCGATGGCCGTATTAGCGCCCACTTCCACGTCATTGCCCAGCACGGCGCGGCCAACCTGCGGAATCTTCACGTATTCCACCCCGGCCGGGCCGATGTCCGGCGCGAAACCAAAGCCATCCGCCCCCACCACCACGCCGCTATGCAGGATGTTGCGCACACCCACCACGCAACGATGATAGACGGAAACGTTCGCGTAAATGAGCGTATCGTCGCCGATCTCCGCCCCTGCGCCGATAAAGGCATTCGCCAGGACCCGTACCCGCTCGCCCAGCCGCGCGCCAGCCTCGATCACCACGTTGGGCCCGATGAAGCAGGACGCCGGCACCACGGCATCCGCCGCCACGCTCGCGCGCGGGTCGATACCAGTGCGCGGATCAGCATTCGCCTCACGGTCGAAGCGCTGCGCCACGCGGGCGAAGCAGACATACGGATTGCGCGCGACCAGCCAGTTGCGACCGCCAGCCTGGCCATCGGCGCGAATACGCTCGAGGTCCGCCGGCGACACGATGACGGCGCTGGCCTTGGAAGCCAGCGCCTGCGGCAGGTACAGTGGATTGGACAGGAAAGACAGGTCGCCGGGGCCGGCCTGGTCGAGCGGCGCCAGGCCGCGCACGGCGAGGTCGGGATCACCCACAACCTGCGCGCCGTTCTCGGTGGCGAGCTGACCCAGTGTGGGTGTCTGCATGGCGGTACTTCCTTGAAGAACGAGACAGCGACGAACGAGCGCGCGCCGCTTACTTGCTGCCGGCGTTGAGCGCCTTCATCACGTCATCGGTAATGTCGATGCGTGGATTGACGTACACCGCTTCCTGCACGATCAAGTCGTACTTGCGCTGCTCGGCCAGCTGGCGGATCACACGGTTCGCGCGCTCAAGCACCTGAGCAAGTTCCTCGTTACGGCGCTGGTTCAGGTCTTCGCGGAATTCACGTTGCTTGCGCTGAAACTCACGGTCGAGGTCAGCCACTTCACGCTGGCGGCGCTGGCGGTCGGAATCGGCCAGCACGGCCGTGTCCTTGTCGAGCTTGTCGGCCATGCCCTTGATCTTCTGGGCCATGTCCTGCAGTTCGCGGTCACGCTTCGAGAATTCCTGCTCGAGCTTGACCTGTGCGGCCTTGGCCGGCTGCGAGTCTCGCAGGATGCGCTCCGAGTTGACCGCGGCAATGCGTGCCTCCTGAGCCATCGCCGGGGCGGCTACGCACAGGGCCGCTGCGGCCAGCGCGGCGGCGCTCAGGGATTTCATCAGTGGTGTATGGAGTTTCATGAAACAAATCCTTTTTGGGGATCAGAACGCGGTACCGATCTGGAACTGGAATCGCTGTACGCGATCCGTATCGTCCTTCTTCAGCGGGAAGCCCATGCTGACCTTCAGCGGGCCGATCGGCGACAGCCACGACATGCCGAAGCCGGTCGAGTACTTGAGATCGCTGAACGTAATCGGTGCACCTTCCTGGTACACGTTACCAAAGTCGAAGAACGTGAACAGGCGCAGCGTGCGGTCCACGCCCGAGCCCGGCAGCGGGAACACGAATTCCACGTTACCGATCAGCTTGGACGCACCGCCCACTGGGTTGCCGTTCTGGTCCTTCGGACCAAGCGTGCTGGTCTGGTAGCCGCGCACCGAGCCGATACCACCGGCGTAGAAGTACTTGAACACTGGGAACGGCGTGTCGCCGTAGCCGTGGCCGTACGCCACTTCGCCGTTGAAGGCCAGCGTGAATGCCTTGGACAGCGGGTAGAAGTACTGCTGCTGGAAGCTGGCACGATAGTACTGCGTATCGCCGCCCGGCACGCCCACTTCGAGGTTGGCCTGCGTGTACGGACCCTTGGTCGGGATCAGCGCGCTGTCGCGACGGTCACGGGCCCAGCCGATCGTGAACGGGAAGTTGTTGATGGGGTCGCCACTGCTCTTGCCGATCTTGTTCAGCCACGCGGTGTACTGGCTCGGCGTGTTGACCGAGGTATGCACCTCGGTACGCTCGTAACCGATACCGAAGAACACCGTGTCGTTCTCGGAGAACGGCACGCCGAACTTGAAGCCGCCGCCGGCCGAGACGATCTTGTAGTCCTGGTCGCCGGTGTAGTACAGCGGGCGGGACGTACGGTAGTAGATGTCCGTGGAACGGCTGATACCGTCCACCGTGAAGTACGGGTCGTACTGCGTCAGCGAGATGGTCCGGAACGACTTGGCCGTGTTCACGTCTAGCCCCAGGCTGGTACCGGAGCCGAACACGTTGTCCTGGCGCAAGCCGGCCTGCAGCACGAGCTTGTCAGTCGACGAGAAACCCAGGCCCAGGCTGATCTGGCCGGTCGGCTTCTCGGTCACGTTCACGTTGACATCCACCTGGTCGGGCGCGCCGGCCACGTCCTCGGTGGTGATGTTCGTGTCCGTGAAGTAGCCGGTACGGTTGATACGGGCCTGCGACTGCGTGAGCTTCTCGCTGTCGAACCACGAGCTTTCCATCTGACGCATTTCACGGCGCACCACTTCGTCGCGGGTCTTGCTGTTACCCACCACATTCACGCGGCGCACATACACACGACGGCCTGGATCGACCATCAGCGTCAGTGCCACTTCGCGCGTTTCCTGATTGACCTGGGGCTGCGGATTGATCGTCGTGAATGCGTAGCCGTAGGTGCCCAGCAGGTCCGTGATGGACTTGGTGCTGGCCGTCAGCTTTTCGGACGAGAAGATGTCGCCCTTCTTCAGCTGCAGCAGCTTTTCCATCTCGGCCTGCTTGCCGAGCAGTTCGCCGGCCAGGCGGATGTCGGATACCTTGTACTGATCGCCTTCCTTGATGTTCAGCGTCAGGAAGATGTCCTTCTTGTCCGGCGTGATCGAGACCTGGGTGGACTCGATCTGGAACTCCAGATAGCCGCGGTTCAGATAATACGAGCGCAGTGCTTCCAGGTCGGCCGTGAGCTTCTGCTTCGAGTACAGGTCATTCTTGGTGTACCAGGAAAGCCAGTTCGGCGTGGAGAGCTGCATCTCGTCGCGCAGCGTGCCTTCCTTGAACGCCTTGTTGCCGACGATATTGATCTGGCGGATCTTGGCAACCGGGCCTTCTTCCACGTTGAACACCACGGACACGCGATTACGGTCCACCGGGGTCACCGTGGTCTGCACGTCGGCTGCGTAGTAGCCGCGCGCCACGTACTGGCGCTTCAGCTCCTGCTCGGCCTTGTCGATCAGTGCTTTGTCGTAGTAACGCGCTTCGGCCACACCCACTGCGCGCAGCGAGCGGCGCAGCGTGTCCTTGTCGAATTCCTTGATGCCGACGAACTCGAGCTGCGAGATGGCTGGGCGCTCCTCCACCTGGACCACGAGCACGCCTTCCTCGGCGCGGATCTGCACGTCCTTGAAGAAACCGGTATTGTAGAGTGCACGAATCGCATCGGCGCCCTTGTCATCGGTGAAGGTCTCCCCGACGCGAACAGGCAGATAGCCGAACACAGTGCCCGGCTCCACGCGCTGCAGGCCTTCCACGCGGATGTCCCTGACCACAAAGGGGTCGGCGGCCCAGCCCGCCGGGCTCCAGGCCGCGATAATGGCACTCGTCAGCACGCCCAGCGAGATGCGCTTATGTCTGATCAACGTGAATCCCCTATTCCTCTTCGATTTCATGCAGGGTATTGGCTCCGATGCCGTCCCGACGCCGTCCATGATGACGCCTGGCTTTGCTGACAAGGCCGCCCCCTCCCGACGGGTTCGACGACACCGCCGGAACGCGACCTTCTCCGGCCAACGGCCGCTTTCGGCTACGCGGATCTAGCCGCGCGCAAGAAACAGTCGGCTGACGTCATTGAACAAAGCGAGTGAGGTCAGGAGCAAGATGCACGCGATGCCGACCTTCTGCAGCATCGCCTGCCAGTGATCTGGTACGGGCCTGCCAGTCAAAAATTCCACGCAATAATACAGCAAATGCCCCCCATCCAGAACCGGAATGGGTAACAAATTGAGCACACCGAGGCTGACACTGACGAGCGCCAGGAAGCTGATAAACGGCTGCCAACCCATGTTCGCGGCACGGCCGGCGTAGTCCGCCACGGTGAGCGGGCCGCTCAGATTCTGCAATGACGCCTGCCCCACCAGCATCTTGCCGAGCAGTTTCAGGGACAGCGTGCTGGTACTCCAGACCTGGTCGGCGGCCCGCACCACGGCCTGCCACGGCGCGTAGCGGACAATCTCGGTCTGCACCGCCTGGTTCAGCGCGGCGCCCAGCTTGCCCGTAGGGGCCGCCGCCGCCCCGCTGGCGTCCTTGGCGCCATCCGCGGCAGGGGCCGCGTCCAGCTTGACCGGCACGTCCAGCCGCTGCCCGTTGCGCTCGATACCCAGCGTGACCTGCTCGCCCGGCCGCGCCCGTACGGCGCGGATCAGTTCGCTCGCCTGCGTCAGCGGCTGGCCCTGCCAGGCCACCACGCGGTCGCCGGCCTTCAGTCCGGCGCGCTGCGCCGCCGAGTCCGGCACGATTTCCGTAATCGTGACCGGCCCGCCCTTCAGGTACAGGCCGAGCGTGGCCAGCGGGTCCTGCTCGGGATTGCCGCCGGTATTGGGCAGGCGGGGCAGCCGGATGTCGCGCTCGGCCCCATCGGTGCCGCGCACACGCAGCACAGCGCTGGCGTCGCCAAAACCTTCGGCGAACACGGCCATGCGGAGGTCGTTCCAGGACTGGACCGGCTCGGTGCGGTCGTTGGCGGTCAGCGACAGCACGCGGTCGCCGTCCCGCACACCGGCCTGGGCGGCCACGGTGCCGGCCGCCGGGGTTGCCACCACGGGTACCGGCTCGCGCATGCCACCGGCGAACAGCACTATATATAGAAGGATGGCCAGTGCGAAGTTGGCCACCGGCCCGGCTGCCACGATCACGAAACGCTTGCCCACGGACTGCCGGTTGAACGCGCGCGGCAGGTCTTCCGGGGGGATGGGCGGATCGGTCTCGGGGTCGCGCTCGCGCTCGTCGAGCATCTTGACGTAGCCGCCCAGGGGGATCGCGGCGAGCGTCCACTCGGTGCGGTCAGGCCCCTTGCTGGTCCAGCGCGCCAACGACCGGCCAAAGCCGATCGAGAATCGCAATACCTTGACCCCGCACGCACGGGCGGCCAGGTAGTGCCCCATCTCGTGCACGAAAATCAGGATGCACAGGGCGACGACGAACGCAATTACGGTCTGCATGACAAATCACCCTCTCCAGAGCTGGCCGCGCCGAGGCGCGACGGCGCTACCCACTTAGCGGCTGGCCAGCCGCGTCAGCAATGCCTGCGCGGCACGGCGTGCGGCGGCATCGGCCTCCAGCACGCCCTCGAGCGTCGCGACCGAACCAGACTGCGGCTGTGCGAGCACGTCGGCCACCACGCGGGCAATATCGGTAAATCGGATCGCCCCATCGAGGAAAGCCTCCACGGCCACCTCGTTCGCGGCGTTCAGCGCGGCCGGGGCTACCCCGCCCGCGCGCAATGCATCAAAGGCTAGCCCGAGGCAGGGGAAGCGATCCAGGTCAGGAATCTCAAAATGCAGGCCGCCGGCGACGGTCAGGTCGAGAGGGCTCACCCCGGAGTCGATCCGCTCCGGGTACGCCATGCCATAGGCAATGGGCGTGCGCATGTCGGGGTTGCCAAGCTGGGCGAGCACCGAGCCGTCGGCGTACGCCACCATCGAATGGACGATGCTTTGCGGGTGGATCAGCACCTCGATCTTCTCCGCCGGGGCGCCGAACAGCCAATGGGCCTCGATCACCTCGAGCCCCTTGTTCATCATCGTGGCCGAATCCACCGAGATCTTGCGGCCCATCACCCATTTGGGGTGGGCGCAGGCCTGGTCCGGCGTGATGTCGTGCAGGGTGGACGGATCACGCGTCCGGAACGGGCCGCCCGATGCGGTCAGCAGCACCTTGGACACGCCCGCGCCGTAGCGCGGGTCGCTGGTCGGCAGGCACTGGAAGATCGCGTTGTGCTCACTGTCGATGGGCAGCAGCGTGGCGCCGTGCTCGCGCACCGCGTCCATGAAGATGGCGCCCGACATGACCAGCGATTCCTTGTTGGCCAGCAGCACGCGCTTGCCCGCCCGAGCGGCGGCGAGCGAAGAACGGAGCCCGGCCGCGCCGACGATGGCGGCCATCACGGCATCGGTGCCGTCGTCGGCGGCGATGGATTCCAGCGCGGCTTCGCCATAGCTGACTTCGGTCTTCACGCCGCCGCCGCGCAGCAGCGTCTCGAGCTGGCGTGCCGCGTCCGCGGAGCCCACCACGGCGTGCGCCGGGCGGAACTCCACGCAGGCCGCCGCCAGCTTATCCACTTGGCGGTGGGCGCTCAACGCATGCACGCTGTAGCGGTCCGGATGCCGACGCACTACGTCGAGTGTGCTTTCGCCGATGGAGCCCGTGGCGCCCAGGATGGTAATGCGTTGCATAGGAACCAGATAACCAAATTCAGATTGTGATCACATCCAGGCCAGCAGCAGCGCCGCCAGCGGGAATACCGGAATGAGCGCGTCGATGCGATCCAGCACGCCACCGTGCCCGGGCAGCAGCCGGCTGCTGTCCTTCTTGCCGATCTGACGCTTGAGCAGTGACTCGAACAGGTCACCGATAACGCTGGCCGCCACGAGCAGCGTGGAAAGGCCGATCATCAGCCCCACCCCGCCCTGGTCGGCGATGCGTGAAAACCAGGTCGGCGCGAAGACATGGGTGGTGCCGAGCACCACGGCCACGATCATCACCAGCAACCAGCCGCCAATCGCACCCTCCCAGGACTTGCCCGGGCTGATGGTGGGCGCCAGCTTGCGCTTGCCGATGGCCTTGCCGACGAAATACGCGCCGATATCGGCCGCCCAGACCAGCACCGCGGCCGACAGCAGCACCGCGATGCCTTCGGCCCGCAGCACCATCACGGCGTGACCGAACGCCGGCAGCATGATCAGCCCCAGGATGGCACCCAGCACCGTGAAGCCCGGCGTAGCCTTGCGCACCCCGCGTGCCAGCAGCACCAGCGCCACGCCCCAGGCCACCAGCGCGGCGGCCAGCAGGTAATGGATGGCGCGGCGTTCGGGCGCGTCATGGAAGTAAATCAGCACGAGCAGGCAGGCCACCGCGTAGACGTAGGGCCAGAAGCGGCGCAGTCCGATCAGCCGCCCGAACTCCCAGCCGGCCAGCAGCACGATCACGGCGATCAGCCCCGCCAGCCACATTACTGGCGCCAGGAACAGGATCGGCAGGATCAACAGCAACAGGCACAAGGCGGTGATGACGCGGGTGATGAGCATGCGCTGCGGTTTCCTTTGAAAGTGGGATCAGGACAGGCCGGTCGCGGCGATCCGCTCAGGCCGTACCAGACAGTCCGGGCGCCACCAGTTGGGCGCTGGTCCGGCCAAAGCGCCGCTCGCGCTGGCGGTACGAGGCGAAGGCCTTGTCCAGCTCGGCGGCGTCGAAATCGGGCCAGTAGGTATCGGTGAAGTACAGCTCGGAATACGCGAGCTGCCACAGCAGGAAATTGCTGATGCGCTGTTCGCCGCCGGTGCGGATGAACAGGTCGGGCTCGGGCGCATAGGACATCGCCAGATGCGGCGCCAGCACGGACTCGTCGATGGCATCCGGGTCGAGCATCGGCGAGCGCGCCAGCATCTTGCGCATGGCCTGGAGCAGGTCCCAGCGGCCGCCGTAGTTCGCGGCGATGGTCACCGTCAGGCCGGTATTGCCGGCGGTGCGGGCCTCCGCATCGCGGATCAGCTGCTGGATGCGCGGGCTGAAACGCCCGAGGTCGCCCACCACGCGCACGCGGATGTCATTGGCGTGCATTTTGACCACCTCGCGGCGCAAGGCGGTCATGAACAGGCGCATCAGGAACGAAACCTCGTCCGCCGGACGGCGCCAGTTCTCCGAACTGAACGCGAACAGCGTGAGGAACTGCACCCCGCGGGTGGCACAGGCCTCCACCACCGCGCGTACCGCGTCCAGGCCACGGCTGTGGCCTGCCACGCGGGGCAGATGACGCTGGGTCGCCCAACGGCCGTTGCCATCCATGATGATGGCAACGTGGCGGGGCACGTAGGTGGTATCGGGAACGCCGAGCGTCGAACTGATGTGCTGCATGGATTCGCGGACGGGGACGGAGCCGGCGGGGTTCCCGCCGGGCGGCCGTCAGACCGTCATGATCTCCTTCTCTTTTTCGGCCACGAGCTTGTCGATCTCGGCCACGAACTTGTCCGTCAGCTTCTGGACTTCATCCTGGCCGCGGCGCTCGTCGTCCTCGGAAATGGTCTTGTCCTTGACGAGCTTCTTGAACTGCTCCATGGCGTCGCGGCGCAGGTTGCGCACGGCCACCTTGGCACCCTCGGCCTCACCCTTGACGACCTTGGTCAGTTCCTTGCGGCGCTCTTCGGTCAGCGCGGGCATCGGCACGCGGATCGTTTCGCCCATGGTGGCCGGGTTCAGGCCCAGGTCAGCGTCGCGGATGGCTTTTTCCACCGCGCTCACCATCTTCTTTTCCCAGGGCTGCACGCTGATCGTGCGCGCATCGGCCAGGCCGACATTGGCCACCTGGCTGATCGGCACCATCGAGCCGTAGTAGTCCACCTGGACGTGATCGAGCAGACCGGTGTGGGCACGACCGGTACGAATTTTCGCCAGATCGGCCCTGAAGGCTTCGATCGACTTCTGCATCTTCTGCTCGGCGCTCTTCTTTGTGTCGGCGACGCTCATGTTTACCTCCGGAAATCAGCCAGACAGGATCCCGCCGGACGGGATCGAAAATGAATCATTCTACTCTCAGGCCGGGCCGAATCCGCATTGTGACGCGGCCCGCCGTCGTCATACGTGCACCAGCGTACCTTCGTCTTCGCCCAGGATCACGCGCTTCAGCGCACCCGGCTTGACGATGGAGAACACCTTGATCGGCAGCTTCTGGTCGCGGCACAGCGCGAAGGCCGTGGCGTCCATGACCTGCAGGTTGCGCGAGATGGCCTCGTCGAACGTGATGGTGGTGTAGCGCGTGGCGCTGGGGTCCTTCTTGGGGTCGGCCGTGTACACGCCGTCCACCTTGGTGGCCTTGAGCACGACTTCCGCGCCGATTTCCGCCCCGCGCAGCGCGGCGGCGGTGTCGGTGGTGAAGAACGGGTTGCCGGTGCCGGCCGCGAAGATCACGACCTTGCCCTCTTCCAGCTGGCGGATGGCGCGGGGGCGGATATAGGGCTCGACCACCTGGTCCATGCGCAGCGCTGATTGCACGCGGCCTTCGATATTCGCGTGGCGCATGGCGTCCTGCAGGGCCAGCGCGTTCATCATGGTGGCCAGCATGCCCATGTAGTCGGCCGTGGCACGGTCCATGCCGGCGGCACCGCCGGCCACGCCACGGAAGATGTTGCCGCCGCCGATCACCACGGCGACCTGGACGCCCAGCTTCACGATCTCGGCAATGTCATTGACCATGCCTTCGATGGTGGCGCGGTTGATGCCGAAGGCATCGTCGCCCATCAGGGCCTCACCGGAAAGTTTAAGTAGGACGCGCTTGTAGGCTGGCATGTTCACCCTCGGGCTGGTTCTTGATCGCTCGTTCGAACGGATGGATTGGCGCGCGCGGCCCGGGCTGTCGGGGCTTGTGACCCCGGCCTGGCTCAGGGCCGCACGGAAATACGGAATTGCGGGACAGCTCGAAGCCGGTTTTCGCCGTCATCTGCAGGCATCGTTACGCGAACTTCGCCCAACATGCAGGTGACTGCGGAAATCGACTGATACAGCCGCGGCGCCCGGCACGCTGCCTGGCGCGCTTGTGCAGAGGGGCACCTTGCGGCGCCCCTCGGCATTATACGGTGGCGGAATCGGCCCTTCGTGAAAAAGGCCCCTCCCCCACCCGGACGATCAGCCCTTCTGGGCGGCAGCCACCTGGGCGGCCACTTCAGCAGCAAAATCGTCCTGCTTCTTCTCGATGCCCTCGCCCACCACGAACAGGGTGAAACCCTTCACCGTGGTGTTGGCGGCCTTCAGCATCTGCTCGACGGTCTGCTTGTCGTTCTTCACGAACGGCTGGTTGAACAGCGAGACTTCCTTCAGGTACTTCTGGACCGAACCTTCGACCATCTTGGCGACGATCTCGGCCGGCTTGCCCGATTCGGCAGCCTTCTGCTCGGCGATGCTGCGCTCCTTGGCGATCAGCTCGGCGGGCACCTGGTCAGACGACAGCGACACCGGCTTCATGGCGGCCACGTGCATGGCCACGTCCTTGGCGGCGGTTTCGTCGCCGTCGAACTCGACCATCACGCCGATACGCGTGCCGTGCAGGTACGACACCAGCTTGCCGCCATTGGCGTAGCGGGCGAAGCGGCGGATCGTCATGTTCTCGCCGATCTTGCCGATCAGCGCGGCGCGGGTGGTTTCCACCGACACGCCGTCGATTTCCAGTGCCGACAGGGCAGCCACGTCAGCCGGGTTCTGCTTGGCGATCAGTTCGGCCACCTTGGCCGAGAAGGCCAGGAAGTCGTCGTTCTTCGACACGAAGTCGGTTTCGCAGTTCAGCTCGACCAGCACGCCGGTCGTGCCGTCGATGTACGAGGCCACCACGCCTTCGGCGGTCACGCGCGACGCCGCCTTGCTGGCCTTGTTGCCCAGCTTGACGCGCAGCAGCTCTTCAGCCTTGTCCAGGTCGCCATTGGCTTCCGTCAGGGCCTTCTTGCATTCCATCATCGGCGCGTCGGTCTTCGCGCGCAGTTCTGCAACCATGCTTGCGGTAATTGCCGCCATTTGTCACTCCTTGATTGGTTCGGGCCGATGTCCCACCTGCTTCCGGGACACCCGGCCGGTGTCTGATCAACTTGGGTCCGGCTCACCCGCGGCACATCGTATGCGCGGCGGATGACAACAAAGTCAGTTTCAGCTTGCGGCGCACTGCGATTCGCAGTTTGCAAAAAGGGGGCGCCAGAAGTGCCCCCTTTTCAATGTGCCGCAAGGCGGGCGCCGGTGGCCGGTGTACCCCGGCCTCAGGCGCCAGCGGGCAATCAGCCTTCCTGGACTTCGACGAATTCGTCGCCGCCACGTGCAGCTTCCACCACTTCCTGAACCGCATTGGCGCGGCCTTCCAGGATGGCGTCGGCCACGCCGCGCACGTACAGGGCCACAGCCTTGCTCGAGTCGTCGTTACCCGGAATCACGTAATCGATGCCTTCCGGCGAGTGGTTCGTGTCCACCACGCCGATCACGGGGATGCCCAGCTTGTTGGCTTCCGTCACGGCGATCTTGTGGTAGCCCACGTCCACCACGAAGATGGCGTCAGGCACGCCGCCCATGTCCTTGATGCCGCCGATGGACTTTTCCAGCTTGGCCATCTCGCGCTCGAACATCAGCGCTTCCTTCTTGCTCATGGTGTCCAGCGCGCCGGCTTCCTTGGCGGCTTCCATGTCCTTCAGGCGCTTGATCGAGATCTTGACGGTCTTGAAGTTCGTCAGCATGCCGCCGAGCCAGCGGGCGTCGACGTAGGGCATGCCAGCGCGGCCAGCTTCTTCAGCCAGGATTTCGCGCGATTGACGCTTGGTACCCACGAAAAGCACGCTGCCGCGGTTTGCTGCCAGTTGACGCACGTACTTCATCGCGTCCTGGAACATCGGCAGGGTCTTTTCGAGGTTGATAATGTGGATCTTGTTGCGATGACCGAAGATGAAGGGGGCCATCTTCGGGTTCCAGAAGCGGGTTTGGTGGCCAAAGTGGCAACCGGCTTCCAGCATTTCGCGCATGGTCACGGACATGAGAGGTGCTCCAATAGGGTTAGGTCTGAAGTCCGCCCCGACATTCCTGAAAAGGAACACCCCGGATGGGCGGACCAGCGATTTACCAATAAGATTTGCTTCCTTACCCGCCACTGGCATGAGCCAGCAGCAAGTCAGCCAGCGATTGTAGCAACAAAATGACGTCGGGCTCAAGCCCCCGGTTGTCCCCCCGCACGCCCGCCACCCCGCCAATTCTTGGCCGGCGCGCCGCCAAATCCCTGCTTTCGGGGCGCGATGGTGCGATAATCCCACTTTGCGAATCGATTACCGGCGTGGCCCGCGGCCCCGCCGTCACTTATTTCTGGCGAAGCAGCATGAGCATCCACCTGAATACCGCCGAAGACATCGCCCAAATGCGCGTGGCTTGCCGCCTTGCCTCCGAGGTCCTCGACTACATCACGCCCCATATCGTCCCCGGAGTGACCACGGGCGAACTCGACAAGCTTTGCCACGCCTACATGCGTGACGTGCAAGGCACCGTGCCGGCGCCGCTGAACTACGCGCCGCCGGGCTATCCGCCCTTCCCCGGCGCGATCTGCACGTCCGTCAACGACGTGATCTGCCACGGCATTCCGGGCGACCGCGTGCTCAAGAGCGGCGACGCGGTGAACCTCGACATCACCGTGATCACGAAGGAAGGCTATTACGGCGACACCAGCCGCATGTTCATCGTGGGCGAGGGCTCGATCCTGGCCAAGCGCCTGGCGCAGGTCACCTATGAATGCATGTGGAAGGGTATCCAGCAAGTGCGCAATGGCGCACGCCTGGGCGATATCGGCCATGCCATCCAGGTGCACGCCGAAGCCGCCGGCTACAGCGTGGTGCGCGAGTACTGCGGCCACGGCATTGGCAAGGTGTTCCACTCGGACCCGCAGGTGCTGCACTATGGCCGCCCCAACACGGGCACCGAGATCAAGACCGGCATGATCTTCACGGTGGAGCCGATGATCAACGCCGGCAAGCGCGACATCCGCACCATGCCCGACCAGTGGACCGTGAAGACGCGTGACCGCAGCCTGTCCGCCCAGTGGGAGCACACCGTGCTGGTGACGGACACCGGCTACGAGGTGCTGACGCTATCGGCCGGCTCGCCGGTGCCGCCGGCCTTCATTACCGAACCCGTCGCGGCCTGACGCCGCGTTGACCGCCAGGGCGCCGACCGCGGCGCCCTTTCTACTTCCAGCCGTGCCCGCGACCCACACCGCCTCCACCATGGACACCACGCCGGAACTCCTGCTTTGCCAGCGCATCCGCGACAAGCTGCGCGCCGACAAGCAAGCGCTCTTCGCCGAATTCGACGCGCACAACCAGGTCAATCCGCTGGTCACACGGCTGCGCCGCGCCGTGGATGCCGCGCTGATCGACGCCTGGACCGGCCTGGAGTTGCCCGCCAGCGCCGCACTGGTAGCGGTGGGCGGCTATGGCCGTGGCGAGCTGTTCCCGCACTCCGACGTGGATGTACTGCTCCTGCTGCCGGCCGAGCCGGACGCGGAGATGGCGGGCAAGCTGGAGCGCTTTATCGGCCTGTGCTGGGACCTGGGACTCGAGATCGGCTCGTCGGTGCGTACCGTCGACGACTGCCTGCGCGAGGCGGCGGCGGACATCACCATCCGCACTTCACTGCTCGAGGCGCGCCTGCTGATCGGCAACAAAGCGCTGTTCGCCGACATGCACCGGCGCTATCTGGCGGACCTCGACGCCGCCGACTTCTTCCAGGCCAAGCTGCTGGAGATGCGCCAGCGCCACGCCAAGTACCAGGACACGCCGTACGCGCTGGAGCCCAACTGCAAGGAAAGCCCGGGCGGCCTGCGCGACTTGCAGGTGATCCTGTGGATGACGCAGGCGGCGGGCCTTGGCGACAGCTGGAAGGAATTGTTCGAGCGCGGCCTGCTGACCGAGCGCGAGGCGCAGGAACTCACGCGCAACGAGCGCCTGCTGCGCACGATCCGCGCGCGGCTGCACCTGCTGGCCGGCCGCCGGCAGGACGTGCTGGTGTTCGACCTGCAAACCGCGCTGGCCGAGTCCTTCGGCTATCGGCAGACCACCCACAAGCGCGCCAGCGAACAGCTGATGCGCCGCTTCTACTGGGCCGCCAAGGCGGTGACGCAGCTCAACAGCGTGCTGCTGCTCAATATCGAGGCGATGCTGTTCCCAAGCGAATCCAAGGTCACACGCGTGATCAACGACCGCTTCGTGGAACGCCAGGGCATGCTGGAAATCACCAGCGACGACCTGTACGAGCGCGACCCGCACGCGATCCTGGAGACCTTCCTGCTCTACGAGCGCACGCCAGGCGTGAAAGGCATCTCCCCGCGTACGCTGCGCGGGCTCTATAACGCGCGCACGGTCATGGACGCGAGCTGGCGCAACGATCCCGAGAACCGCCGCCTGTTCCTGGCCATCATGCAGGAACCGCAGGGCATCACCCACGCGCTGCGCCTGATGAACCAGACCAGCGTGCTGGGCCGCTACCTGATCAATTTCCGGCGCATCGTCGGCCAGATGCAGCACGACCTGTTCCACGTCTACACCGTGGACCAGCACATCCTGATGGTGGTGCGCAATATCCGCCGCTTCGCCATCGTCGAGCACACGCACGAGTTCCCGTTCTGCAGCCAACTGATGGCCAGCTTCGACCGTCCATGGGTACTCTGGGTGGCCGCGCTGTTCCATGACATTGCCAAGGGCCGGGGCGGCGATCACTCCAAGCTCGGCACGGTCGATGCGCGCCGCTTCTGCAAGCAGCACGGCATTTCGCGCGAGGACACTGACCTGATCGCCTGGCTCGTGGAGCATCACCTGACCATGAGCCACGTGGCGCAGAAGCAGGACCTGACCGATCCGGACGTGGTCAAGGCCTTCGCCGGCGTGGTGGGCAACGAGCGCTACCTGACCGCGCTCTACCTGCTGACCGTGGCCGATATCCGCGGCACCAGCCCCAAGGTGTGGAATGCCTGGAAGGGCAAGCTGCTCGAAGACCTGTACCGCATCACGCTGCGCGTGCTCGGCGGCGCGCAGCTCGACCCGCACTCGCTCTGGGCCCAGCGCCGCGACGACACCATCGCCCAGCTGCGGCTCAAGGCGTTCGACCCCGAACTGGCCAAGCCGCTCTGGGACAAACTCGACGTCTCGTTCTTCCTGCGCCACGACGCGCGTGACATCGCCTGGCTCACGCGCCACCTGTTCAACAAGGTGGATAGCGACACGGCGGTGGTCAAGGCGCGCATCTCGCCGGCTGGCGAGGGCCTGCAGGTGGCCGTCTACGTCAAGGACCAGCCGGACCTCTTCGCGCGCATCTGCGGCTACTTCGAACGCAAGGCGTTCTCGATTCAGGACGCCAAGATCCACACCACGCGCCACGGCTACGCGCTGGACACCTTCCAGGTGACCGACCCCGGCCTGGCGGGCGACTACCGCGACATCCTCGCTTTGGTCGAACACGAACTGGCGGAACGGCTGCGGCTGGAGTGCCCGCTGCCCGATCCGGCACAGGGCCGGCTGTCGCGCCAGTCGCGCAGCTTCCCGATCAAGCCGCGCGTGGATTTGCGGGCTGACGAGCGCGGGCAGTTCTACCTGCTGTCCCTGTCCGCCAACGACCGAACCGGCCTGCTCTACGCGATTGCCCGCGTACTGGCCAAACATCGCGTGTCCGTGCATTCGGCGCGCATCAACACCCTGGGGGAGCGCGTCGAAGACGTGTTCCTGGTCGATGGCAGCCGCCTTGCCGCCGACAACCGATTGCAGATTCAGCTTGAACAGGATTTGCTCGACGCGCTAGCCATCTGATGGCAACGCGGGTCGGGCAAACGCAACGATATGACAGACAGCAAAACGCCCGGCCGCAAGACGCTGGGCATCAAGACCGCCACGTCCACCTCGGACGCGCCGCGCAAGCCCACGCGCCCGGTGCGCGTCTCCGATCTGAACCGCAAGCGCGTGCAGGACGTGGTGACGGGCATCAAGGAGGCGCGGGAACGCGCCGGCGAGCGCAACAAGCGCAAGGCCGCCCCGGCCGAGGGTGCCGCGCGGCCTGATCGGGCTGATCGTGGAGAGCGCCCGGCGCGCCCGGCCCGTCCGCGCCCCGAGGGCGATCGGCCGCCGCGCCGCTATGGCGACGACGAGCGCCGCCCGCCCCAGCGTGGTTTCAGCGGCGATGACCGCCGTCCGCCCCAGCGTGGCGCCGGCGGCGACGACCGTCCGCCCCGTCCACGCCGTTTCGGTGATGACGAAGCCCGCCCGCCGCGCCGGTATGGCGATGACGAGCGCCGCCCGCCGCAGCGTGGTTTCAGCGGCGACGATCGTCGTCCCCCGCAACGCGGCTTCAGCGGCGATGACCGCCGACCGCCCCAGCGCAGCTTCGGCAATGACGATCGCGGCGCGCCGCGTCCCCGCCGTTTCGGTGACGACGAAGCCCGCCCGCCACGCCGTTATGGCGACGACGAACGCCGTCCGCCGCAACGCGGTGGCTTCGGCGGCGACGACCGTCGTCCCCCGCAGCGCGGTTTCAACAGCGACGACCGTCGCCCGCCCCAGCGCGGCTTCGGCAATGACGATCGTGGCGCGCCGCGTCCCCGCCGTTTCGGTGACGACGAAGCCCGCCCGCCGCGCCGTTATGGCGATGATGAGCGCCGTCCGCCGCAACGCGGTGGCTTCGGTGGCGACGACCGTCGTCCCCCGCAACGCGGCCTCGGCGGCGATGACCGCCGTCCGCCCCAGCGCAGCTTCGGCAATGACGACCGCGGCGCCCCGCGTCCGCGCCGTTTCGGTGACGACGAAGCCCGCCCGCCACGCCGTTATGGCGATGACGAACGCCGTCCGTCGCAGCGTGGTGCCGGTGGCGATGACACGCGCCGCCCTGCCGCGCCGGCCCGCCGCTTCAGCGACACCGCCGACCGTGCGCGTCCGGTCCGTACCGAACGTCCGGCACCGCGCGCCGAGGCACGCGAGCCGGTCCGGCAGCAGGCGGAGGCCAAT
Organism: Cupriavidus sp. SIMBA_020; assembly: GCF_046535395.1. NCBI lineage: Bacteria > Pseudomonadati > Pseudomonadota > Betaproteobacteria > Burkholderiales > Burkholderiaceae > Cupriavidus > Cupriavidus sp. SIMBA_020. The sequence continues at coordinate 455,680 of NZ_JAWRWU010000004.1, read as the reverse complement.
GACGACGGTCTCATCCGCCTGTCAAAGCGCATGTCCGAACTGGGCCTCTGCTCGCGCCGCGAGGCGGACGAGTGGATCCCGCGTGGCTGGGTGCTGGTAGACGGCAAGGCCGTGACCGAACTGGGTTCGCGCGTCCGCCCCGACGCCGAGATAGAGATCCTGCAGGCCGCCCGCTCCGAACAGGGCGAGCGGGTGACCGTGCTGATCAACAAGCCCGTCGGCTACGTCTCAGGCCAGGCCGAGGACGGCTACGAGCCTGCCGCCGTGCTGTTCGCGCCCGAGAACCAGTGGGCCGAGGACCCCACCCGCAAGCGCTTCCAGCCGTGGCAACGCAAGAACCTCGCGCCGGCTGGCCGTCTCGATATCGACTCCACCGGCCTGCTGGTGCTGACGCAGGACGGCCGTATAGCGCGGGCGCTGATCGGCGACGACTCGAATGTGGAGAAGGAATACCTGGTGCGCGTGGTCTGGGAATCGCCGGAAGGTCCGGTCGAGCGCAATATCAGCGCCGTGTTCCCGGCGGATGAGATCGAGCGGCTGCGTCACGGCCTGTCGCTCGATGGCGTGCCGCTCAAGCCGGCCAAGGTGAGCTGGCAGAACGAGGAGCAGCTGCGCTTTGTGCTGCGCGAAGGCCGCAAGCGCCAGATTCGCCGCATGTGCGAGCAGGTGGGACTGCGCGTGGTGGGCCTGAAGCGCGTGCGCATGGGCCGCGTGGTGCTGGGCGATCTGCCGCCGGGCCAGTGGCGCTTCCTGGGCGCGTTCGAGAAGTTCTGACGCCAGGTGGTGCCTCCCTCGCCGGCAAGCGGTGAGGGAGGCCGCCGCCTCAGTCGTCGTAGTTCGCCGGCAGGTCCGGGAACAGCACCTCGGTGAAGCCGAAGCGCGTGAAGTCCTTCACCCGCATCGGGTACAGCACGCCGATCAGGTGGTCGCACTCGTGCTGCACCACGCGGGCATGGAAGCCATCGGCCACCCGCTCGATCCGGTTCCCCATCGGGTCGAATCCCGAATACTTCAACCGGGCATGGCGCGGCACCACGCCACGCAGCCCCGGCACCGACAGGCACCCTTCCCAGCCCTCTTCCATCTCGTCGGAGAGCGGTTCCAGCACCGGATTGATCAGCACCGTCTTCGGCACCATCGGCGCGTCCGGGTAGCGCGGATTGCTGTCGAAGCCGAAGATCACCACCTGCAGGTCCACGCCGATCTGCGGCGCGGCCAGGCCGGCGCCGTTTGCGTGTTCCATGGTGTCGAACATATCGTCGATCAGCACGCGCAGCTCGGGCGTGTTGAACGCGGTCACGGGCCGCGCCACCTGCGTCAGGCGCGGATCTCCCATCTTCAGAATGTCACGGATCATTGCGCGTCCTCCGGTTGTGCGCCCGTGGCGTCCGCCAGCAACGCCAGCATGCCATCCTCGTCGATCACCGCCACGCCAAGCGCCTGCGCCTTCTCAAGCTTGCTGCCCGCCTCGGCACCGGCCACCACGTAGTCGGTCTTCTTCGACACCGAGCCAGCCACCTTGGCGCCGGCCGCTTCCAGTCGCTCCTTTGCGTCCTCACGCGAGAGCGTCGGCAGCGTGCCGGTCAGCACGAAGGTCTTGCCGGCCAGCGGCAGCGGCGCGCGGGCGGCGGGCTCGCTCTCCGGCCAGTGTACGCCGGCGGCGCGCAGCTGCTCGACCACCTCCACATTGTGCGGCTCGCCCAGGAAGTTGGCGATCGACTGCGCCACCACCGGCCCGACGTCGTTGACTTCCAGCAAAGCGGCCTCGTCGGCGGCCAGCAGGTTGTCCAGCTTGCCAAAGTGCTTGGCAATATCCTTGGCCGTCGCCTCGCCCACGTGGCGGATGCCCAGCGCGAAGATAAAGCGGTTCAGCGTGGTGCTGCGCGACTTGTCGATGGCCGCCACGAGGTTCGTGGCCGACTTGTCGGCCATCCGGTCCAGCGCGGCCAGCTTCGCCACGCCAAGCTTGAAGAGATCCGCCGGCGTGCGGACGATGCCCTGGTCGACCAGTTGCTCCACCACCTTGTCGCCCAGGCCCTCGATGTCCATTGCGCGGCGCTGGGCAAAGTGCAGCAGGGCCTGCTTGCGCTGCGCGGCGCAGATCAGGCCACCCGTACAGCGGGCGATGGCCTCGTCCTCCAGGCGCTCCACGTGCGAGCCGCACACCGGGCAGGTGGTCGGCATGACAAACGCGCGCGCGTCGGCCGGGCGCCGCTCCAGCACCACGGCCACCACCTCCGGAATCACGTCGCCGGCACGGCGCACGATCACCGTATCGCCGATATGCACATCCTTGCGGCGGATCTCGTCCTCGTTGTGGAGCGTGGCGTTGGTCACGGTCACGCCGCCCACGAACACCGGCGCGAGCCGCGCCACGGGCGTAATGGCGCCGGTGCGGCCCACCTGCACCTCGATGTCCTCGACGGTCGTGGTCATCTCCTGCGCCGGGAACTTGTGCGCCAGCGCAAAGCGCGGCGCGCGCGAGACGAAGCCAAGCTGCTGCTGCTCGGCAATGGCGTTGACCTTGTAGACCACGCCGTCGATGTCGTACGGCAACTGGTCGCGGCGCGCCCCAATATCGCGATAGAAGGCCAGCAGGCCCTGCGCACCCTGCACCACCTGGCGCTCGGCGCAGACCGGCAGGCCCAGCCCGGCAAAGCCGTCGAGCATCACGCTGTGGGTGGCGGGACGGTCCGCGCCCTGCAACTCGCCAATCCCGTAGGCGAAGAAGGACAGCGGCCGCTTGGCGGTGATGCGCGGGTCCAGCTGCCGCAGGCTGCCGGCGGCGGCGTTGCGCGGATTGACGAAGGTCTTCTCGCCGGCCTCGGCCTGGCGTTCATTGAGCTTGTCGAACTCGGCGCGGTACATGAAGACCTCGCCGCGCACTTCCAGCACGGCCGGCGCCTTGCCGCGCAGCTTCAGCGGAATCGCCTTGATGGTCCGCACGTTGGCGGTCACGTCCTCGCCGGTCTCGCCGTCGCCGCGCGTGGCGGCCTGCACGAGCCTGCCGTCCTCGTAGCGCAGCGACATCGCCAGGCCGTCGAACTTCAGTTCGCAGGCGTATTCCACGGCCTGATCGGTCGCCTCGGCGGCGCTGAACAGGTCGTGGCCGTCAGCTGGCGCGGGCGCGGCGGTCCGGCCCAGCCCCTGGGCGCAGCGGCGGTCGAAATTGACGACATCTTCGTCGGCGAAGCCATTGTTCAGCGACAGCATCGGCACGCGATGCCGCACGGAATCGAACGCGGACAACGGCGCGCCGCCCACGCGCTGGGTGGGCGAATCGTCGGTCAGCAGGTCGGGATGCTCGGTCTCCAGCGCCTGGAGTTCGCTGAACAGCGCGTCGTACTCGGCGTCCGGAATCGACGGATCATCGAGCACGTAGTACTGGTAGGCGTGGCGTTCGAGTTCATCGCGCAGCCATTGCACGCGCGCGGTAGCGGCGGCATCGGCCGGCAACGCACCGGCGGGCGCGGAGGCCGGAGCCTGCGCGCCTTGAGTCTTGGCGGTCATGGCAGGCTTCCTTACAGGCTGAACAGGCGCTGGGCCGCCGATGAGCCGGCGGGCATGCCGCGCGCCTCGAGCTTCTCGTACAGCTTTTCGAGTTGGGCGAAGATCGCCACGAACGATGCCTCGGTCAGCGGCCGCATGTTGTCGTCCACAAGCTGGGCGCCCATGCGCTGGGCCAGGCTGTAGCCGTACTCGCACACGGTCTTGAACGGCTTGACCGCCTGCGCGGCCTGCGGCACGTCCAGCAGCAGCGTGATCTGGCGTCCGGCGTTGACGGTCAGGTCGTCGCGCAGGAAGTTCGTGTCGCCGAACTGGAGCGTGAACAGCGGCTTCTGCACGCCATCGGCGCCCGGTTCATAGCGGATGAAGCGCGTGCCGTCGCGGGACAGCACCAGCCCGTCCTGCGTGGCCACGGTCTGCACATAGGCCGCCGACCAGGGCGCGCCATCGGAAATCACGTTCACGCCCAGTTGCACATCGGCGCCGGCGGCAAAGCCGTCCAGTTCCCGGGCGTTGGCGACGGTCTCGGTCATGTCAGGGAGGTCCGCCGACGCATCGAGCGCCTCGGCCAGCGCCTCCACGGCGTTGACGAACTCGGAGAACTCCAGCGCGTTCAGCGGGCCGCTGCGGTTGGCCAGTTGCACGGCGACCTGGATGTCCTCGTACTGGTGGCCGGCGGTTACCGGCTCCCAGGCGTTGGCTTCGGCACGCAGACCCTCGATATGGACCTGCTTGGTGCCGGCGCGGCGCAGCCGGCCCGTCAGCGGCAGGATGCGGTCGCCAGACGCCTTGCGTTCGAGGTGCATCGGCACAATGCAGTCGATCAGCGGGTCGATCACGGCCTGCGCCGGCTGGCCGTCCATCGCAGCGGGGGCGGCCGCCGGGGTGGCGGGCTTCGGGGCCCGCGCCGCCATGGTGGTGGTCTGGGCCTGAGCGCCGTCCTCGTCGGCTTGCTCGTCCCGGCTGGCAGCCGGCACCATGGCCGGCGATGCCGCCACGGCCACTTCGTCGGCGACGATCTCGTCGGCATCCGCCGAACCGGCGGCTGCATGTGCGGCGGCCGTGGCCACCTCGGCCACCTCGGCGTCGTGGTTCGATTCCTGGCGGGCGGCCGGCTTCACCTCGGGCCTGGCCACTTTGCCGGCCTCGCCCAGCGTGGGCTCGCGCCGCGTAATGTGCTCGGGCGGCAGTTCCTGCAGCTTGGCAGCCGTCTCGGGATGCACGGTCTTGCCCACCACCGGCTCGCGCATGGGCGGCAGGTCGTCTTCGGGCATCAGCGGCCGCACGCGGCGCGCCTTGTGGATCTGCCAGCGGTTGTACGCCACCAGCAACAGCAACAGGATGACACCCGCGATGATCAGAGCGTTTTGCAGTTCCATCTCAAGCGGCCTCCGCCATAGACACTGCTGCATCCATATCCACCGCCACGATCCGCGACACGCCTTGCTCCTGCATGGTCACGCCGATCAGCTGATGGGCCATCTCCATCGCAATCTTGTTGTGAGAAATAAACACGAACTGGGTCTTGTCGGACATGCGCGCCACCATGTTGGCGTAGCGCTCGGTATTGGCATCGTCAAGCGGCGCGTCCACCTCGTCCAGCAGGCAGAACGGCGCCGGGTTCAGCTGGAACATCGCGAACACCAGCGCAATCGCGGTCAGCGCCTTCTCGCCGCCGGAAAGCAGGTGAATCGTCGAGTTCTTCTTGCCCGGTGGCTGGGCCATCACCTGCACGCCGGCATCGAGGATTTCCTCGCCGGTCATGATCAGGCGCGCCTGGCCGCCACCGAACAGCTGCGGGAACAGCTCGCCGAAATGATGGTTGACCTGGTCGAAGGTGCCTTGCAGCAGCGCGCGCGTTTCCTGGTCGATCTTGGCAATGGCGTCCTCGAGCGTGTTGATGGCGTCGTTCAGGTCGGCCGACTGGGCGTCGAGGAAGGTCTTGCGCTCGCGCGCGGCGGACAGTTCATCGAGCGCGGCCATGTTGACCGGGCCCAGCGCGTTGATCGCGTTGTTGATGCGCGTGACTTCGCCTTGCAGGTAGGACGGCTTCAGGTCGCCGGTCAGCTTCTCGGCCAGCGCCACCTCGTCGACCTGTGCGGTCGTCAGCTGCTCGGTGAACTGCTCCTGGTTCAGGCGCGCGGCCTGCTCCTTGAGCTGCAACTCGGTGATGCGGTCGCGCAGCGGCTGCAGGCTGCGCTCGGCGGCCAGGCGCTGTTCGTCGAACTGGCGCAGCTGTGCCGACAGCGCATCCAGCTCGATGCGCGCCGCCGACAGCTTCTCTTCCTTCTCGGCGCGCACTTCCAGCGCCTCTTGCAGGCCGGTGTGGGCGGTCTGCTCGTTGATGGTTTCGAGTTCGACGCGTGCGTTTTCCAGCGATTCGGCGATGCGCTCGGACTGGTCCGCCGCCATCTGGATGTTGCGGCGCAGTTCGTCGATGCGGCCGGACAGGTTGCGCTCGGCGAACACCGCCTCCTGCGCGGCCCGTTCGAAATCGCGCAACTGCTGGCGCGCGCCGGTCAGCTTGCCGTCCAGCGCCTCGAAGGCCATCTGGTGGTCTTCGTGGGCCGCCTGCATCTCGGCCAGCTGGGTGTCGTGCTGCTCGAAGGTCGCCTCGGACTCGGCACGCACGGCGCGCTGTTCCTCGATCTGGGCCTCGATCTCCGCCAGTTCCTCGCGGATCTGGCCGCTCCGGGCGGAGAAACGCTCCATCGCCTGCGACAGCTTGAGCACGTCCATCTGCAACGTGTGCACGCGCCGCGTGGCCTGCTCAGCGCGGGTGCGGGCCTCGGCCAGCGCCTGGCTGGCCTGGGTGTAGGCCGACTCCGCGCGCACGGCCTGGGTCTTGGCCTCGTCGGACAGCAGCATCTGCGCGCGCGCCTGCTTCTGCAGGTTTTCGATTTCCTGTTCGCGGGCCAGCATGCCGGCCTGCTCGGAATCGGCGGCGTAGATCTGGATCGCGTTGCGGCCCACCAGGTGGCCTTCGGCAACGACGAACTGCGCGCCTTCCGGCAGCGTGCCGCGCCCGGCCAGTGCCTGCGCCATGTCGGTGGCGGTGTAGATGTCGGCCAGCCAGTCCTGCATGACGGCGCGGATGCCCGGCTCGGTGATCTGCACCAGCGACATCAGCGGGCGCAGCCCGGCGGGCGCCTCCACGGGCCGCGCAGCGGACGGCGGCGAGTAGAACGCGAGCTTGGCGGGCGGCGCATCGGACAGGAAGGCCTTGACCCAGTCCAGATTGGACACTTCCAGTGCGGCCAACTTCTCGCGCAGCACGGATTCGAGCGCGTTTTCCCAGCCCGGCTCGATATGCACCTTCTTCCACAGGCGCGGCAGCTCGGCCAGGCCATGGCGCTCCAGCCACGGCTGGACCTTGCCCTCGGTCTGCACGTTTTCCTGCAACTGGCGCAGCGCGGACAGGCGGGCTTCCAGCGCGGCGATGGCGGCGGCTTCGCTCTGCACGCGCTCCTGCGCGCTGCGGCGCTCGGCGTCCAGGCGCGGCACGCGGTCCTCGCTGTCCATCAGCACGGCCTGGGCTTCCTCGAGCATCGCTTCCTGCTCGGCCAGCTCGCCGCGTTGTTCTTCCAGCCGGGTCTCGTCGGGGCGGTCGAGCCCCTTGTCTTCCAGCGACAGGCGTTCCTTGCGCTGCTCCAGCTGCTGGAGCATCTGGTCGGCGCTGCGCTGCTGGGCGGCCTCGAGCTTCAGCGTCTGCTCGGCCTGCATGATGCCGGCGCGCTGCTCGTTCAGCAGTTGCTGGGCGTCGCGCCACTGGCCTTCCAGCGTCGGCAGTTCGTCGGACTTCTGCGCCACGGCGTCCTGCGCCTCGATGGTGCGGGCCTCGGACAGGGCCAGGTTTTCCTCGGCCTGGGCCAGTTCCTCGGTGGCCTGCTCGGCCTTGCCCTGCCATTGCTCGCGCTGGGTGGTCAGGGCGGCAATCTGCGCCTGCACGCGGTTGCGCGACTCCACCACATAGCGGATCTCGGCCTCGAGCTTGCTGACCTCGGAGTTGGCCTCGTACAGCGCGCCCTGGGCGGCGTGCATGCCGTCCGACGCGGCGTAGTGCGCCGCGCGCATCGTCTCCAGCTCGGCTTCCACATGGCGTAGCTGGGCGGTCTGGGCTTCCAGGTCGATCTGGGCCTGCTCGATGGCGCGCGCATGGCGCTCCTGCTCGGCCTGGGCCTCGCGCTTGCGCAGCAGCCACAGCAGTTGCTGCTTTTCCTCGCCGTCGGCCTGCAGGGTCTTGAAGCGCTGGGCTACCTCGGCCTGGCCTTCGAGCTTGTCGAGGTTGGCGCCGAGTTCGCGCAGGATGTCTTCCACGCGGGTCAGGTTCTCGCGCGTGTCGCCCAGGCGGTTTTCGGTCTCGCGGCGGCGTTCCTTGTACTTGGAGACGCCGGCGGCCTCTTCCAGGAAAATCCGCATGTCATCGGGCTTGGCCTCGATGATGCGCGAGATCATGCCCTGCCCGATGATGGCGTAGGCGCGCGGCCCCAGGCCGGTGCCCAGGAAGATGTCCTGGATGTCGCGCCGGCGCACCGGCTGGTTGTTGATGTAGTACGAGGAGGTGCCGTCGCGGGTCAGCACGCGCTTGACGGCCACTTCGGCGTACTGGCTCCACTGGCCGGCGGCGCGGCCTTCGGCGTTGTCGAAGACCAGTTCCACGCTGGCGCGCCCGGCCTGCTTGCGCGCGGTGGAACCGTTGAAGATCACGTCCTGCATGGATTCGCCACGCAGTTCGGACGCGCGTGACTCACCCAGCACCCAACGCACGGCGTCGATGATGTTGGATTTGCCGCAGCCGTTGGGACCGACGATGCCGACCAGTTGGCCGGGCACTTGAAAATTGGTGGGATCGACGAAGGACTTGAAGCCCGCCAGCTTGATCGAGGACAGTCGCACGGTTGTCGTGTGGTTTGGGCGTTACGAATGTTGGAAAAGCCGGGCTGTCCCGGAGGCGCTCGACGTGACGTGACGTCAACGTCTCATGCGACCCATTGGGGCCCGATAGATTGGCGGTAATCATACCATCGCGGACCGTTCGTCCGGCCGCTTTATCGCCCGATGGGCACCGTTTCCGACGCCTCATTCCCGACCCAGAAAATCCTTGCTTTTCCGCGAGTTGCGTCTATTCATGCAAGCGGTTTCGAGGTGCACGCTGCGTGCCCGCAACACCGTGATGCGACGCCCGCGCGACAAATCCAGCGGAAACTTCCTAGGGTTAGTGCTAGTCTCTTGGAATGCCGGCGTGACCCCGGAGCCCCTCCGGAAAGAAGCGCCCTCCCCGCCGCTCGACCGTCATCCGGCCGTCACACGCCGCCTGCAGGTCGCGATTTGCCTGGAGATCCGTGCATGACCGCAACCCCAGCGACCCCGGAACGGGACGACCTGCCCTGGTCCGTGTCCGACATCGACTACGCGTCCATCGACGCGGAGAAGGTGCGCAACAACCGCACGCTGTTCTATCTGCTCGCCGCGGCATCCTTTATCGAAAGCGGCTCCGACACCTACGCGGGCAACCTCGCCATCTACTACGCCCATGTGCCGGAGGCCGCCACGTGGCTCGCCCGGCACTGGGAATCCGAGGAATTGCAGCACGGTTTCGCGCTGCGCCGCTACGTGGAGCACGTCTGGCCGGAATTCGACTGGCCGCGCGGCTACCAGCGCTTCTTCGACGAATACAGCCAGACCTGCTCGATCGACAATTTCGAGCGATCGCACGCGCTGGAGATGGCCGCGCGCTGCGTGGTGGAAACCGGCACGGCCACCTACTACCGTGCCCTGGAGCAGGCCAGCGACGAGCCGGTGCTGCGCGACCTGACCCGCCGCATCGCCAACGACGAGGTGCGCCACTACAAGCATTTCTTCCGTTATTTCAATGCCTTGAACGGCCAGGAGCGGATCGGGCGCGCCCGGGTGCTGGGCGCGCTGGCGCGGCGTTTGCTCGAAATCAAGAACGAGGATGCCGAGATCGCGCTGCGCAACGTGCTGCGGGTGGAGCGCAACCAGGAAGACGTGCCGGAGCAGGACGTGCGCGCGCTGAACTCCCAGTGCAGCGCCGTGGTGCGCAGGAACCTGCCGCTCGAGATGACCGTCAAGATGCTGTTGCGTCCGCTGCACCTGCACGCCGGGCTGGAGCGATTCATCCGCCGCCCGCTGGTGGCCGCGGTCTCGCGGGTGATGCTTTATTAAGCGAAGCCGGCACGCGGGGCGGCGGCGGCATTCCTTTATAATGCCGGGTTTCAACCGCCCCGCCTGCCTGCCACCGTGAATCCGCGCCTCGACCTGCTCCAGACCTATCCTTTCGAGAAACTGCGCGTGCTGGTGGCGGACGTCAAACCCGCCGACAAGCCGGCCATCAGCTTCGGCATTGGCGAGCCCAAGCATCCGACTCCCGAATTCATCAAGCAGGCGATGACCGCGTCGCTGGCCGGACTGGCCAGCTACCCGAGCACCGCCGGCACCGACGCGCTGCGCCAGGGCATCGCCGGCTGGCTGGAGCGCCGCTACGGCCTGCCGAAGGTTGACGCCGCCACTGAAGTCCTGCCCGTGACGGGCTCGCGCGAGGCGCTGTTCGCCTTCGCCCAGACCGTGGTGGACGCCAGCCGCCCCAACCCGCTGGTGCTGTGCCCGAACCCGTTCTACCAGATCTACGAAGGCGCCACGCTGCTGGCCGGCGCCCGGCCGGTATTCGCCAACAGCGACCCGGCGCGCAACTTCGCGCCCGCGTTCGACCAGATCGGCGCCGAGACCTGGCAGGACGTGCAGTTGCTGTACGTCTGCTCGCCCGGCAATCCCACCGGCGCCGTGATGTCGCTGGCGGACTGGAAGCAGCTGTTCGAGTTGTCCGATCGCCACGGCTTCGTGATCGCCTCGGATGAGTGCTATTCCGAGATCTATTTCGACGAAGCCAACCCGCCGCTGGGCGCGCTGGAAGCCGCCCATAAGCTGGGCCGCGGCTTCGAGCGGCTGGTGATGTTTTCGAGCCTCTCCAAGCGCTCCAACGTGCCGGGCCTGCGCTCGGGCTTCGTGGCCGGCGACCCGGCAATTCTCAAGAAATTCCTGCTATACCGTACCTACCACGGCGCGGCCATGAACCCTGCCGTGCAGGCGGCCAGCGTGGCCGCGTGGAACGACGAGGCCCATGTGCGCGAGAACCGCGCGGCCTATGTGAAGAAATTCAGCGCCGTCACGCCGATGCTGGCGGAAGTGCTCGATGTATCACTTCCCGATGCCGCGTTCTATCTCTGGGCCGATGTCTCGCGCACCGGTCTGTCCGATACGGACTTCGCCGTGCGCCTGCTAGCCGAACAGAACGTGGCCGTGCTGCCCGGCAGCTACCTGGCGCGTGACGCCCATGGCGTGAACCCGGGCAGGAACCGCGTGCGGATGGCCCTGGTGGCCACGCCGGACGAGTGCGTGGAAGGCGCGCGCCGGATCGTCGAATTCTGCAAGTCGCTGGGCGGGCGCTGACCCCTTCCCGGCGGACCAAGGTTATTACCTGAACAATCACCTGAACCATCACCACTAAAGAAACGACCATGACGCAAGCACTGCAAGCCCTGATCGACCAGGCGTGGGAAGACCGCGCCAGCCTGTCGCCCAAGTCCGCCCCGAACGACATCCGCGAGGCGGTGGCCAACGTGATCTCCCAGCTGGACGCCGGCGCCCTGCGCGTGGCCGAAAAGCAAGGCAAGGAATGGGTCGTCAACCAGTGGATCAAGAAGGCCGTGCTGCTCTCGTTCCGCCTGGAAGACAACGCGCCGATGGCCGCTGGCGGTTTTGCGCAGTTCTACGACAAGGTGCCGACCAAGTTCGCCAACTGGACCGGCGACGACTTCGCCCGCGCCGGCTTCCGCGTGGTGCCGCCCGCCGTGGCCCGCCGTGGTTCGTTCATCGCCAAGAACGCCGTGCTGATGCCGTCGTACGTGAACATCGGCGCCTATGTGGATGAAGGCACGATGGTCGATACCTGGGCCACCGTGGGTTCGTGCGCGCAGATCGGCAAGAACGTCCACCTGTCGGGCGGCGTGGGCATCGGTGGCGTGCTGGAGCCGCTGCAGGCCAACCCGGTGATCATCGAGGACAACTGCTTCATCGGCGCGCGCTCGGAAGTGGTGGAAGGCGTGATCGTGGAAGAGAACTCGGTGATCTCGATGGGCGTGTACCTGGGCCAGTCGACCAAGATCTATGACCGCGAAACCGGCGAGATCCACTATGGCCGCGTGCCGGCCGGTTCGGTGGTGGTGGCCGGCAACCTGCCGTCCAAGGATGGCAAGTACAGCCTGTACTGCGCCGTGATCGTGAAGAAGGTGGACGCGCAAACCCGCGCCAAGACCAGCCTGAACGATCTGCTGCGCGGCGACTGATCCACGCAAGCCGCCGCAACGCCGCCGGCCATCCTCGTCGAGGGTGGCCGGCGGCGAACCGATTCGCCCATGCCTTCCCTCCGCAAGCGACTCATGGCCCTAGACCCCGCCACTGTCAGCACCGTGCTCTCCCTGCTCCCTACCATCCTCGACCAGGCCAACAAGACCATCGAGAAGATCAAGAAGGGCCGCCGCAAGGACGAGCCGGACATCGGCGGCACGATGGAGCCGCGCGACCCCGCTGCCCGCATCGCCGAGCTGGAGATGGCCGCCATGCAGCAGGCCGAGGCCGTGAAGCTGCTGGCCGAGCAGCACGCCATCACCATCGAGGCGCTGCGCAAGGAAGCCGCCCGGCTGGACCGCCGCCTGCGGCTGATGACCGCCGTGGCCATGACCGGCGTGGCGCTGGGCCTGGGCGGGCTGGTCATCGCCCTCAACCTGCTGTTCCGATAATCACCATGACTGTCCTGCTCTACGGCATTCCGAACTGCGACACCGTCAAGAAGGCACGCACCTGGCTCGACACGAACGGCGTGCCGTATACGTTCCACGACTTCAAGAAGCAAGGCGTGGACGAAAAGCTGCTGCGCGCCTGGCTCAAGCACGTGCCGCTGGCTACGCTGCTGAACAAGAAGGGCACCACCTACCGCGCGCTGTCCGACGCGGACAAGGCCAGTGCCGAGTCCGATACCGGCGCCATCGCGCTGATGCAAACCAGCCCGTCCCTGATCAAGCGGCCCGTGCTGGACCGCAACGGCCAGGTCAGCGTGGGGTTTTCCGCCGACGGCTACGCCGCACTTTTCTGAATTTTCCTGCCGCCACCGCAACATGAACCCCACCCTCGCCCTGACCGAAGACCTGATCCGCCGCCGCTCCGTCACGCCCGCTGACGAAGGCTGCCAGGCCGTGCTGGAATCCCGCCTGAAGGCCCTCGGCTTCGTATGCGAAAACCTCGTCAGCGGCCCGGACGACTTCCGCGTGACCAACCTGTGGGCGGTGAAGCGCGGCACGGCGGGCACGGCAGGCAAGCTGCTGGCCTTCGCCGGCCATACCGACGTGGTGCCTACCGGCCCGGTGGACCAGTGGCAGTCGGACCCGTTCCAGCCCACCCACCGCGACGGCAAGCTCTACGGCCGGGGCGCGGCGGACATGAAGACCTCCATCGCCGGCTTCGTGGTCGCCGTGGAGGAATTCGTGGCCAAGCATCCGGCCCACGCCGGCTCCATCGCCTTCCTGATCACCAGCGACGAGGAAGGCCCCGCGCATGACGGCACGGTGAAGGTGGTGGAGGCCCTCAAGGCGCGCGGCGAGCGGCTGGACTACTGCGTGATTGGCGAGCCGACCTCGGTGGACACCCTCGGCGACATGGTCAAGAACGGCCGGCGCGGCTCGCTGTCCGGCAAGCTCACGGTCAAGGGCGTGCAGGGGCATATCGCCTATCCGCACCTGGCCCGTAACCCGATCCACCTGGCCGCGCCGGCGCTGGCCGCGCTGGTGGGCGAGACCTGGGACCAGGGCAACGAGTACTTCCCGCCCACCACCTGGCAGATGTCGAACATCCACGGCGGCACCGGCGCGACCAACGTGATTCCGGGCCACGTGACCATCGACTTCAATTTCCGCTTCTCCACGGCGAGCACGCCGGACGGCCTGAAGGCCCGCGTGCATGCCATCCTCGACCAGCACGGGCTTGAGTACACGCTCGACTGGACACTGGGCGGCGAACCGTTCCTGACCCCGCGCGGCGACCTGTCCGACGCGCTGAGCGCCGCCATCGCGGCCGAGATGGGCGTCAAGACCGAGCTGTCGACGACTGGCGGCACGTCCGACGGGCGCTTTATCGCCAAGATCTGCCCGCAGGTGATCGAGTTCGGCCCGCCCAACGCGAGCATCCACAAGATCGACGAACATGTGGAAGTGCGCTTCATCGAGCCGTTGAAGAATGTCTACCGCGGCGTGCTGGAACGGCTGATCGCCTGACCGGCCGCGACGACGGGGGCCCTGGCGGCCCCTTTTCTTATCCTTATTGTGGTGTCTCCCATGGCCTCCTCCCCCCTGCAAACCGTCCGCGACCTGCTGCGCCTGGCGGTCTCGCGCTTCACCGCCACCAAGCTGTCCTTCGGCCACGGCAGCGCCAATGCCTACGATGAAGCGGCCTACCTGGTGCTGCATACGCTGAACCTGCCGCTCGACACGCTCGACCCGTTCCTGGACGCCCGCCTGCTGCCCGAGGAAGTGCAAGCCGTGCTCGACGTGATCGAGCGCCGCGTGACCGAGCGCGTGCCGGCCGCCTACATCACGCACGAGGCGTTCATGCATGGCCTGCGCTTCTACGTGGACTCCCGCGTGATCGTGCCGCGCAGCTTTATCGGCGAATTGCTCCAGGAAGGCCTGGAGCCGTGGCTGGGCGAGACCGACGGCATCACCACCGCGCTGGAACTCTGCACCGGCTCGGGCTGCCTGCCGATCATCGCCGCGCATGTCTGGCCAAACGTCCGGATCGACGCCGTGGATATCTCCCCCGACGCCCTGGCCGTGGCGCGCCGCAACGTGGCCGACTACAAGATGGGCGAGCGCATCGCGCTATATGAAGGCGATCTGTACGCGCCGCTGCCGTCCGGCGCCACCTACGATGTCATCCTGACCAATCCGCCGTACGTCAACGAGCAGTCGATGCGCGACCTGCCGCCGGAGTACCTGGCCGAACCGCGCATCGCGCTGGCCGGGGGCGACGATGGCATGGACGTCGTGCGCCGGATCATCGCCGGCGCGAAGCAGCGGCTCAATCCGGGCGGCGTGCTGGTGGTGGAGATCGGCAACGAGCAGGCGAACGTCGAGGCGGCCTTCCCCGACCTGGACATCATCTGGCTCCCGGTCAGCGCCGGCGACGAGCAGGTGTTTTTGGTGACTTACGACGCACTTCCTGGCTGAAATCCCTCGCCGCCCTAAAATTTTGTGTGGAAAATGCGGCCGAAATATAAATTCGGTTCGTTCAGCGCGAATTTGGTGGGCGGCCGGGCCGCGAAACGACCGCTTATCTACGTTTTTCGCGCCCTCCCTAAAAAAAAGTAGACAACCTGACCTCCAAATATAAAATTTGTGCGTTTAGCGCGAATTTTGTTGGGTCTCATCGATCACATTTGAGGGGATGGCGTGCATCATATGCGGCAGGTTGGCTATGCGTGGGTCCGGAATCAGCTCAAAGCGCCCTCGGTGCCCGTCATCCGGGAGGCACGCTCGGGCGCCACGACGCGCATCCTCGAAATGCCGGATGCCATCCTGTTCCCGCGCAAGGTGGCGCCGCCCGACGACGCTCCGCTCCTGGCCCATACGCTGTTCGCCATCAAGCACGAGGGCGTGGACCTCGCCATCCTGTCCCAGGCGCTGCCCCAGGTGCCGCAGGCGGAAATGCAGGCCGAGCTGGACCTGCACCCCACCAGCCGCTTCGCGCGCATCGCGGCCATGCTGTGGGAGCACTTCACCGGCAACACGCTCACGCCCACCCTCTCCGACAAGGTGCCCTACGTCAATCTGTTCGACCCGGCGCGCTACTACACCGCCGCGCCGGGCAAGCTCCATCCGCGCTGGCGTGTGCGCTTCAACGGGCTGGGCGAGCTGGACTACTGCGTCACCGTGCGCCGCACCGAGACGATCCAGTCGATCCTTGACATGGACGTCTTCGCGCGCATGGACGCCTTTATCGCCTCGGTCGGCCCGGACATCCTGGACCGCGCGCTGCACTGGGCCTACCTGAGCGAGACCGACAGTTCGTTCGAAATCGAGCGGGAGAGCGCCACGCAGGACAAGTCCGAACGCTTCGTCCAGCTGCTGCGCCACGCGCATGAAAGGCGCCCGTTGAGCGAGGAATACCTGACCGAGCTCCAGAACGACGTCATCTCCAACCCGTTCGACCAGGCGATGCAGTACCGCACCGAACAGAACTGGCTGCGCCGGGGCGGCAACGGGCCGGCGTCCGTCACCTACGTGCCGCCGGTGCCGGACGACGTGCCCGGCCTGATGCACGCCCTGGAAGACTTCGCCAACCAGCCGCCGGCCAACGTGGACCCGCTGATCGTGGCGAGCGTGGTGTCGTTCTGGTTCGTCTTCATCCACCCGTTCATGGACGGCAACGGACGGCTATCGCGCTTCCTGATCCACCACGCGCTGTGCCGCTCGGGCAAGATGGCCAAGGGCTTCCTGCTGCCGGTCTCGGTGGCCATCAAGCGGCATGAGGCCGACTACCTCGCCGCGCTGGAGAGCTTCTCCAAGCCGGTGCGCGCGCTCTGGCGGGTGCGGGTGCTGGGCGATCAACAGTTCGATTGCGAGACCAGCGCCGGGGCCACGCCCTATCGCTACTGGGATGCCACGGCGTGCGTGGAATTCGGCGTGCGCATGGTCCGGGAAGCCCTGGAGCACGACCTGGAGGCCGAAACGCGCTTCCTGATCGGCTACGACGAAGTGGCCAGGCGCGTGGATGCGCAGTTCGACATCCGCAATGCGGACCTCGCCACGCTGGTTTCGAGCTGCTTCCGCGAGAAGGGGCGCGTGTCCAACCGCTGGCGCAAGCAACTGGCCCTGCGCGTGCAGCCGGCCGCGTTCGACGCCATCGAGGCCGCCGTCAAGGACGTGTTCTTTTCGGACGAGTCCGATCCTGTCGCGCCATAAAAAACGGGCACGCCGACGTGCCCGTTGCCCTGCTGTTTACTAATTAGCTGTTTATTAGTTAGCAGGCCACTCAGCCTCCCGGCCCCACCGAGTAGATCGTCCCGTTGGACGACACCTGGTAGTAATCGGCACCCACGCCGACCCAGTGATGGCCCTTGCGCGGTGCGGGCAGGTTGTAGTCCTTGTACTTGTCGATCACGTACTGGCGGTCTCGGAATTCCGTCGGCAGCCGGTCACCCTTGTTCCACTTCTGCGGCGCGTAGGGCGACTGCGCGCCCATCGGCTGCGAGCCGGTACGGCCGGGGCTGCTGCTCATCGAATCCGAGGACATGCCCTGGCTCTTCGATGCCGGCGCGGTGCCGCGTGGCTGCTTGCCCTGCTGGGCAGGTGGCATCGGCGTGGCTGAAGGTGGCATCGCACCGGCCTGGCCCGGTGCGGGCATGGGCGTCGGGCCGGATGGCTGGGTCTGGCCGGGCATCTGGCCCTGGCCCTGCTGCGCCATCGCGAATGGTGCGGCCAGCATGCCTGCCGCCACCAGGGAGGGTATTAACAACTTCGTTTTCATCGTGATCTCCTCACAGATGGAACGTCAGGCCGCCCGGGCGCGGGCAGCCCCCAGACCAGCTTAGTAGCAATTGCGGGGCCCGCATCGTCAAATACCCGGCCGGCCGCCGGAGTCTGCCGATTTTCCCCAATGATTTCAATGGCTTGCCAAATGAAGGAGACACGCCCGGGGAGATGCATTTTCCGCAGGGCAACCGGTAAAAACGGCGCATGCGTGTAGCAACTGCCACCCCGCCGCCGGGGCCGCGCGGAAATGCTGCGGCGCGCCAGCGCCGGCCAGTCAGCGGGTGAGGAGGTGGGGCACCGACGACGCCAGCATGGCCACGCCCGAGCCCGTGAGAAGCGTCAGCACGATGCGGCGGAACATGATGTCGCTGATCCCCACATAGACCCGCGTACCGAGCAGCGTGGGAATCAGCATGGCGGGCGCGACGATGGCGAACATCGGCAGCATGTCCCGGGTGACGATGCCGGTACCGATGTAGACGGCCATCGTCACCATCAAGGCGCCGAGGTTGAAGTTCTGGATCACCACGCGCTGGGTGTCCTTGTCGAAGCCGCGCAGCGTGCACCAGAGCGTGGGCGCGATGCCCGTGAACCCGCCGATACCACCCAGAATGCCGCCGATCCCGCCGACCACCGCGTCAGCCAGCCGTCCGCCGTGGCGGATGGGCGGCAGCCTGGACGAAAACAGCATGATCGGGCACCAGATCACCAGGATGATGCCAAGGCAGAGCTTGAACAGATGGATGTCGAGCTTGGGCAGGATCGACACCCCGATCGGGATGCCGACGGCCCCGCCGATCAGGAACGGCAGCACGGTCGCCAGATGGAACTTGCGGCGCACCGTGAACGCGGCCAGCAGCTGCCCGGTGAGCGCGCCGAACACCGACATGGCCGACGCCATGCGCGGATCCACGCCCCACGCCCAGAACGACATGGCGACCATGCCGAACGCGAACCCGGACAGGCCCTGGACGAAACCGGCAACGGCGGCGCCGAGGGCAATGAGGATGACGACCGGATCGACGGACATGAGGGGGCGGAGGGGGCGTAAAGGGGCGAAGGGAAGCGGCATTGTAACGTCGTCGCCACCCGCCACATCCCTCGCCTCCTCCTCACCCTAACGGGTCACGTCGAACTCCCAGCCCGGCTCGATATGCCCGGGGTTCTCCGCCAGCTTGTACTTCGGATTGAGATTGATCAATTCGCGGAGCGCGAAGTCGGCCACCTGGGTGTCCGGCGGCAGGGCCTGCTCGCGCGCCTCGGCCTTCTGTTCGTCGGAGAGCAGCGTGTCCAGGTGCGCGCGGGAGATGCCCCAGAGCGTCGAGACGGCCTCGTTGCCGCGCCGGTACGGCTGCACGCGCACGGTCTCCGGCGCCGTGGGCCGGGTCCTCGGCGGCATCTCCGGCTGGGTCTTGCCCGGCGGCGTCTCGACGGGTGGCTGCGTGCCCGAGGGCGACGGCGACGGCGAGGCGTCCGGGGTGGAGCCAGGCGTCACGGTCGGCGTCACGGTCGGCGTCCCACCCGGCGCCAGCGTCCGGTCCTTGTCGTCATCCTTGCTCAGCTCCACGGCAATCTTGGCGACGAAGTTGACGATGACGCCCGCCCCCAGCAGCACCAGCCCGCGCGGCATGGCCCGGCCGAAGACATTCCACTTCCCCTCCGCCCAGCCCTGGGCCGGCAGCAGCCCGGTCTTGGGGTCCTGCGCCAGCGCCAGCCGGTTCTTCTCGCCCACCACCGCGTTCCGGTCCACGCGCGACTGCAGGTGCGCGCCCACGCCGAACACGGTAATGCCGGCCGCCTCGATCATGCCCACCACGCCCGGCGTGTTCATGGCATCGGCCACGGCCAGCGGAATCGTGCCGAGCGCGTACCCGTTCATCACGAACTTGCGCATCTGGGCAGACAGCAGCACCGTGGGTTTGCCGCCGAGGTGATGCCCCAGCCGCGTGCCGATGTTCAGCGTGCTCAGCACCGTGTTCGATGCCAGGAACGCCGCGTTACTGTAGGTCAGCGGGTTGTCGGCCGGCAGATGGTGCTGCATGAACCAGATCGCCGTGTTGCTGTTGTTGACCGCCAGCGTGCCGATCTGCGCCGTGTCGTTGAGCCGGCCCGGCACGGTATCGGGGTTCAGCAGCTTGGTGCCGACGGTCTTGATGGTCGCCTGCGCGTCCTGGATCTGCGTGGCGCGGTCCGGAGCGTCTTTCTTCGCCCCGTGGGTGTGGGCCTCCAGAGTGTCCACGGCGGTCTTGAACGTGTCCTGGTCCTTGGCGTGGATGCCCCACGCATCGGCGGAACGGCCGTGCAGCCGGCTGCGCAGATAGGTGATATTGGCCGGCGTGGGGTCCGCCGCCCGCGCGTTGATCCGCAGGGTGTGCAGGGTCCGGCCCGCTGCCACGCTGCCCCGGTAGATAAAGCAGGTCGCGCTGCTGAGCACCGGGTTCACGTGCGCCGCGGACGTCGCCACGCCAGCCAGCGTGCCGAGCGCGAAGGTGCCCACCGTGGACACCGTCATCGTCTTGGCCATCTTCCATGGGCGCGGGCCATTCT
Organism: Cupriavidus sp. SIMBA_020; assembly: GCF_046535395.1. Classification (NCBI taxonomy): domain Bacteria; kingdom Pseudomonadati; phylum Pseudomonadota; class Betaproteobacteria; order Burkholderiales; family Burkholderiaceae; genus Cupriavidus; species Cupriavidus sp. SIMBA_020. The sequence goes on along the minus strand of NZ_JAWRWU010000004.1, from coordinate 436,028 downwards.
CGCCGGCCTTCGGGGCGCCATCATGGCTGATGGTGCGCCGCTGGGCCGCACCGCCCTGCCCGGCGGCCTCGTTGGCACGCGCCACGTCACGCATGCGGGCGACGATGTCGGCATGGGCGCTGCCCTGCGTGGCGTCGACCTTCAGCTCCACGTTCGTGAGGTCAGCGACCTTGACGGTGCCGTCCGTGTGGATGCTGAACTCGACGTCGCCGAGGTAGACATGGCGGTCCGCCATGGTGTCCAGGATATGGTCGAGGTCGCGCAGGGACTTGCCGTTGAGCAGCCCGGTGCGCGGATCGGGCACCCCGTGCATGGCCTTGTCGCCAAACAGGTCGCGGGAGCTGGCCGCGTAGCGCTCGTAGACCACGGCGGGCCGGCCGGAGACCGTCATCTCGTCGGGGCCGAAGGTCTTCAGCGTGTTGAAGCCAAGCCCGGCGGCCGTGCGCAGCGCCTCGCGCTCGCCCTGCACCATGAAGCCGGTCATCTCGTCATTGGCGATACCCACGGCCTTGTCGCGGCCCAGCGCGAACACGGTCTTGGCGCCGCCACCCCCGAGCCGCGGCCCCAGATAGGTGGCCAGGTCCACGCGCTCCCGCCCGCCGCCCGGATGGCGCAGGTAAACCACCCCGCGCGCATTCACATCGAAACGATGGTTCGCGTACGGGTCCGGCTGGGGCTGCACGCGCCGCCAGTTGCCGCCGGGCTGCGCCAGGTCGATGGCAGGCTTGCCGTTGGCATCCGCGCCGCGTTGCAGCGCGAACTCGGGCGCCAGCACCTCCGCCTGCATCACGTTCGCCACCTGCTCCGTGAAGACGCGGCCCTGCGGCAGGTGGGCGCCGTCGAGCGCGAGCACGATCGGCTGCCCGGACTGCCACTCGTCGGCCATGCGGAGCGCGAATTCGTGCGCGCCGATGGGCTGGCCGTCCTCGCCACGCAGGCCGCCCTGGGGATGGATCGCTCCGACCACCACGGTATGGTCGCCGGGTGCGTTCACGCGGTGCGGCTTGTCGCCAACCGCCACCTCGCTCCAGCGTGCCGGCGTCTGCCGCCAGCCTGCCGGCGTGGCCGCGTCGGGCACCGGCGCCGCCGCAGCAGCCGCCGCCGTCTTCCCGCCGTGGGTGACCCCCACGATGGGCAGCCCCGGCCGGGCGCCGAAGAAGCGGCCGCCGTTCACTACGTGGAGGTCCGCGCCGGACTGCGCCATCGTGGTCCGGTCCGCCGCCACGCCCAGCCGGGCGCCGTGCGCAAGGTCGCTGCCCGGCGCGAAGAACGCATCGATATTGAGCGCGCCATCCGGGCCATAGACGTTGGCACCCAGCCCATTGGCCACCTCCTGCGCCAGCGAGACCACGCCGTCCTGCCCGTAGCAGTCGTAGAGCAGCACGGGCATGCCTTCCTGGTAGTCGGGATGCGCGCGGATGCGGTCGATGAGGGTGGCGGCATCCGCCACCCGCGACGGCCCCGAGCCGCTCGCGTTCATCTCCACGCCGCCGAACACGCCTTCGGCCCGCACCGTAAAGTAGCCCGGCACGCGCGGCACGGAAATGCCCACCGCCGCGCCATCGAAGGTGACCTGCCCCGCCTCCTGCGCCAGATCCAGATGGGCCGGCCCGCGCGGGAACTGTGCCAGCTGGCCCAGATGGTCCACGCGCCGCCCGCCCTCGCGGCGCACCAGCGGCGCGCCGGCGCGGAAGTCCTCGGGCAAGGCGATGCGGATCTCGCCCCCGTAACGCTGGTTCAGCGCCAGGTTGCCGGCGCGCGTGGTACGACCGCTCAGCATCACCGGAATCGTGCCGATCAGGTTGCCGTCGTCGATCCGGCCCTGGAAGCCGCGTTGCGACACCACGGCCACCTGCACCGGCTGGCCAGCCTGCACGGCCTCGTCGGCGCTGGCCAGCGCCTGCTGGAGCGAATCATGCGAGGACTCCGGCAGGCCGCTGCGCACGGTCACGTCGCCGCCAGCCGCCGGCAGCACCACGTAGTGCACCCCGGCCAGCCGCCCGCCCGAGGCGTGCACGCCGTCGATCGTCGCCGCCATGGCGCCTGCGTCGACAGTCTCGTCGCGCAAGGACCAGCTGCCGTCGCGCACCGGCGCGGCGTCCGTACGGCGCGTGGCCACGGCGCGCGGCCGCGGGCCGCCTTGCCCGGCTTGCCAGCCTTGTCCGCCTTGTCCTTGAGGATGCCCCCCGGCCGGCATACGCCCGCCATGGTGGATCACCGCATTGGCCGCCTCCGCCACCGGCCTGCGCACCGCGCCCGGGCCGCCGAACCAGGAAAACGGCGCCGCGCCGGGGCCGGCAGGCAGTTCGCCCGTGGCCGCGTGGCGGTAGAGCTGGACGATGGCGGCATGCACGTCGGTCGAGAAGCCGTCCACCGTCGGCACGCGCTCGCGCGAGACGCCATCCACGGCGCCGGCATCCGCGGCCGCCTGCAGCACGCGCCGCAGTTCATCCGGCGTCTGGAACCGCTCGATCATGTTGCCGCGCTTGAGCAGCAACGCCGACAGCGCATACGCGCCCCAGTTGGACACGCTGGCCGTCACCACATGGTCCGCCGTGATCTCGGCCGCGATCTGCTTGCCGTTCCAGCCCTTCGGGATCAGGCCCTTGAGCCCGCCCATGCCCACCTCGTTGCCGCCATCGCCAATGCCCAGCGTCTCCACGCCCTCGCGCGCGTTGGCCTGGATCAGGATCTCGTCGATGGCCGGGTTGAAATCGTCGATTTCGAGCCCGCGCATGTTGTTCTTGGTGCCATCCGCGCTGCGTGACGGCAGTTCGATCGCCATCACGCGGTCCGGCCCCACGGCTTCCAGCAGCGCCCGGGCCGGCGCCTTGGCCTCGCCCACGGGCACGTCGAAGACCTTGATGTTGTCGGTCGGCTCGCCCATCTCGCGCAGGATGGCTTCGAGGATCGGCTTGTTGGCCGAATCCACCACGTACGTCACCTGCTTGCCGCGCAGGCGCAGCGCCCGGCCCAGTTCGGCCGTGCCCGGCGGCCCATCGGTCTCGGGCATGCCCTTGGCGACCGAGAAGCCGGTCAGCAGCATGATGTTCTCGCCACTTTCCAGCGCGGCAGCCGCGCGCTGGGCGCCGTCCGGCATATAGAACTCGCGCAGACCCCGCCCGATATAGCTGAAGCTGACCCGGTCCACCGGGGCCAGGTGGCGGCCGGCGTCCACCAGCGCGCGCACCCCGGACACATCGGCAGCCTCCCCGAACGGCGACTTGAACACGCGGATGTCGTTGCGGCCGCCCATCGCGTGCGCCAGCCGGGACACCGCCGAGGGCTGCCCGGAGGTGACCACCATGGTCGGCAGCGTCTTGCTGTCGGGCACCTGCATCGGGTCCAGCGGGGTGTCGAGCAGGTCCGTGGCGTGCAGCAGGCCCTTGTCGATCAGCACGTCCACGGCCTTGCGCGCCTGGAACTGCATCGGGTCGATCAGCTTCACGTGAGGCATGCCGATAGCGTCCAGTTGCTGGCGCACCAGCGGCTCCAGCGCCGGATAGTGCGTGCAGCAGAACCAGACCGAGGTGGTATCGGCCGGAATGCGGTCCAGGTTGATGTAGTCGGCAATCCACTGCTTGAGCTGGGCCAGCTGCGCGCCATCGTCCAGGTGCATCAGGTTGTTGACCGCGCCGGCCCACTCCGTGGCGGGGATTTCCTCCACGGTGCGCCGGCCGCCGCTGGCCTCGCGCACGCCGTTCAGGTAGGCGTGACCGCCCACCGTGCCGGGCGTGGCCACCACCACGGGCCGCGCGCCGCCCATCTCCACGATCTGCGGCACGGTCTGCTGGATCAGGTTCACCATCTCGAAGCCGTGCATGCGCGCCAGCACCGTGGCCAGCGCCAGGCAGGCGGTGTTGCAGGCGGCCAGGTTGACGTCGCCCATCAGCTTCTGCACGGCCTGCAGGCCGGCGTGGACCTTCTCGGCCAGGTCTTCGGGCGTGCGGCCGCCGTAGGTACCCGCCGCGTGGTCGGTCACCGCCTCCACCTGCACCGCCTTGCCGGTCAGCGCGTAGATGTGCCGGGCGAGGTTCTGGGCGGCCAGCAGGCCGCCGTTGCTCGAATCGAACGCGGTGACGACGATGACATCGTCCTCCACGCGGATGCCGGCGGCCTCCGCATCGACATCCTTCGGCAGGAAGCGGCGCTGGATGCCGTCGAACAGCTTCACGAAGTCGAGCCCCTCCGGCAGGCTCTCCGCCGCCTTGCCGAGCAGCTCGTAGACGCCCAGCTGCACCGACTTGTCCATGCCGCGCACGCTGGTGGCGCCCACCTCGTGGGTCACGCCGTCACGCGCGCTGAAGCTGGCCATGGTCTCCAGCATGTCGCCAATCTGCTGGATGTCCGGCATCTTGCCTTCGCCGTGGTAGCGCTGGAGCGCGAAACCGATGGCCTGCGCGGCCAGGTTCGAGTTCATGCCGGTGACCACGTAATCCGCGCTCACGTCGGACCAGAGTTCGGCGTGGACGTCCTCGGGCGGCATCGCCCGCGTGATGCGCTCGCGCAGCGGGCGCATGCCGGCCTCGTTGCCGTGGTCGCCCACGGCCACCGTGAGCACGCCCTTCATGTCCCGGGCATCCACCAGCAGCTGGTCCACACGGGGCCCGCCGGCCACGGCCTCCCCGGTCTGGAGGCGGTACTCGTTGTTCAGGTTGCGGCCAGCCACTTCCACGGCGATGACGGCCTCTGGCCGGTGCATCGCCAGCAGCGCCTTGGATTGCAGCGTGGCAGCCAGATGGTCCTTGGCGCGGAAGGTTTCCACGCGCGCGTTGGGCTGGTCGAGGTCATTGCGCAGCATCTTCCGCAGCGCGCGGCTATGCGCTCGATCCGCCACATAAACGACTTCCTTGCCGAGCGAGGTCAGATACGCCCCGAGCGAGGCCGCGCCGATCACGCCGTTGGTTTCGGCATGGCCGTGCGCGGTCAGCGGAGCGGTGACGATCATCACGCGGTCGAGGTCCGCCAGCGCGCGGGCGGCCAGCTCGGCGCCGTACGGCACGCCGATCTGCTCCATGCGGCCGTCGATCCAGAGCACGTTGTCGAGCAGGGAGATCGCGTTCTGGCGCAGCGCGTGCGCCGGGGCATCGGCCTCGTCCGCAGTACGCGCCGCCGCCGCCTCGGGCGGGCCATGGCGGATGGTGCGCCGCTGGGCGGGCGCGGCGCCTTCCGCATCGCCCCGGCCCCGCCGCAGGGCCGGGCCATGGAAGATGCGCCGGCGCTCGGACGCGGCGCTCTCGGATCGCCGCTCGGCGGCATCGGCGCTCTCGCGCCGCCGGCTGCTCGCCTCGGACAGATAGCGCTCCTGGGCCCGCGCCAGCGCGCGGTCCATCATATTGGTGATCACGCGGTCCTGCACCAGCGTGCCGCGCGCGCGGAAAGCCTGCCAGCGCGAGGCCACCTGCTGGGCGTCCGGCGACGTGGCCGGCGCGCGCGTGGTGGCGCCGTCAGGGGTGCTGGTCGATCGCCCGGCGGCCGGCGCGGTCGGCTCTCCCGGCGCACGCGCGCGGTTCGACGTCGAGGGCCGTCCGGCCTCGCCATCGCGCCCGCCGGTGCGCTGGCCCGGCTGCGGCACATCGTCGTGCAGGCGTGGGCGCCCGCCGCCCGGGTTGGCCGCATCACGCGAGGTGCGCGGCGCGGTGGCACCGTCCGTGTCGCCGTCCCGCAGCACGCCGGCGGCCTCGCCGTTCGCGGCGCGGTTGGCTGGGCTGTTGGCGGCGTCGTCCAGCGGCGTGCGGGCGCGCGTGCGCTGGTAGGTATCGCGCACGGACTCGCCCACGCGCTTCTGGATCGCCGCCGGCATCATCTGCGTGGCGCCCATCAGCAGCATGGCGCTGTTCTGCACCACCTCGCTGACGCTCATGTCCTTGCCGTGCTGGGCGAATGCCATGGCCTGCTGTGCCGTCTGCACGCCGCCGATGCCGAACGCGGTGCCGTTGAGCACGCGGCTGGTGGTGCCGAAGCGCGACGCCGATTGCATCAGCGTTTGGCCGGCCATCTCCCGCACCGTGCCGCCGCCCGCCGCCACGCGCATGCCGGCATTGGCCGCCAGCGAGCCGAACTTGGCAAAGCCCATGCCGCCGATGCCGGCCACCGAGCCGCCCACGTTCAGCCACTGGGACATTGCCTCCTGGCTCTTGAACGGGTTGATCGAGCGGCCATGATCGGCGATGTTGTCCAGCTCGTGCCACGAGGTGCCGATGCCATAGCCCATGCTGCCGATCATGCCGCCCCAGGCCACCGCCACCAGCGGCGTCAGCGTGCCGCCCGACGCCACCATGACCACCCCGCCCGCCACGGCGCCGACCGCCGCCACGCCGAGGTTGACCCAGCCCATGACCTTCTCCGTGCCGGTCACGATATGGGCGTCCATCGCCTCGTAGCTGACGTGGCCATCGCGGCCGAGATCGAGGTTGCGGTCGGCGATGTAGACGGTGCCCTTGTCGGCCAGGAGGTTGTTCTCCTGGAAATCGCGCTTCGGGTCGGCGCCGTCCTTGCCGTAGACGGAACCGCTGTCATCCACCCACAGGGTGTTGCCCTCGCGGCCCTTGAACTCGAACACCGCGCTCTGGTACGCCGCGCTGCCCGGCTGCGTCACGAAGATCGGGATGGCGGAGGCCGTCGCGTCATTGCCGGCGTTGGCGCGGATCTCCGCCTTGACGTCCTTGATGGTCTGGGGCGTCGCGTTGGGCATGGCCAGCTGGATGGCCTTGTCGAGCGCGGCGTCGTCACCGACCTTGGCCTTCAGGTCCTGTTTCTGCAGGGCCATGTCGTCGAACGACTGGCGCAGGATCTCGTCCTTGTCGAGATCGAACATCTTGTTCTGCTCTTTGGCCTCGGCGCTCTCGCCGTACTTCTCGTTGCCGCGTGCCGTGGCCTTCTGGACGTAGTAGTCCGACATCGGCGGCGCGTCCTTGCTGGACTTCAGCGCCTGCTCGAAGGCCAGGGAGAGCCCGGTGTAGCCCTGCGCGGCGGCATCCTCGGCGCCACCGTAGATGCGGCCCTGGCGGGAGCCTCCAGCCTGATTGCTCATCATCAGCAGGCTGACGTCATTGTCGCGGTCGGTCAGCCACGTGGCGGTGCGCTGGGCGGCGGGGCCGGAGCCCGGCTTGGCGCCTTCGGTGGTGGCGTAGTAGTTGGCATCGGCCTTGTCCACCACGGCGGCCAGCCCGTGGTAGAAGTCGTCCCAGTCGTTGTAGCCGGCGCCGGTGCTGTCGTTGCGCGCGGTCCAGTCGTTCTTGTACTCGGCGCGGACGGTCTCCAGCAGCGTGTCCGCGTCCTCGGGAATCAGGCTCGGCGCGGTCTCCTGCAGGTACTGGCCCACCTTGTCGGCGTACATCTCCTGCTGGCCCTGGATCGGGCGGCCCTCGTCGTCGTGGGTCTTGTTCTTGAGGTTCTTGTCCATCGCCGCGTTGATCTGCGACTTGAACAGGTCGCTGTCGAAGCGGTTGTTGTGCACGGCCACGTACTGCGCGCGCTCGTCGGGTGACTGCGCGGCGTCCACGCCAGCCTTGCGGGTGGCCAGCGCGCCCTTGACGTCGCCGGCATCCAGCTGCCTGGCGATGCTGGTGGTCATGGTTTCCACGCGCTGCTCGGTCGAGGCCTGGAGCAGCACGCGCATATGGTCCAGCGCCGGGGTGGTGGCGGTGGCCTTCGCTTCCGGCGTTTTTGCCTTGGCCTTGGCCGCGTCGGTCAGCTGCTGCGCCGTGTAGAACAACAACTGGCCGCCGTATTGCTGCACGCCCTGGTTGTACTTCTGGGTGGCCGGGTCGCCGGCCGGGGCGTTGGGGTCGGGGCGAAGGCTGTCCGCATCGAGCGACTTGTAGAGGACGTAGCCGGCCGGGTTGTCCTTCATCATCGCCCGCTCGTCGGCGGGCAGGTCGCGCGTGAGGACCGAGTTGGGGTCGGTCTTCGAATAGGGATCGAGCGTCAGGCCCTCCATGCGGGCCAGCGCCAGCGTGGTCGGGTCGGTCTTGGCCAGCCCGCGCTCGAAGTCGTTGGTCGGCACGAGGTTGGCCATCTCGCCCTTGAGCTGCCCCTTGGCATTGGCGAGGTCGATGACCTTGCCGAGGTCCGGGCTGGCGCCGTAGCGCTGCTTGACATCGGCCACGGCCTGCTCGCGGAAGCGCTCGGGCACCTTGACGCCCTGCCCCTTGTCCAGCGCCGCGCGCTGCGCCTTCGCGTCGTTGACGGCGGTCGTATAGATCGACATGCCTTCCTGCCGCTCGTAGCGGTTCGGCGTCTTGTCGTTCTGGACCGTCTTCAGGCCCTCATCCGAATCATGCTGGTAGCGATTGACCGCCGAGGTGTCGATTTCCTTCTGCAGGGCGGCGGTGAAGTCATCGCTGGCCTTTTGGAGTTCCTGCTGCGCCGCGGTGTCGTTGGCGCGGGCGGTTTGCAGGTCGTCGTCGAGGCTCGCCTCGGCCCGGCGGATACCGCCGGGGATCTTGTTGTAGGCGGCGGTCTCCTGCTGGAGGGTCTTGCCGGTGGCTTCGGCCTTGTCCTGCGCCAGCACCAGCTTGAAGCGGGCCGCGCCGGTGTCGCGCGCGGCCTGGTTGGGCTCGGTCTTCAGGTAATCCTTCCTGGCGTCCTCAAGGTTGGCCTTGAGCGCCGGGTCGTCATAGCGCTTGGTGATTTCCTTGAGCTTGGCGTCGACGGCGGCCGTCTCGTCCCGCCCGGTCTGGGCCGCATGATTGGCCGCCACGCGCAGCTCGTTCTGCACGCCGCCCAGCACGGTGCCGTACTTCTCGCCCAGCGGCTTCCACCTGGCGTCGGTCATCGGGCCGCCGTTCAGCTTGTCGACGGTATCGTCGTAAGCGCCCTTGGCGTCCTTCTGCCAGCGGTCGGTGTGCGCCTTGGCATCGTCCTCTTCCTGCTTGCGCTTGGTTTCGGCCGGGTCGGGCGACGGCGCGGCGGGCTTATCCGTCTTCGGGGCACTGGCCAGCGTCAACGTGAGCGGCTCGTTGCCGGTGTAGACCGCGTTGGTCACCTGCGGGGTCTGCTGGGGCTTCTCGGTCTGCTCGGTCTTGGCCGGCTGCTTGGGCGTCTCGGGCTGCTGCGGCTGCTGGGCGCGGGCGGTGGCTTCCTGCTGGGCGCGGCGCTGGGCCTGCTCCTGGGCCTCGCGCGCGGCGCGCTCCGCAGCTTCGCGGGCGCGCTCGGCGGCCTCGGCGGCGGCACGGGCGGCGGCCGCTGCTGCGGCCCGGATCGCATCCATGAAATCCAGCATGTCGCTTGTCTCCACGTGGATGCCGGCAAGCCACGCGGGGCGCGGCGGCCGGCAGGTCAGACGGTGCCGCAGATTTTGCGCGCGCAGGCACGCGCGCGACACTATGAGAACTCGTAGGGCTGACTGGAGCAGCCCTGGGCGCTACAGCCGGTTGTTGTCGAGATCGGTCACCAGCATGCAGCCCGGCGCGTGCGTGATGCAGATTTCCGGGCGCGCCTCGCGGATCACGGCCTGCGGGGTGACGCCGCAGGCCCAGAACACCGGGATCTCGTGGGCGTCCAGCGGCACGGCATCGCCATAGTCGGGGGATTCGATGTCCTCGATGCCGATCAGCGACGGGTCGCCGATATGCACCGGCGCCCCGTGCACGTCCGGGTAGCGCGCGGTGATCTCGGTGGCCAGAATCGCGTCGGCGGCAGACAACGGGCGCATGGACACCACCAGCTTGCCGGAGAGCCGCCCGGCCGGCCGGGTCTCGATATCGGTGCGGAACATCGCCACGTTGCGGCCCAGGTTGATGTGCTTGAGCGGCACGTTGGCGGCCAGCAGCGCATGCTCGAACGAGAACGAGCAACCGATGGCGAAGGCCACGAAGTCGTCACGCCACAACTCGGCGATGCTGGCGGTCTCGTGGTACTCGGTGCCGTGGCGATAGACGCGGTACATCGGCACATCGGTGCGGATATCGACATCCACGCCCAGGTTCCGGAAGACCGGGTCGCCCGGATCGGTCACGTCGATCACCGGGCAGGACTTGCGGTTCAGCGCGCAGAACTGGAGGAAGTCATAGGCCCAGTCGCGCGTCAGGATCACGATATTGGCCTGCACGTAGCCCCGCGCCAGGCCGCTGGTGTGGCCACGGTAGCGGCCCTCGCGAATGATGCGGCGCAATGCGGCGGGGTCGTCGGGCAGGATCGAGGCGGCGTGCTGGAGAGGCTGGTTCATGGCTGCGGCGTGGGAATCGGGTGAAGTCGAAACCGATTCTGGTGGCCGGTGCCGCATCGCGTCCAACAAATCTTTCGGGTGGCGCGCGATAAAGAAATCCGATGACTACGAGCCTGCGTGGGAGGTTTCGGGCAGGCTGGCGGCCAGCACCGGCGAGACCGCCATGGCCATGTCGTCGCCCACTTCGAGGCAGAAATCGGCCACCACCTGCGTGGCAATCTCAACGATCGACTCGTTGACTTCCAGCCCGGCGCCGATGCGCCACGAGGCCACGATGTCCAGCGCCGGCGGGTGGTTGTCCACCTGCACCACGGCCAGCGTGCCGTCGGCCAGCGCCTGCCGCACTAGCGCCGGTGGCACCGCGCCAATGCCGAAGCCATCGCCAATCAGCCGCGTCATGGCCGCCACCGAGTTGACGCAGTTGATGCGCGGCGAGGTCACGCCGTTCAGGTGGAACAGGCTCAGGATGTCCTGGTGCGGCCGGGAATTCTTGACGAAGGTAATCACGCGCTCGGCGCCCAGCGCCTCCAGCGAGGGGTACGGGCGGTCATAGGCGCTGCCCTTCGCCACGATCCAGCGGATGGGGTAGCGCGCCAGCTCGATGTTGCGGACGGTCTCCAGCCGCAGCAGGTCGGTCTGGAAGATCACGTCGAGGTAGCCCTTCTGCAGTTGGTCACAGAGGTTGAGCGCGGCATCGGCAGTCAGCTCGATCTCAAGCTGCGGATAGGCCTGCATGGCGCGCTTGACTACGGTGGAGAGCCAGGTATGGATGACCGAGTCCATCGCGCCGATGCGCACCCGCCCCGCGATGGTGCGCGAGCGGTCCAGCGATTGGCGCAGATGGTGCATCGTGTTCACCATCTTCTCGGCGTACTCCAGCACGCGCTGGCCCTCGGGCGTCAGCGTCACGCCGCGCGAATCGCGCAGGAACAGCTTCACGCCGAGGTCTTCCTCCAGCACGGCAATGCGGCTGGAAATGGACGCCTGCGTGCTGAACAGCTTTTCGGCGGTCAGCCGGAAGCTGCGCAGACGCGCGACCCAGACGAAGGTTTCGAGGAAACGCAGGTTCATGGCGCGTGGGGCAAGCAGGATTCGTGCGCGCGATGGAGGCCGGGCGCCATCAATCGCCCCCCAAACGCTCTGCCGCCGGGGAGACTGCCACAGGGGCTGCCTCTGCTCTCGCCGCCTCGCTTGCTGCATCCTTCGCCGCTTCCAGCGCCACCTCCTCCGCACGCGCCTTCAGGTTTCCCAGCGCAGCCTGCATCGAATCGCCAAGCGCCTGCGGATACTCCGACCCCGCGCCATCGGGCAGCGCGAAGGGGTCCAGCCACACCTGCCACGTCAGGATCGTGGTGCCGGCATCGAGCCCCGGCTTGGCCTGCAGGCGCCCGCGCGTATGGCCGGAGAGCTTGCGGTAGCTGTAGGCGTAGGGCCCCTTGTCGGTCAGGATGTCCACGGCCGGCAGCCCGCCCGCCTTGTAGACCATGCGCCGGACCGTGCCGGGCGCGCCACTGCCGAGCACTACGTCGCAACGTTTGAATTCGCCGTCCCATTTCGCCAGTGCGCAGTAGCCGCCGGCCTGCTGCCACACCAGGTCGGCGTCGGCGTTGATCGCCACCGAGCGCTCCACGGGCACCAGTTGGGCGTGCGCGGCACCGGCAGCGCCAAGCAGCAGGACCACGAGCAGGGATCGAAGCGAATGGTTGGGGAGCATGGAAGATTCGGATTGGGCGTGCAATGAGATTGCCGCAAGCCTACCGGCGACGTGCGCGCGCGACCACTACCGAGCACTCGTAGGAAACCCTCGCCTACGGATCTCCGTAGGAAGTGACGCGGCTGGCGCGCCGTATGCTTACGCCTTCCCCCGCGAAAGTGGGGCATCGGCACGATCAGGGAAAACCCCGAACCGCAGCGCGGGCGCTCCGCCGCAATCCCCCGAGTTAGCTGCCTTTCAGCACAGGCTTCAATTTTTCTTATCGGCCCTCGCCCGAAAAACTAGTTGGACGCGAGGGAGGCGCGGTTTCAAGAATGCATGACAAGAACAAGAAGAACCCATCGGCAAAGCCCAGGCAAGAGACCACGACAAGACCACGAAGAGGAAAGGCATGGAATCGCAGATCGGCCGTATCGACACCCCCACGCAAGCTGACACCACCCCGCACGCCGAGCCATCGCGCGGCTTCTTTTCCTGGTATCGCGACATTACCCCCAACGAGCGCCGCACCTTCTGGAGCTGCAAGGTGGGCTACGCGCTGGACGCCATGGACACGCAGTTCCTGAGCTTCGTGATCCCCACGCTGATCGCTACCTGGGGCATCTCCCGCGCGGACGCCGGCTTCATCGGCACCGCCACGCTGCTGACCTCCGCCGCCGGCGGCTGGGTGGCCGGCATCCTGTCGGACCGCATCGGGCGCGTGCGCACGCTGCAGCTGACCATCCTCTGGTTCGCCTTCTTCACCTTCCTGTGCGGACTGGCGCAGAACTATGAGCAACTGCTGATTGCCCGCGCGCTGATGGGCTTCGGCTTCGGCGGCGAATGGACGGCCGGCGCCGTGCTGATTGGCGAGGCGATCCGCGCGCGGGACCGCGGCAAGGCCGTGGGCATGGTGCAGGCGGGCTGGGCCATCGGCTGGGGGCTCTCCGCCCTGCTCTACGCGCTGGTGTTCTCGCTGCTGCCGGCCGAAACCGCATGGCGCGCGCTGTTCCTGATCGGCCTGCTGCCGGCCGTGTTCGTGATTGTGCTGCGCCGCATGGTCAAGGAGCCCGAGGTCTACACCGAGCACAAGGCCCGGGAGGCCCGGCAGGACCAGGAGCGCGCCTCCTTCGCCGAGATTTTTTCCCCGAAGCTGCTGTCCGTCACGCTGCGCGCCGCGCTGCTGACCACCGGCGCCCAGGGCGGCTACTACGCCATCACCACCTGGCTGCCCACCTTCCTGAAGACCGAGCGCGGCCTGACCGTGCTCGGCACGGGCGGCTACCTGGCGATGGTGATCGTCGGCTCCTATATCGGCTACGTGACCAGTGCCTACCTGACCGACCGCATCGGCCGCAAGCGCAACTTCATCCTGTTCGCCATCGGTTCGATGGCCATCGCGCTGGCCTACACGCACATCCCGGTCAACGACACGGTGATGCTGCTGCTGGGCTTCCCGCTCGGCTTCTTCGCCTCGGGCATCTTCGCCGGCATGGGGGCGTTCCTGACCGAGCTGTTCCCCACGCGGGTGCGCGGCTCCGGCCAGGGCTTCTGCTACAACGTGGGCCGGGCCATCGGCGCGTTCTTCCCGTTCCTGATCGGGCAGGTGAGCCAGCAGATGACGCTGGGCCACGCCATCGGCATCTTTGCCGCGGCGGCCTACGGCGTGCTGATCCTGGCGGCGCTGACGCTGCCCGAGACGCGCGGCAAGCAGCTGGAGGCCTGAGATGCAAGACGCGGCGCACAAAACCATGGCCCGGACAGGGAAAGTGGCGATGACACCACGGCGCTTGCGGCATCGGTGCCGTCTGGCGTACGCTTGCACCCACGCCACGCCCGCCGCCCAGAATCATAAGATCGAACGGCCGCGCAGCGTTCACCATCAGGTCCAAACGGGCTCCATACGGGCCGCGCCTTCATGGCCCGCACCCAGCCAGCACCACACTAGAACACCAGAACACCAAAACATCGACAGCGCGGGCCCATGAGCCCGCGCAGCAAGGTGCAGCAACGGTTTCCGACGGGATCCGGGTCAGCAGCATGTTGGAGCCAGACGGCTCGGCAGGCAGGCATACGCACGGAGGCCTTATGACCAGAGCAGTAGAAGTTGTATCCGGCATGGACGCGGGGGCGTCCGCACTGGATACCGCAAGCACGCTGCGCGCGCGCCGCGCGGCGCCCGCCATGGCAAGCCCCACCAGCCCGGCCATGGCGCACCACGGCATCCGCTTCTATGGCGAACGCCAGATCGTGCCGGTACGCGCGCGGCCCCGCCAGGGCGGCTCGCCGGGGCTGGTCTCGGCGCTGGCCGGCGAAGGCACGTACGAGGGCCGCAGCACGGTCATGCAGGCCGCGATCCACGCGATCGGCTTCGACTACCTCGGCTACGGCACCGCCGCCAACGTGGGCGGGCACATCCAGCCGCGCACGTTCTTCGACACCTATACGGCCCCCGGCTGGCGCGACCGCTATTTCCGCGAGCGCTATTTCGAGATCGACCCGCGCAATCCGCAGCCCGGCATGTTTGGCCTGCCGATGGTGTGGGACGCCGACGACCTCGAACACACCCCGCCCGGCGGCATTCCGCCGCTACGCCTGCGCCGTTTCCTGGACGACCTGCGCGATGCCGGCATCCGCAGCGGGGTCTTCCTGAACCTGCCGATGCCGGGCACCAGCGACATCGTCATCATCAGCTTCATGTCGGGCATCGAGAGCCGCCGCTGGATTGGCGACACGGTGCTGGGGCAGGCGCTGACCGTGGGCCTGGGCCTGCATGAGTTCCTGACCTGCCATGCCGAGATCCCCACGGCGGGCCGGCCCAAGGAGGGCTTGTCGGACGTGCAGCGCGACATCCTCGCCTGCCTGGCGCAGGGCCTCTCCGACAAGGAGATCGCGCGCCGCATGGATATGTCGATCTTCAACGTGGATTACCACATGCGCCGCCTGCGCAGCCACTTCGGCGTGCGCAACCGCGTGCAGCTCGCGGCCGCCGCCACGCTGCTGCGCCCCGCCGCGCCGTTGCCGGGGCATCCGGCCACTGGTGACGCCGCGCCGGCCATCATCACCGATCATCGCGCCGCCGCGCTGGCGGGCTGAGGGCGCCCGGGACCTGCGCCTCCCGAGCCCCCCTACTCCTCGCCCGTGGCCCAGCGCATGAGGTCTGCCACGCGCGTATAAAGCGCGCGATCGATCGGACGGTCCAGCGGCACGCTCATATAGAGCCGCTGCGCGAGGTCGGAATCGAACGCCGAGGGAATCAGGTAATCGGCCGCCGCCTGCCGGATGCGCGCGGCCACGTGGCCGCCGCCCTTGGCCAGCACGCGCGGCAGCGTGCCCGGGCCGTCGTAGCGCAGCGCCACCGCGTATTGCGTGGAGTACACCACCGCCGTAGAGACGCGCACGCGCTCGCCCACCCCGAAGAACGCCGCCTCGAAGAAGGCCGCGCGGCGCCGCCCGGCCATGATCGGGTCGCCCTGCGTGTCCTTGTGCTCGCGCCGGTACTCCTCCACGCTCATGCGCTGCTGCTTCATGAACTGGTAGCGCTCGTGCACGTAGTCCACCACGGCCATGATCAGGTAGATCAGCGCGGCCCAGCAGCACATGCGCAGCAGGATGTAGGCCACCAGTACCAGGATTTCAGCCGGCCGGGCGTGGCCCGAGCGCACGCCGTCCTCGATGGCGCCGAGCGCGAGGATATAGACCAGCCCGCCCAGCAAGGCGATCTTGAGCACGATCTTGGCGAGGTTGACCAGGTTCTTCACGGCGAACATCCGTTTCAAACCTTCGGCGGGATTCAGCCGCGCCATGTTCGGCTTGATCTGCTCGAATGCCACCAGGGGCCCCACCTGCACGAAGGCGCCGAGGATGCCGCACACCAGCGCCACGGCCGCCACCGGCAGCACGCCCATCAGCAGGAAACGTGCGCTGGCCTCGCCAAGCACCAGCATCTGCTGATCCTGCAGATGCTGCGGCACGGCGCCCATCGCGCTATGCCAGAGCGCCTGAAACAGCCGTATGAAGTAGCGGCCCAGCACCCACAGCACGGCCAGCACGCCGAGGAACACCACCGAGGACGTCACGTCCGTGCTGCGCGGCACCTCGCCGCGCTTGCGCGCCTCGTCCAGCTTGCGGCGTGTGGCCTCGAGGTTCTTCTCGCCGTCCTGGCTCATGGGCCGCCTCCTCCTGCCGCGCCTCCTGCGCCTCCCACTGCGCCCATGCCCTTGCGCAGCAGGTCGATCAGGGTATTGTCGGGCCGCAGGAAGCCCTGCAGCGTGTCCACCATCACCGCCAGCATCAGCACCAGCATCAGGAACGCCACGGTAATCTTCACCGGCTGGGCGAACTGGAATACGTCGAACTGCGGCACGAAGCGCGCGATCAGCGCGAAGCCCAGCTCCACGATCACGAGCAGCAGCAGGATCGGCGCGGCCAGCTTCACCACCCACGAGAACAGCGTGCCCGCGTACGCGCCGGCAAAGCCGATCGACGACAGCGACAGCTCAGGCCCGAACGACATCACCGGCCAGAACGCGAACGATTCGATGATCACCCCCGTCATGGCGAAAAAGCCGCCGAACGAGGCAAACAGCGCGATGCCGAGGTGGGATAGCAGGTTCTCCATCGGCCCGTCTTCCTGCTGGGTCACTGGGTCGAAGAAGGTGGCGTTGCCGGAGCCGGTCTGGAAGTCGATCAGCTCGCCCACCATCTGCAGCGCCACGAAGAACAGGCCGAAGGCCATGCCCAGCAGCAGGCCGATGAACGCCTCCTTGAAGATCAGCAGCAGCCACAGGCCGTTGGCGATATGGTCCAGGTCCACCCGCGCGCCGGGCGAGACGAACAGCGCGATGGCCAGCACGATGCCGTTGCGCGCCACGCCGGGCACGGCCTGGTGCGACAGGAACGGCAGCACGGTGAACGCCGTGAGCAGGCGCGGCATGACCAGCACGATGGGCATGACCACCTCGCGCCCCCAATGAAACAGCCATGTCGGATCGATCGTCGAGCCCTGCATGCGCTACGCCGCCCCGTCCGCATGACCCGCGTGATCGGCGCGATGCCAGCCTCGCACAGCGGCCTCATCCACCGCCTCGTCGTCGCGGCGCTCCAGCCCCGCGCGGGCGTCGGCGCGGGCCCGTGCCACCAGTTCGCGCGCGCCCACCAGCCGCCCATGGGCGCGCAGCAGCGCCTGGCGGCTTTCCTCGAATACGGTGCGGCGCCGTTGCACCTCGTCCAGCGCCTCTGCCAGCCGCGTGTTGGCGCGCGCGATGCGGGCGTCGAAGGCGGCCTGCCAGCCCTGCGCGTCGAGCAGCCCGGACACCGACACCCCGCCCTGCGTAGCGCCATCGCGCAGGCGCGCGATGAACGCGGCGCGCTCGGTCAGCGCGCCATTGACGGCCTGCTGGGCGGTTTCGGCATCGCGCAGTCCTTCCATTACCCAGGCACGGTGCTGCTGCATCACGCGCGTGGCGTCCTCGTGGCGACGCTGGCGCACCGATTCCAGCTGGGCGAGTCGCGGATCATGGCTCATGGTTTCGCTTCCTGCCGGATGGCCTGCGCCAACTTGGCGAGCGCGCCGGCAAAGGTGTCGAGCCGGATCGCCGGCTGGGTCAGGTAGGCGCGGATCGCGCCGATGGCGCCCACCGCCACGTCGGCCACGGCATCGGCGCCGGGCCGGTATTCGCCGATTTGCAGCAGCAGCTCCATGTCCTGGAACTTGGCCAGCAGCTGGCGCAGGCGCAGCGCGTCCTGCTGATGCGGGCCGGCCGCCACCTGCGGCATCACGCGGCTGACCGACTGCAGGATGTCGATGGGCGGATACTGGCCCGCGCTGGCGAGCTTGCGCGACAGCACGATATGGCCGTCGAGGATCGAGCGGACCTCCTCCGCAATCGGGTCGCTGTCGTCCTCGCCTTCGGTCAGCACCGTATACGCCGCGGTAATCGACCCCTGCACGCCGGTGCCGGCACGCTCCAGCAGTTGCGGCAGCATCGAGAACACCGAAGGCGGATAGCTGCGCCGCGTGGGCGGTTCGCCGCCGGCCAGCCCGATCTCGCGCTGCGCGCGGGCCAGCCGCGTCAGGGAGTCCACCAGCAGCAGCACGCGCTTGCCCTGGTCGCGGAAGTGCTCGGCAATGGCGGTGGCGGTGTAGGCGCAGCGCACGCGCTCCATCGGCGAACGGTCCGACGTGGACACCACCAGCACCGTGCGCGCCATGCCCTCCGGCCCCAGGCTGTACTCGATGAACTCGCGCACCTCCCGGCCCCGCTCGCCCACCAGCGCCACCACATTCACCTCGGCCGCCGAACCCCGCGCCAGCATGCCGAGCAGCGTGCTCTTGCCCACGCCCGGCGGCGCGAAGATGCCCACGCGCTGGCCTTCACCCAGCGTCAGCAGGCCGTCGATGGCGCGCACACCGGTGGCCAGCGGCTCGCGGATCAGGCGCCGCGTGAGCGGATCGGGCGGCTCGTTGTCGATGGGCACGCGCGTCACGCCGACCAGCGGGCCGCGGGCGTCGATCGGCTCGCCCAGCGCATCCAGCACGCGGCCAAGCAGCGCGGCGCCGGCCGGGCATTGCGGCCCGTGCATCGCCGGCACTACCTCGGTCAGCGCGGAAATGCCGGTGGTGCGCCCCAGCGGCGTCAGCACCGCCGTCTGCTGCATGAAGCCGACCACCTCCGCCAGCAAGGGCGCCTCGCCGGGCGTGACCAGGTGGCAGATCTCGCCGACATGCGCCTGGATGCCGGTGGCGTGGATCAGCATGCCCACGGCCTTGCTGACGCGGCCACGCATCGCCACCGGCGTGAAATGGTCGAAGGCGCGGCCCAGGTCGGCGGCGGCATGCTGGAGCGCGGCCTGGATGTCGGCGGCGGGCAGTTCGGTCGCCATGATCGTCTCCGTCAGCTGGCCTGGAGGCGCCGCGCGAACGCCTCCAGCTGGGCCTGCAGGCCCACTTCCATCGTGCCGGACGGGGTCAGGATGCGGCAGGCATCGGCCTCCAGGCTCCCTTCCACCACCACGTTGGCGCGGCGCGGCCAGTCGAGCGTCTCGGCTAGCTGGTCGAGCAGCCCGCGCACGGTCTGCTCGCGTCCGAGCGGAATCTGGATGGTGATGAACGGCTCGGCACGCACCAGCGCCTCCACGCGCTGCAACGCCACCTCGAGGATGATGTCCGGGTCCAGCTCGCCCGCAATCTGCTGCACGGCTTTCATGACGATCTCGGCCATGGTGCGGCGCATGCCGGTCAGCTGCCGCTCGGCCTCGGCCGCCGCGCTGACCTGAGCCGCCGCGTGGTCGGCCTGCGCGCGGGCCCAGCCGTCGCGGTAGCCATGCTGGCGCCGCTGCTCGGCCTCGCGCTGGGCCTCGGTGCTGATGTGCAGCGCCTCGCGCCGGGCGGACTCGATGACCTCGGCGGCATCCATCAGCGCCGCGTACTCGGCCTCCTTGAGCACCTTGCGCTCGGACAGCAGCTGCAGGTTCTCGCTCGTGATCAGAAAAGCCAGTGCCATGCCGGGAACCGTTCGGGAATCAGGTTGAGCAGCAGCAGTTCGCGCAACTGCGCGGCCTGCGCGCGGGTCAGCGCCACGGGCGGCAGGGCCGCCAGCCGGCGCGGGAACTTGCGCATCAGCGCCTGCCGCAGCGGGGCGCCGTAGCCGGCCATCAGGCCGCACAGCAGCCGGTAGCCGCGCTCGGCCATCACGCGGCCCGCGCCGGATGGGCGCGCGCGCAGCGGGGCGAGGTTCATCGGCAGCTCGCTGAGGTCCGGCACGCGCTTGAGCAGGAAGGCTACGGCCTGCGCGTCGATACGCCGGGCCACGCGGCGCATGGCGCGCGGCAACTGGCCGATCAGCGAGCCGGCAATCGATTCGATATTGGCGAGCGGCGCCGGCACGATGCGGCGCTCGCTGGCAAAGCCGGGCTTGTGCACGGCCAGCCCCACCCAGAGCGCCAGCAGGCGCAAGGCGGGGCGGTCCATCAGGACGATGCGGGGGAGCACATCGGCGCGGACGTCGCCCTCACCGGTCAGCGCGCGCACGAGGGTGTCCCGGGCCACGGCATCGGCAGCGAGACCCAACAGTGCGGCCAGCACGTCCGCCGCCGCGTCACCAAAGCGCGCGGGCCGGCGCCACGCGAGCGGCCAGTCGGCAGGCAGCCAGCTCGGATGCAGCTGCGCCAGCGGCTGTTGCAGCAGCGCCGCCACGGCCCGGGCCAGCGCGGCGTCCGGCAGGGCCGGCGACGCCGGCGCCAGCGCCGTGGGCAGCGCGGCGGCGGGCAGACTCATGACAGGCCCCGCGACGGCGCGCGCGGCGGCCAGCGCAGCCCGCCCCGCTTCCAGGCGAGCGCCCCGGCGGCAATCAGCGCTGCGGCGAGCACCACCATCAGCGCGATCAACGCGAAGCGGCCCACCGGAAACGCCCCGGGCACCGCCGCTGCATGGGCGACGGGCGTGAACGGCCGCGCCTCCACCAGCGACAGGGACACGCTGTCATGCGTCACCCCCTCGATGCTGTGCGCCACCATGTCCTTGACGGTCGGCACCAGCAGCCGCAGGTCCACATCCGGCCGATGCTTGATGAAGACCGCCGCCGACGAGGGGCGGATCTTGTCGGAGAGCGGATCGGTGGCTGGAATCACCACGTGCACGCGTGCGGTGACCACGCCATCGATATTGCGCAGGGTTTCGGACAGTTCCTGGGAGAGCGCATAGATATAGCGCATGCGCTCCTCGGTAGGCGTGGCCACCAGCCCCTGCTTCTGGAACACCTGCCCCAGTGACGCGAAGCGCTCGCCGGGCAGCCCCTCGCTGCGCAGGATTTCCAGCGCGGCGGGCAGCTGCGACTCCTCCACACGCACTCTCCAGTTGCCGCCCTGGTTGCCGCCCTGGTTGCCGCCGCCCGAATCGCCGGCGCGCGCCTTCTCGGCATCGAGCCCATCGGCGGTCAGCGCGGCCAGGATCTGGTTGGCCTCGTTCTCGTTGAGGGAGGCGTACAGGTCCACCTTGCAGCCGGCCAGCGCCAGCGCGGCAAGCAGCGGCAGCGCCAGCCGCGCGCGGCACATCCAACGGGAAAGGGGTGCGGTCATTGCTGGTTCTTCAGCAGGCTGTTGAACAGGTTGGTGCCGGCACTGCCGATGCTCGACGTGACGTGAATCGACGAGAACAGCTCGAGCGACTGGGTCTGGAGCATCATGGCCTGGTAGACCACGTCGGAGGTGCTGCCGGTGTGGATGGCGGCGAACATGCCCGCGCGCATTTCCTCCAGCCGGGCGGCCTGCCGCGCGGCTTCCTCGCCGGCGGACACGTAGCTGGAGCGGATGGCGTTGCCGAGCGTGGTGGACGACGGGTCGCTGGCGGCCTGCGCCGCGTGGGCGCCGCGCGAGCCGTCGGCCGCCTGGCCGCCGCGCACCATGTCGGAGAAGGTCAGGGCGTCGGCGGGGTTGGCCTGACTGGCGTGCGTTGGCGCGGCAGGCGGCGCCTGATGCGCGGCCAGCGTGGCGGCGTCCGAGCCGGGCCCAGCGTTGCCTCCGGCGCCCGCTACGGCCCCGGTGGCGGCAATCGTGGTGGGATCCATGGTGGTTCTCCCGTGTGTGTGGCGGTTGATGTCTTCCTCCCCCGCCCCCGGGAGAGGAAGACAACAGACAGCATTGCGAACGTCAGTTCGTGCGCGAGGTCTGCTTCACATCCTGCATGGCGCCCTGGATCAGGTTCGCTTTCTGCGTGTTGTGTGCCATCTCGCTGCTGACAACGGCGTTCTGGCGCGTCAGCGTGTCCTGCAGATTCAGGATGTTCACGGAGAACTCCTGCGCCTTCTGCTGGATCTCGTTCATCTTGGCGTTCAGGTCCACTTCATTTGCCATGGTTTGCTCCTTGGTGGGTTGACGACCTTCCGCCAGGCCCCCAAAGGCCGGCGGCATCTGCATCGCGTGATGCAAATCACTTGCGTTGCGGCGGCGCGGGCACCGGGCTGTCGCGCAGCACCACGCCATCCGCGTCGATTCGTTCGATTTCGGCGCCGTTCTTGAGCACCGCCCCTTCGAAATACCGGCTGCCGTTGGCCAGCTGCACCGAGCGCTTGCCCTCGCCGTCCTCGGTGATGCTGACCACGCGCGCCGGAAACACGCCCTGCCAGTTCTCCATCTGCCCGTCGCGCACCTGCCGGCGCCGGTTGTCCGCCGTTTCGCGGTAATCGATGCGGTCCGTGACCAGCACGCCCGGATGCAGGTCTTCGGTCAGCCGCTTGACCTTGTCGCGCCCGGCAGACGGGTCTGCCGTGCCACTGAGCAGCACGCGGCCCTGCCCCTGATAGGCGATACCCACGCCGGGTTCGTCCAGATAGCGCTGGATGTGCTCGATCAGATCGTCGGCGGAGCGCAGTTGCTGCTGCACCGCGCGGCCATAGGGCGCCAGCGCCTGCGCCACGCGCTGGCGGTCCACGCGCGAATTCACGAAGCCGCGCACGGCGACCGTGCCGTTGGGCTGCGAGACCACCTCCAGCTCGGGAAACGCCGCCACGGTCTTGCGCACCGCCGCCGGGTCCACCTGCGCGCCGGGCACCGGGGCGCCGCGCTGCGTGAGTGTGGCTGCGGCCCAGCCAGCGCCCACCAGCAGCACCGTCGCCGCCAGGCCCAGCGCCGCCATCAGGGCACGCCCATGGCGGCGGGCCGCTTCGCCCTCGCCCTGCCCGTCCGCCTGCCGCTCGGCGCGGCGGCCAGACTCGGCCCACGCGAACAGGGTGTCAGTGGCTTCCGTCGCCGCCGGCTGCGCGCGCAGCAGTTCCACATCGAGCGAGCCGATGGTCAGGATGTCCCCGCCGGCCAGCGCAAACACGCGCTGCGTGGTGGGACGCCCGTTGATCTCCACGGCGGCGTCGCCCACACGCTCGGCCGAGACCGCCACGTCGCCCACGTTGAGCACCAGATGGCGCGGCTGTACATCGGCGCCGGGCACGCTGATGTCCACCTCGCCGGCGGCGCCCAGCACGTTCTCGCCGCGCCGCAGCGTGACCAGCCGGCCGTAGACATCGCCCCCGAGGAACCGGAGCGACCAGCCCGAGTTGCCCTCATGCATGATGTCGGCCATTTAGCTCATCCCCGGTACCACGAGGCGCGGCGTGAGCAGGTAGAAGCGCTCCATATTGTTCTGGCGCTTCTCCTGGTACTTGAACAGGTTGCCGATGATCGGCACGTCCTGCAGCAGCGGCACCCCGGACGAGGCATTGATGCGCTCCTCGGTGGTATACCCGGCGATCAGCAGGCTCTTGCCCTCCTCCACCATCGCCTGTGTGGTGATCGAGCGGCGCCGCACCACCGGGATACGGTCCACGGTTTCGCCGGACAGGTTGCCGTCGGCAATGTCGATGGTCAGCATCACCGCGCGGCTCTGGCTTTCATCGACGACCAGCGGCGTCACGCGCACCGCCGTGCCGGCAGTCACGTTGAACAGGCCGGCATCCTGGAAGCCATCCACCCGTACGTAGAACTCCTGCAGGTTCTCCAGCGCGGCTTCGGTGTTGTCCAGCGTCAGCACCTTGGGCCGCGCGACGAAGTTCGCCTGGCCCCGGTCCGCCAGCGCCTTGACGCGCGTGAGCAGGAAGCGCGTGACGTCGTTGCCGATGGCGCCCGTGAACTGGAGGCCGGAAGCCGCTGACGCCGCCGTGGTGCCAGCCTCCGAGGTCAGGTTGCCGAAGGTCAGCGGCGAGTTGTTATTGCCGCCGCCGATCTGCAGATCCACGTGCCGCGTGTGCAGGCGCCAGTCCACGCCAAGGCTGTCCAGGTCTTCCTGGCTGATATCCATGATCGTCACCTCGATCTCGACCAGCCGCGGCTTCACATCCAGCGATTCGATCAAGCGGCGGTACTGGGCCATGTGGTCGGGCGTGTCGCGCACGAGCACGGCGTTGAGCCGGGTATCGGCCTGGAACTGCGGTAGCTGGCCGCTGCCCCAGGTGTTGCCCTGCACATCGGCGGCAATCATGCCGTTGCCGCCCATGCTGTCCAGCACCTGGCCCGGATCGGCGGAGGGGATGCTCATGCCGCCGCTGTCGCCGGTGCGCAGCTTGGCCATGCGCGTGGCACCACGGCTGGTGCCCAGGCTGGGGTTCGAATTCGCCAGCGAGCCGCGATTGCGCCCATAGAGATTGCGCAGCACGCTGACCACGCCGGGCACGGTCATCTCCTTGCCCGAGCGGTTGATGCGGAAGTCAGACGCCCAGGAATACTTGAGCGGGAACAGCTGCACCTCGGCGCGGTCGTCGGCGATGGAACGGTCGTCCACGGCGCGCACGGCGGCGCGCACCGTCTCCACATAGCGCTTGGGCCCGGAGACCATCAGCGTGCCTTCGGCGTCGTTGATCGTGATCGGGTAGCGCGCATCGGGCACCTGCATCCGTACGAGCGACTCGCGCAGCCGCGTGCCCGCGCCGCGCGCAATCGGAATCACCTCGTTGCGCGCCTCGCTGGCCACGTCGATATAGAGCAGCGAGCCGTCGTAGTAGTACGTCAGCCCGAACATCGCACAGACACTGCGCAGCACGTGCTGGGCGGATTCGGTGAACTTGCCGCTGATGGTGCCCTCCACCTTCGGGTCGATCACGGCCGTGGTCCCCTGCGAGGCGGCCAGCTCGCGCAGGAAGTCCGGCAGCCGCTTGTCGCTGGCGGTGGCCGCGAACGGCTTGCCGGACCAGCGCAGGTCAGCCGCGCCCGCCCTCCCCGCCGTGGCCAGCAGGCACAGGCCCAGCAGCAGCGCCATGCAGGTGCGCTGGATCTTGTTTCGGTGCTCCCCAGGGTGCGGCGTCATGTCGGCTCGGTCTCTTTCGGTTCTTGTGGAAGGTTGCGGAGCGGCACTTCAGAGAAACGTCAGCATCGTTTGCAGCGCGCGCTGCGCAAAGCGCAGCACCTCGCCGCCCAGCCAGCCGCCCAGCAGCACCAGCGACACCAGCACGGCAATCAGCCGCGTGGAGGTGCCGATGCTCTGGTCCTGGATCTGGGTGACGGCCTGCAGCACGGCTACCACCAGCGCCACCACGGTGCCGATCAGCACCACGGGCAGCGTGACCCACAGCACCACCAGCAGCGCCTGGCGGGTGATGTCGAGGATGGTGTCGGCAGTCATGGCGGGCGGCTCTTATTCGCTCGCCGGGTTCTGGATCCAGCCCACCGGCACCAGCGTCACGTCTTCGTCGACCTCCTGGTACGACAGCACGGCGATACGTGGCGCCACGGGCTCGATCAGCCGTTTGATATAGCGCCGCACATCCGTGCCGACCACCACCACCACACGTGCGGCGCCGGCTTTCTCGAGCAGCACGCGCAGTTGCTCGCGGATGTCGCGCGTCACGTCGTGGCTCAGCAGCAACAGGTTGCCGCGCGCCGCGCGCTCAATGGCGCCCTGCACGCGCGCTTCAAGCGCCGGTTCGAACAGCACGGCATCGATCGACCGTGCCGGGCCCACGTGGCGGCTGGTGATCAGCCGGCCCAGGTCCACGCGCACCAGTTCGGTCAGCGCGATGGCGTCGGTCTCTTTCGGCGCCCAGGTCACCAGGCTTTCGAAGATCGTGCGCAGGTTGCGGATGGGCACGCCTTCCTGCAGCAGGCGGCGCAGCACGTCGGTGATGCGCTGCAACGGCACCACCCGGGCCAGTTCCATGACCAGGTCCGGCGCATCGGCCTGCACCACGTGGATCATCGCCTGCACGTCCTGGATGCCGAGCAGCGGCGCCGCATGCTGCTTGATCATGGCGCCGACGTGCACGGCCAGCACTTCCTCACAGGACAGCGTGCGTACGCCCTCAGGCGGCGGCGTGTCGCCGGCGGGCGCGGGAATCCATACCACCTCGGGGAACGGGCCGAAGGGCACGCCGACTTCGGCCTCGCCTTGGTCGATACGGGCCCGCGCGCCGGGCTCCAGCAGCCGCTTGCCGGGGCGCAGCACGCCGGCCGACGCCACCACGTCCTGCACGCGGATGGCGTAGGCGTCGCGCTCGGCCAGCGGGCGATGCGCGATCCGCAGACGGGGGAACACCATGCCGAGGTCCGCCTCCACCTCGCCCTTGGTGGTGGTCATGCGCTGCTCGAACTGGCGCAGGTCGATGCTGCCGCGCAGGGCGTCGTCCAGCTCCAGCGCCAGCGCCGGGGCCACGGCAGCGGCATTGGCGTCCGCGCCCACCTCCGCATCGCCCATCTCGATCCACGTAACCGTGCCGGTGCTGCGCGCGGCGCGGCGCATCAGCAGGTAGCCGCCGCCGGCCACCACGATGGCCATGATCCCGAAGGTCCACTTGGGGAAGCCCGGCACCACCAGGAACACGGCGATGGCCAGCCCCGACACCACCAGCGCCTTCGGCTGGCCCAGCAGTTGCCGGCCAATCACGTTGCCCAGGTTCAGCGAGCGGGTGCGGTCCTCGTCCGAGGAGACCCGCGTGATGACCACGCCGGCCGCAATGGAGACCAGCAGCGACGGGATCTGCGACACCATGCCGTCGCCGATGGTCAGGATGGCGTAGCGCTGCAGTGCGTCGCCGATGCTCATGTCGTGCATCAGCGTGCCGATGCAGACGCCGGCCAGGATGTTGACCAGCGCGATCACCACGCCGGCGATGGCGTCGCCCTTGACGAACTTCATCGCGCCATCCATCGCGCCATGCAGCTGGCATTCCTGCTCCAGCCCACGGCGGCGGTCCTGCGCCTGGGCGGCCGAGATGGTGCCGGCACGCACGTCGGCGTCGATGCTCATCTGCTTGCCCGGCATGGCGTCCAGCGCGAACCGCGCCCCCACTTCCGCCACGCGCTCCGAGCCCTTGGCGATGACGATGAACTGCACGATGGCGATGATCAGGAACACCACGCCGCCCACCACCACATTGTTGCCGACGATGAGCTTGCCGAAGGTGTCGATGATGTGGCCTGCATTGGCGTGCAGCAGGATCAGCTTGGTCGAGGCGATATTGAGCGACAGCCGGAACAGCGTGGTGAACAGCAGCAGCGACGGGAACGTGGACAGCGACAGCGCGGACGGAATATAGGTGGCCACGATCAGCAGCGTCAGGCTCATGCCCAGGTTGATCGTGAGCAGGAAGTCGAGCAGGAACGTGGGCAGCGGCAGCACGAACAGCGCGATCACGGCGAACAGCAGCAGCGTCAGCGCGAGGTCCGACTGGCGCGACGCCACGGCGGCCATCTGCTGGAGCCCCGGTGAAGCGGGCCCCGGACCACCACGTGGGAATGCCGGAAGTTTTGCCGGGAATTTCGCCATGAATCAGCCAGGTTGAGCGGAGTTTCGACAGTTGCCGCAGTGTATGGGCCACCTCCGGGCGCGACCAGTACCGAGGATTCGTAGCGCATGGCGCACACGCCGCGCCATTTCGCGCCCAACCGCGCCACGGCGGGGCTGCCTAGGCAATGGCGCATGCGCACAGTTGGGGGCCTACAAGGGCTCGTAGTGGACGCGGCTGCACCCGGCTGCGTATTGTTGGCCCGAATCGAGGGACACCCTCCATCCATCAACCGGGACCGACCGCACCGCGACATGCCATCGAACGTGGCCACGCTGGATACCGCGCCAGACCTGCCTCATGTGGAGGCCGACACCGCGCGCCTGATGAACTGGCTGACCTGCCGCGCCGCGCCCGTGCCGCTGCGGCTGGCCGGCCACGACTGGCGCGCCCGCTTTGTGCCGCCGGACGGCGCCATCGCCGCGCGGTGGGCGCAGGGCTATGCCTTCACGCTCGGCACGCGCCACGGGCGCATCTGCCTGGACGTGGCGAGCGAACGGTTCCTGCTGGGCGTGCCGGGCGCCGCCGAGGCGCTACCCGTGCTGCTGCGCCACGCGATCATGGCGGACGCCTGTGCCGATGTGGCCGCTGCCGTCGCGGCGGTGCAACCGGACCCACTGGCGTGGCATCCGGCGCCTGCCGCGTGGCCGTCGAACCTCGCCGCGCTCGGCGTGGAACTGACGCGGCCCGGCGCCGCACCGCTGCGCGCGGTGCTTCAGTTCGAATCGCCCGAACGGCTGGCGGCATTGCCAGCCGCGCCGCCCGCGCGGTCCGCACCGTGGCTGGCGGCCCTGCCGGCTCCGCTTGCCGTGCGCATCGGCACCACCACGATCACGGTGGGCGACATGCGCGGCATCGAGCCGGGCGACATCGTCAGCATCGAGCGCTGGCAGTCACAGGCGGGCGCACTGGTGGTGCGCTGCGCCACGGGCCAGCGCGGCATGGCGTGGACCGCCGTGGCCGAAGGCCGCCGCGTGACGGCACTGGACGACATCACCTTCCTCCATGGAGCCCATATGGAAGACACACATCCCGAAGGACAGCGCGCTGCTGGCGAGCCCGGCACGCCGGCCGACATCCCGCATCCCGATGCGGCGCAGGCGACGCTTTCGCATCTGGACGGCCTGGAAGTGGAACTGCGCTTCGAGGTGGGCGACGTGGCGGTGCCACTGGCCGAACTGCGCGCCGTGAAGCCGGGCTACGTGTTCGAGCTGCCCCAGCCACTCAAGCAGAGCGAGGTACGCATCGTGGTGAACGGCAACCGCATCGGCACCGGCACCCTGATCGCCGTGGGCAACCGGCTCGGCGTGCGCGTGGCGACCTTCGCGGCAGGCGACGCATGAACAACGGCCTCTACAATCCGGTACTGATCCTCACCGTCATCCTCGCCTTTGGCGTGGCGCCGTTCGTGGCACTGATGGTGACCAGCTACACCAAGCTCGTGATCGTGTTCGGGTTGCTGCGCGCCGCGCTGGGGCTGCAACAGGTGCCGCCCAACATGGTGCTGAACGGCATCGCCATCATCCTGACCGCCTACATCATGGCGCCGATCGGCTCCGACGCGTTCGACGCCATGAAGCGCCGCGCCGAGTCCAACGCCGCGTTCAACGTGGGGGACGTGGTGGTGGTCTACGACGCCGTAAGCGGGCCGCTGAAGGCGTTCCTGGTGAAGCACACCGAGGAACGCAACCGCACCTTCTTCGTCCAATCGGCCAAGCGGATCTGGCCCGAGGGTCGCGCCGAGGACCTCAAGCCGGACGACATGATGGTGCTGATCCCGAGCTTCACGCTCTCCGAACTCACGCGCGCGTTCCAGATCGGCTTCGTGGTCTATCTTGTGTTCGTCGTAGTGGACCTGATCGTCGCCGCCATCCTGCTGGCGCTGGGCATGTCGATGATCGCCCCGACCACCATCTCGGTGCCGTTCAAGCTGCTGCTGTTCGTGATGCTGGAAGGCTGGACGCAGCTGATACAGGGGCTGGTGCTGTCGTATCGGTAGCGGCTGGCAGGGGGCTGGCACAGCCCATGCATGCGCTGACGTCATGGCCGCATGCGCAGATTTCGTTTCTCGCGTCATCGTGGCGCCCCTAACATCGGCCTCAACTGCCAGAAAGGGAGAGAGAGACATGCAAGCCAGCGCCCCCGCCTATGCGGCCGACCAACCCCGCGTCGCCGCCAGCCAGCGACGCCGCGCCATCATCGCCACGGTGATCGGCAACGGGCTCGAATGGTTCGATTTCACGGTGTACAGCTTCTTCGCGGTGATCATCGCCAAGCTGTTCTTCCCCACCGGTGACGACCTGTCGTCACTGCTGCTGGCCGTGGCCACGTTCGGCGTGGGCTTCTTCATGCGCCCCGTGGGCGGCATCATCCTCGGCGTCTACGCCGACCGCGTGGGCCGCAAGGCCGCGCTCTCGCTGACCATCCTGCTGATGGCGCTGGGCACCACGCTGATCGGCATCGCCCCCACCTATGACCAGATCGGCCTGTTTGCGCCGCTGCTGATCGTGGTGGCCCGGCTCATGCAGGGCTTCTCCGCCGGCGGCGAGATGGGCGGCGCCACCGCCTTCCTGACCGAATACGCGCCGGAGAACCAGCGCGCCTATTATTCGAGCTGGATCCAGGCCAGCATCGGCGTGGCCGTGCTGCTCGGCGCCGCCGTGGGCACCTTCGTCACGGCTTCCCTGAGCACCGAGGCCCTCAATAGCTGGGGCTGGCGCCTGCCGTTCCTGCTCGGCATGGTGATTGGCCCGGTGGGCTACTACATCCGCCATCATCTGGATGAGACGCCCACCTTCCGCGAGACCACCGACAAGACCGACTCGCCGCTGACCGAGGTGCTGCGCGACTACCCGCGCCAGACCGCCGCCAGCTTCTCGATGGTGATCCTGTGGACGGTCTGCACCTACGTGCTGCTGTTCTACATGCCGACCTACGCCGTGAAGGTGCTCAAGGTGCCGCAATCCACCGGCTTTGTCGCCGGCATGGCCGGGGGCCTGGCGATCATGGTGTTCGCGCCCATCGTCGGCCTGCTGGCGGACCGCATCGGCCGCCGTGGGCTGCTCTCCGGCGCCGCCGCGCTGATCTTCGTGCTGGCCTGGCCGATGTTCGCCTACATCAACCATGCCCCGGGGCTGGCCTCGCTGCTGGTGTTCCAGGTGGTGTTTGGTGTGCTGATTGCCACCTATACCGGCCCGATCCTGGCCGCCTTCGCGGAACTGTTCCCGGCCAAGGTGCTGTCCACGGGACTTTCGGTGGCCTACAACATGGCCGTGACGATCTTCGGCGGCTTCGCCTCGTTCTTCATCACGTGGCTGATCGCCACCACGGGCAGCACCATGGCACCGGCCTTCTACGTGATGATTGCCGCCGCCATCAGCTTCGTCGGCACGCGTCTGGTTCGCGAGCCCGCCTATCTTCGCAAGCATTGAACGGAAGTCTTTCCGCTACAGCCTCATGACTCAAATCCTGCTCCAGGGCGGCAACGTCCTCGACCCCGCACGCGGCACGACGCTGCCGCGCCATGATGTCCTGATCGACGGTGAACGGATCGTCGAGGTCTCGGCCACGCCCATCCACGCGCCGCAGGCCACTGTGATCGACGTGACCGGCAAGACCGTGATGCCGGGCCTGATCGACTGCCACGTGCATGTGCTGGCCTCGCTGGCCAACCTGGGCGTGAACGCGGTGCAGCCCAACGTGCTGGTGGCCTTCCGCGCCATGCCGATCATGCGGGGCATGCTGGAGCGCGGCTTCACCACCGTGCGCGATGCCGGCGGGGCGGACTGGGGCCTCTCGCAGGCCGTGGCCACCGGGCTGATTCCGGGTCCGCGCATCTTCCCGTCCGGCAAGGCGCTCTCGCAGACCGGCGGCCATGGCGACTTCCGGCCGCGCTCGGACACGCTCGAGCCCTGCTCGTGCGCGTTCCGTGCCGGGGCCATCGCCCGCGTGGCGGATGGGGTCGATGCCGTGCGCCTGGCCGTGCGCGAGGAAATCCAGAAGGGTGCCACGCAGATCAAGATCATGGCATCGGGCGGCGTGGCGTCGCCGACGGACCCCATCGGCAACACGCAGTACAGCGAGGACGAGATCCGCGCCATCGTGGCCGAGGCCGAGGCCGCCCAGACCTACGTGATGGCTCACGCCTACACGGGCCGCGCCATCACCCGCGCCGTGCGCTGCGGCGTGCGGACCATCGAGCACGGCAACCTTGTCGATGCCGCCGCCGCCCGCGTGATGCGCGATCACGGCGCCTTTGTCGTACCCACCCTGATCACCTACGACGCACTGGCGCGCGACGGCGCACGCCTCGGCCTGCCCGCCGACTCGGTCGCCAAGATCGAGACCGTGCGCCAGGCCGGACGCGATTCGCTGGCCATCTACGCCGAAGCCGGCGTGCAGATGGGCTTCGGCTCTGACCTGCTCGGGGAAATGCACCAGTACCAGTCCGAGGAATTCCGCATCCGCGCGGAACTGCTCGGCAACCTCGAGGCGATTCGCTCGGCTACCTCCATCGCCGCTGCCATCCTCCAGCGCGACGGGGAACTCGGCACGGTACGCGCCGGCGCGCTGGCCGACCTGATCGCCGTCGATGGCGACCCGCTCACCGATATCGGCGTGCTGGCCGGCCCCGATGCCCGCATCGGGCTCGTCATGCAGGCCGGCCGGGTGCATCAGGCACCTCGCTAGTGCAAGACTCGGGTGGCGAACGGTAAAACGTGTCGCCGCCCGGCGTGGGACTTATCATGGCGGCTCCTGCCGCCATGTTTTCGTTCCCCCATGCGCATCACACCCCTGCCGCCCCTGCCCTGCCTGGTCGCCTTCGAATCGACCATGCGCCACGGCAGCTTCACGCGCGCGGCCACTGAACTCCATCTCACCCAAAGCGCCATCAGCCGCCAGGTGGCGCAACTCGAGCGCTTTCTCGGCAAGAAGCTGTTCGTGCGCGAACCACGCGCGCTGCGGCTGACCGTGGCCGGCCAGCAGTACGCAGAGCAGGTGCAGCGCCTGCTGGTGGCCTGCGCCGAGGCCACGGAAGACGTGATGAAGCGCAAGGGGCACGTCGAGCTGTCGGTGGCCTGCTCGTCCGGCGTGGCGGTGCTGTGGCTGGCGCCCCGGCTCGCCGCGTTCCGCGCGCAGCATCACGACTACCGCGTGCGACTCATCGTCAACGACAGCCTGGCCTCGCTGGCCGGCACGGACTTCGATATCGCCCTCTACTACCTGCGCGAAGGTGCCCCGAGCGGCCTGGCCGCGCGGCGGCTCTACGACGAGGAGGTCTTCCCCGTGTGCGCGCCCAGCTACCTGCGCGGCCGCAAGCTGGCCGTGGCTGACCTGCCGAAGGAGACGCTTCTGGTGCTGGAGGACGCCCAGCGGCAGTGGATGTCATGGCCGACGTGGCTTACCCGCAATGGCCTGCGCGATCCGCGCATCGAACATGAACTGGTGGTCAACGCCTATCCGGTGCTCGTGCAGATGGCCATCGAGGGCCAGGGCATCGTGCTCGGCTGGCGGCACATGATCGACAACTGCCTGGATTCTGGCGTGCTGGTGCGGGCCTGCGATGCAAGCGCCTCGCTGGGCGGCGGCTACTACGCGGTCTGGCCGCGCGACCGCGTGGAACCGGCGGCGGCACGCTCGTTCCGGAATTGGCTCGTGGAACAGAGCGGCGCGCAGGCGTAGCTTGCCGATGCACCGCTAGGCGATCCCCACGCCCTTCCGCACCGCCTCCAGCACCTGCGCGACCACGCCGTCGCGCCAGTCATCGGCATCCCCATAAAACGCCCGCCAGACCGCATGCTTGATCAGCGCGCGCTGGTTTTCGTCGGCCTCCGGGTGGCGGTGGAGCCAGTGGTCGCCCCGCAGCGCATCGAGGACCTCCGCCAGCGGCAGCGTGCCGAATTCGAGCGCGATGCCCGCATAGTCGATGGTGCCCAGCGTCTGCGGCACCGCCTGCCACGCCAACCCCGTGAGGTTGGCCGACGTCGACGAGCCGTCGTAGATCGACGTCACACACGGCCCCCAGATCTCGCGGGCCTTGGCGATTTGCGCGGGCTCGTCCGGCCCCATGTAGATCGGCTCGCCATAGCCCCACGGGCCAAGACCGGTGTGGATGTCGATCCAACGCAGCGCCTGCCGGTCCGTGCCAAAGCGCGCCAGAATGCGCCGCAGCGTGTAGTTGCTCCAGGTCGGCTTCTGCCCGCCGAAAAAGAGCCCGCCCGGATCGTGATACTGCCCGGCACTGACCGCTGCCTGATACCACCCCATGCCGCGCTCGGCCGCAATCTTCATCAGCGCGGCCTGATCCGCATCCGACGCCGGCCAGTGCGCTGGCAGCAACAACGGCGCCACCTCCGCATACGGCGCGTTCGTCGGCAGGGGTTGATCGAAATCCATGAAATTGCGATTCAGATCGACGTTATCCTCATTCACCCGCCGCAGGTGCGAAAACCCGTACGGATTCACCGCATGGACCAACAACAGCGCGAAGCCGGCCTGACGGCACTCCGCGTGGAGCGCGGTATCGCCCAGCAATGCCACCTGCGCACCAGATCCACAAAACCCTTCGGCGCCGTGCGTGCCAGAAGTGATCATTAATACGCGCGAAGCATCGACGGCGCCGATCCACGCAACATCGATGGCGAGTACCTCGCCTTCGCTACCGGTTTCGGTGGGATGGGGGAATTCAGTCAGCGTGGCGCCGGCCTGGCGCGCTGCGGTGAGGAATTTCTGTCTGGCTTCCGCGTAACTCAGGGCAAAACAGCGGGCGATGGGGCTGGCGCTGGCAGGCATGGCGGTGGGGCCTGGGCCGGAGTGGGAACGAGTTCATTTAACGTCATTTTGGCGGGGCGTGCCAGTTTGGGGGCTGGCACGCACAAACAGCCGGGCAAGCGCTTAGCGCGCGGCCGGCATGAACAGATCGATGACGGGGAGCCCCCCGACAACATCCGTCAGACCGACACGGACAGGCCCAACACCCGGTGCCAGCCACACGGTGCTGCGGTATGGCGTGCCGATCACCGCATTACCGCCATTGCGCCAGTCATATTCGATATTCTTGACATCGACGGCCACCTTACAGGCATTGGCATAGGTGCCATCCGGCGCGGCGACGTTCTCTCGCCCTTGATATGTAAACGTCAATTCGATTACCGCGCCTCCCGCAGTTGACAGGTATTGGCCAGGCGCACCGCCCCGCTGCTTGAACATCGTGTAGGTTTTCGATTGTCCTATTGTCAGCCCCACGAGCGCCGGCGTAGTCATTTTCACCCGAGCGCGGCGGGCATTGTCCCAAACGACGGCCCCGCCTGAGGGGTCTACTTTCGCGATGATGTTGTTGGCGAGCAGATCCGACAACGTGATCGACGAATATTCGAATCGATACCGTTTGTCCGCCGCGCCGGAGCCTGCAGCTGCATAGGTAATGGCGCCTGCCGGGAGCAGCGGCGTTTGTGCGTGAAGGTAGACGGTGTGGCGCTGCTCGCCATCGCCAAAGAACACGTTGGCGCTGTTTTTGACCTCCACGGCGGGAAAATCGCCGGCATCGAATGTCGCTGTGCCAAGAGCCGCGACATCCACCACATCCACTTCCACGGGCAAAATCCACGATGCAGAGATATGGCGTTTGGTACCCGCGACGGGCGCCGGAAGACATTCCGCGCCAAGGATATTCGGGTCCGAGGCCTGCGGCGTCGGTGCGGTGTGCTCGACGTTGGTGCTGTTGTCACCATCGCCACCGCATGCTGCCAATGCAAAGGCCGCGGCAGCCATTGCGAATTTTGTTCGACCCTGATTCCACTGCATTTGTAGTCCTGTATGTCGATAACTGGGGGCGACTCTCGTAACCAGTTGTCGGCAACGCTTCTTCGAGCGTGTGATGTTGTTGTTTGGGGGAACGTCCGGGACGGGACGTCTCCTCCAACACTTCTTATTACTTGGCGGCTGGCTTGACCTGATCGCCGGTATAGCTCAGCGACGCGAGATCCTCTTTTGCTTTTTCCGGCGTTTCCAATTCCAGCACGACGCGACCGACCATCAGGCCCATCGACGGCGAACTGCGTACGACTTCGTTTCCCCAGAAACGAGCACAAAGCTGAGGGTCTGCATCATCACTTTGGGTTCCCTGAAACGTTAGGCCGAAAGACCCTTTTCGACCCCTCCGCCCCCTGCGGGAAAGATTCATCACTCTGGCATAAAAAACACCGCAATACTGCCATCAGTACGGCGACAAATATAATCGCTGATCAGAGGGAAAATAGTACCCGTTGAGCCCTTACTAAAGATGCCACAAGGAAAGTATGAAGCCCTTTTAATTCAAAAATTAGTTTGTCCCGCTCAACAGCTTCGATCAGAGGCTCATTTGAGGAGGTCCAACCACGTACGAATTCTATTTTATAAATTGGATTCACAATCAACATATCAATCCTTTTCCATAGATAATTCGCAACCTTCTCTGTAACCGATGAATCGACCTCATCTTCCTCAAATTGATCGAATATTGTCCCTATTTCCACATTGAGATCTTGCCAAAAACCAGAGGAAAATAACCACTCTGACGACAACCCGGAGAGCCGAAATGAATCAGCATTTGGCTCCGATTCACTTCCCGCACCTGCAGCGACCGAAAACGTCGATTCTTGCATTTTCATCGAAATCGTCTCCAGTTATTTACGCGCATCATCATTTTTGAAATGCGTCAATCCATTTCTCACCCCCGAAGGGACACCCGTTTGCGTCGTCTTTCCATTTCCAACCAATGGAACGTTGTTGGGGATTTGGCTCCCGCTCTTATCTAAATATTGTCCCGTTGAACTTTGAACGCGGAAATAATTACCGGCGTTATCATAAACCACGGACGCACCGGTAGACGGATTCGTATAGACGGTTTTTCCAGATGTGGTGTATGTGACTTGCGCATTCGATCCCGCAATATTCTGTATTGTTTGGCTTAACGAGCCATCCGACCAGTTTCCACTATTCGCCGCCGCTCTTGCCGCGCCTTGGGCATTGTAGACCGGCACCGGGCTGCGAGCCCCGCCGAGTACCAGTGGACTCGGCGAGACCACCGGTGCATCGGCCAGACCGTTACCAGTAGTGGAGCGCGTCTGCCCAAATGCTGCCCGCTCCTTGTCGAGGAACTTCCGAATCTCGTCCGGCGTGCCAGTCTTTTTGCTCCCGCTCGTCGCATTGTTCAGCGCCTCATTCTGCGCCGCCATCCCGGCGGAGGTAACATCGGCGCCCAACAGCGCGCCAGTTGCTCCTCCAATCAGCGTCGCAAGCCCAACCGTAATAGCCTGCCGAACCTTGTCATCGCTGTAGTTGATGACATTGCTGTCCGCGTAGACCTCGTCCCGAATCAACGGCGCCGCAATAGCACTCGCCGCGCCACCAATCGCGCCTCCTGCGCAATCACCACCCGTCAGGCTTTGCGCAGCGCAACCCACCAGCGCATGTCCCAATACATTGGTCAGGATCGTCGAGGAGTCCGAGCCCGGCATGCCAATGCCCGGCGCGCTTACTCCCACGGCGTTGGCCCCAACTGCTGCCGCATCCCTTACCAGCCCACCCACGAACGCCTGCCCAAAGCTTCCGCCATAGGCCACGGTGTTCACGCCCGCGCTGATCGCCGAGCGGACTACGCTTGCTTCGACATAACTCCCCAAGTTCGCCTGCACAGCGGTCCAGTCGCCCTTGGCAATATTGTCGCCAAAGCTTGTCACCCCGGGAGAGCTGAGGTCCAAAGCTCCCATCGCGCCTTGGGTCAGGCCGGCCGTTAGGCCGGATACCGCGCCTGCTTTCAGCGCGGCGCCGAGGTTGAGCGAGCCCGTGGTAATGACCTGCGTCACCATGCTGGACAACGTACCGGCAACCAAGCCGGAGATCGCCGCCGATAGCGCAACGCCCATCACGGAACCGGCAAACGTCGCACCAAACGCCGCTGTGACAACAACCGCCCCCGCCCCCGCCGTAACAATCGAAATCGCCACCGCCGCGACCATCGCCACGATCTGGCCGATGATGCCGAAGCCCTTCTTTTCCTTGATAAAGCGGGTGTGGATGTCGTCCTGGAGCGTGTCCTCGGTGTAGTTCAGCCCGAGGCTCTCCTTCAGTTGCGCCACCAGCGCCGCGCTGGCTTCCTCGTCCACGGTGCCGTCGGCACGGGTGATGCGGAAGGCGTCGTTCACCGCGTGGATCGTGCCGGCGTCGATGTCCATGCGCATCGCCGACAGGAAGCCGCCCGGCTGCACCACCGTGCCGGTCACCACGTTCCAGCCGCCCTGCGCCTTGTACGCATTCGTGCCGATGTCCACCACGTTCGGGCTCAGGTCCAGGCTG
Source organism: Cupriavidus sp. SIMBA_020 (assembly GCF_046535395.1). Taxonomy (NCBI): domain Bacteria; kingdom Pseudomonadati; phylum Pseudomonadota; class Betaproteobacteria; order Burkholderiales; family Burkholderiaceae; genus Cupriavidus; species Cupriavidus sp. SIMBA_020. Next base: position 398,566 of record NZ_JAWRWU010000004.1, on the reverse strand, counting down.
CCCGCCTTCACCTGGAGCAGGTCCCCGGCCGTGATCTGGCCGCTGTTACGCAGTTGTCCGTCGATGTCCAGGCTGACGTTCTGCCCGCTGATCGTGCCGCCGTTGGGCGTCGCCAGCGCCTGGACGTAGCCGTCCGGCAGATAGACCGGATGAATCAGTCAGCTGAAGGGCAATGCCTCAACTTGAAGGGGTGCCGGAGCGCCCCTCCCAACTTCTGATTACTTCGCAGCCGTCTTGACCTGATCGCCCGTATAGCTCAGCGACGCGAGATCTTCCTTTGCTTTTTCCGGCGTCTTCAGTTCCAGTACCACGCGACCCACCATCAAGCCCATCGACGGCGAGCTGCGCACGTACTTGGTTTCCCCGGAATCGAGCACAATTGACACATCAACCTTCGTTCTTGGTTACTCAAATTCTGCGCAAAATGTGAGGAAGGCGTTGATCAGATCCGGTTGCGTCTGGTTCGCGATATTCGAAGAGACGAACCGTTCAGCGCAGTAGGCATACGAAACGCCAAGCAAATCTTCGATCTCAACTCCATCTCCCGCGATGAACGAGACATTGTCACCGTCCGTATAGACCATGAAGCGCTCGTTGTCCGGCCAAAGGAAAGTTGAACCCCAATATGGCAAATTGTTGGGCGTTGTCTCAAATAGTTGATTTGGATTATCAACGGCTAAATCGAGCTTCCGGGTAGCTACTGTGACGGCTGAGAAGTCGGGCGCATACTCCCACTCAGCCTTTTCGAGCGCCGCGACGTTCAGAACGTTACTTTGGTTTTGCATACAGAACACGCGAAGTCTTGCCAACAGTTCAATCTGCTCTCCCCTTTCCGTTTGCAACGACCGGAGATCTCCCTCCCACAGCGGTATTACGGCCCATCGGCGCTCGCGCAAAAAAGCTCGTGAGAAGAATGCGAGGAATCGTCCGTCGCCATCACTCTCACTCAATCTTCCACGCGACATACCGTGGATACGGACGCTGTGGGCGATAAACCGCAGCGTAGCCATGTAATCGGCAAATGTATTTCTATGCTGATTCATAGGTCAAAACCTGATCTTCATCTGACTATTGCGTCCACTCGGCCGACTAAACTGGATGCTAGGCGCACTTGTGGATTTGCTCACCGGATAGAGTGTAGCGGTGATCCGTCCGTTCCGAGGCAAACCTTGATATCTTGGCATACACGAATGCAAGCTCATGGAATTCCCAAAGCCGGGACACAGAACTTAATGTCTCTCGGTTATCCAGGCAACCCTTTCAGAGGATGAAAGCTGGATAATGATCCGGCGTGTAGAAGACCTCCCGAGATTCCCCCAACACCTAGGCTATTCACTTGCTCCGTCCAGATTAGCTATGGACATTCCCATAAGGTCAGCAGCCGTCCGCATGCGAGATTTTAAATCAGGTGAAAACTCAATCTGATATTCGATCAACTGCGCATATAAAACCTCTAGCGCAACTCCAGGCTCGCCATGATCGAGTAGCTCCCGAACATTCTTCGGCGTGTCGTCAGGAAAAGCTGATGCCACCTCGTTCAGTACTGTTGCAATAATCGACTCTGCGTTTGAATGCTTACTCATTTCGGCCTCATTGCTTTGGGTATGCTGTAATGATTCCCTCACCGCGAGGTTCCACGATGACACGAACCTGCACCCCGTCCCGCACGCCTTCCACAGCCCACCGGACAGGGGCGCCTTTTGAGGTGTAGTCAGCCCCCGCCTTACCTGTGAGTTGGGTCCATTTCGCTGTCGGATCCGTCGCGAGATCCGATACATTGTGCATGATTTGGCTTTCTGTCCATACGGACGGAAAGGCAGTCTTCCCGGGAGCCCCCGGCCATAAATGTCCACCACCAGTGGCATCTCCCAAAAGAATATGTTGGGTACGTTGCTGGCTGGCCAGATTTACAAGATCCGCTTCGGACGGCACTCGGCCTGCGGCTGTTGGTCTTGGCCCACGGGAACTACCACCTCCATCCGAGTCCACCCCGGTGACACCTTTAATCGCTCCAAAAAGGGCAACATTGCCAAGAATAGATTTGGCAACGAAAGCATCAATAGGATTCGTCGGGTCGCTTGTACCAAGCTGGAATCGCAGCAGTGCGTTGTCGATCTGTGTGGCGGTATAGCCTTTACTCTGCGTATTGTTCGCACGGATCAAGAAATCCCGAGCCGCAACGTTGGTGTCTTGGTGCGCCAGTGCCTCCCCATACGCCTGCTGATACAGACCTCGCTCCTCCTGCCGTGCAGATACACAATCTGCATTGCCACCGCACATGGCTGCGATCTTTGCATCGCTCAGCACTCCGACTTGCGCCTCCAGGAAGGCGGCGTTGGAGCGGCAGGACACCGGATCGACACACGCGCCCAACGCCTTTACATTGGCCTGAAAACGAGGATCCTTAACGTTCTGATATCGACTCGTAGCGTTATTGATCGCTTCATTCTGTGCCGCCAACCCTGCCGAATTGACGTCAGCACCCAGAAGCGCGCCCGCAGCCCCGCCTACAAGCGTTGCCAGACCGACGGTAACCGCCAGCCGAATTTTGTCGTCACTGTAGTTGAGTACTGGGCTATCGGCATAGACAACATCCCGAATCAACGGCGCCGCAATAGCACTAGCCGCCCCGCCAATCGCGCCACCAGCACAGTCCCCACCGCTCAGGCTTTGCGCAGCACACCCCACCAGCGCATGTCCCAATACGTTGGTCAGGATCGTCGACGGATCCGAGCCCGGCATGCCAATGCCCGGTGCATTCACACCAATGCCGTTGGCCCCGAGCGCCGCCGCATCCCTTACCAGCCCACCCGTAAACGCCTGCCCAAAACTCCCGCCATAAGCAATCGTATTCACGCCAGCACTGACCGCTGAGCGGACTACGGTTGCCTCCATGTAATTGACGACACTATCCTGCATCGCCGCCCAATTACCTTGGGCAAGATTGTCGCCAAAGCTACCAATACCGGTGTCACCGAGGTTAAATCCCGCTGTAATGCCTCGGGTCGCCCCAGCTGTCATGCCAGACACAACGCCCGCCTTCAGCGCCGCGCCGATGTTCAACGAACCGGTTGTGATGACCTGGGTCACCATGCTCGACAGCGTGGCCGAGATGGCTGCATCGATGGCCACGGCAATCATTGCCTGGGCGATCGTCATCTGGGCCATGGCTACGCCCATCAGCGCCGCCCCCGCACCCGCCGTAACAATCGAAATCGCCACCGCAGCCACCATCGCCACGATCTGGCCGATGATGCCGAAGCCCTTCTTTTCCTTGATAAACCGGATGTGGATGTCGTCCTGGAGCGTGTCCTCGGTGTAGTTCAGCCCGAGGCTCTCCTTCAGTTGCGCCACCAGTGCCGCGCTGGCTTCCTCGTCCACGGTGCCGTCGGCACGGGTGATGCGGAAGGCGTCGTTCACCGCGTGGATCATGCCGGCGTCGATGTCCATGCGCATCGCCGACAGGAACCCGCCCGGCTGCACCACCGTGCCCGTCACCACATTCCAGCCGCCCTGCGCCTTGTACGCATTCGTGCCGATGTCCACCACGTTCGGGCTCAGGTCCAGGCTGCCCGCCTTCACCTGGAGCAGGTCCCCGGCCGTGATCTGGCCGCTGTTACGCAGTTGTCCGTCGATGTCCAGGCTGACGTTCTGCCCTCTGATCGCGCCGCCGTTGGGCGTCGCCAGCGCCTGGACGTAGCCGTCCGGCAGGTAGACCTGATAAGCCAATCAGCTAAGGGCGCAACGCCTCAGCTTGGAGGGTGCCGGAGCCTCCCTCCCAACACTTCCTATTACTTCGCAGCCGTCTTGACCTGGTCGCCCGTATAGCTCAGCGAAGCGAGATCTTCTTTTGCCTTTTCCGGCGTTTCCAGTTCCAGCACCACGCGACCCACCATCAGGCCCATCGACGGCGAGCTGCGCACATACTTGGTTTCCCCGGAATCGAGCACAAAGCTGAGGGTCTTCTCCGTCTCAGTGGCGGCCGAGGCGACGTATTTGCCAGCAGGACGATCTACAAAGAAGAAGCCGCCCGGCTTCGATTCACCCACCACTTCGTTATTCAGGCGGAGATCGGGCTGGACCGCAGCTCCAAACATCGACGCCGAGCGCAGGAAATACACGCGACCCTCGCCCGATTTGAGCGATGGGATGGAAGACGCCATTTCCGAATGCTTCACGCCAGAAGCGCAGCCGGCCATCAGGAACGACAAGGCCATACCGGTCAGCGCGAGGCGAACGACTCGTTTCATTCAACTTCTCCAAATGTTAAGGGTACTGCGGTGGAAAGCGGGGAATATTGATCTTCCCCGGGAAGATAAAACCCGACTAGTTGACGGTCCTTGACGACCAGATACGCTTCGTGGACCTGGCGGCCTTCGATGGTGAAAACGGTGCCGACTGGGCGGTAGACGTCGCCCTGAGGGACTTGGCCGATGCGGGACCAAATGGATTTGTCGCGTAGGGTGCGGGTGTAGCCGGTGTCCAGTTTTATGGAGACCTCGGATTGGAACTGGATGCGGTTAGTTGCTGTGCTCGGCTGCGAGAGCACAAGGTGCGCAGGAGATGCGGGGATCATTGGGGCGCATGCAGCGAGGCCGAGCGACGCCATCAATGCAAACTTGGCACAAAGAAATCTCATTTTGTTACCTCCCCGTAAAAAAGCAACTTGCTAGTCTTATTCGTAATTCTTTGCCGCACACAATATTTCGGCGAATGTCTTCCAATTCGGCGAGGCCGGGACCACTTGCCCTGTATTTACATAATACTGGTCCATATCATCAACCCATGCCGCCATAGCAACTAAGAATGACTGCAGTGACACGTTCTCCCAATCGCCCGGATTTTCTTCCAAATCAAGGACGAGCGCCCTGACGAAATCAGAAAAATCGCCTTTTGTATGCACACCATTTACTGATAGAGCAGCCATAATTATCTCTATTTTATTTACCACGAATACAAACTATGCATCCGTCATTGGTCGTTGTGAACTTCCGACCTTCCTTATTTACCTCTTGCGCAGTTGCTGGCTTGATATTAACCGATGTACCCGCCTGCGACGTTACAAAGAGCCGTCTATTATCTAAAGTATAAATCATACCGTTTCTTTCAAACACCCGAATCGGCGGTAGATCGGTTGGAGAAATTATGCCGGACTGCAGCTTTCCGATAGTCGACTGCAGGGTCGTACCATCTGAGAAAGCAGATCCAATGCTATTTTGCGTAAATCGTATAGCTCCAGGATTGGCTAAACCATTCAGTCCAGGGGGAATGCCGTTTCCACCGCGATAGCCACCGAGAACCAACGGGCTCGGCGCCAACACCTCAGCGCCAGCCGTTCCTTGAACTGATCGAGCCTGCCCAAATGCTGCCCGCTCCTTGTCGAGGAACTTGCGAATCTCGTCCGGCGTGCCGGGCTTTCGGCTGCCGCTCGTCGCATTGTTCAGCGCCTCATTTTGCGCTGCCATCCCGGCAGAGGTGACATCGGCGCCCAACAGCGCGCCAGTCGCTCCTCCAATCAGCGTCGCAAGCCCAACCGTAATAGCCTGCCGAACCTTGTCATCGCTGTAGTTGACGACATTGCTTCCCGCGTAGACCTCGTCCCGAATCAATGGGGCCGCAATAGCACTCGCCGCCCCGCCGATCGCCCCTCCCGCACAATCCCCACCGCTCAAGCTCTGCGCAGCGCAGCCCACCAGCGCATGTCCCAATACATTGGTCAGGATCGTCGACGGGTCCGAGCCCGGCATGCCGATACCCGGCGCACTCACCCCCATCGCGTTGGCGCCAACTGCCGCTGCATCCTTTACCAACCCGCCAACAAACGCCTGCCCAAAGCTTCCGCCATAGGCCACGGTGTTCACGCCCGCGCTGATCGCCGAGCGGACTACGCTTGCTTCGACATAACTCCCCAAGTTCGCCTGCACAGCGGTCCAGTCGCCCTTGGCAATATTGTCGCCAAAGCTTGTCACCCCGGGAGAGCTGAGGTCCAAAGCTCCCATCGCGCCTTGGGTCAGGCCGGCCGTTAGGCCGGATACCGCGCCTGCTTTCAGCGCGGCGCCGAGGTTGAGCGAGCCCGTGGTAATGACCTGCGTCACCATGCTGGACAACGTACCGGCAACCAAGCCGGAGATCGCCGCCGATAGCGCGACGCCCATCACGGAACCGGCAAACGTCGCACCAAATGCCGCTGTGACAACAACCGCCCCCGCACCCGCCGTAACAATCGAAATCGCCACCGCAGCCACCATCGCCACGATCTGGCCGATGATGCCGAAGCCCTTCTTTTCCTTGATATACCGGGTGTGGATGTCGTCCTGGAGCGTGTCCTCGGTGTAGTTCAGCCCGAGGCTCTCCTTCAATTGCGCCACCAGCGCCGCGCTGGCTTCCTCGTCCACGGTGCCGTCGGCACGGGTGATGCGGAAGGCGTCGTTCACTGCGTGGATCGTGCCGGCGTCGATGTCCATGCGCATCGCCGACAGGAACCCGCCCGGCTGCACCACCGTGCCCGTCACCACATTCCAGCCGCCCTGCGCCTTGTACGCATTCGTGCCGATGTCCACCACGTTCGGGCTCAGGTCCAGGCTGCCCGCCTTCACCTGCAGCAGGTCCCCGGCCGTGATCTGGCCGCTGTTACGCAGTTGTCCGTCGATGTCCAGGCTGACGTTCTGCCCTCTGATCGCGCCGCCGTTGGGCGTCGCCAGCGCCTGGACGTAGCCGTCCGGCAGATAGACCTGCGGCACCAGCGCGTTCACGCTGCCGCAGGCCGTACTCGCCACCGTGCAGCGCGGGTCCGGGACGGCCTGCTCCACGTACCAGAGCATCGGCTTGTCCAGCGCGTGCACCTGTTCGTCAGTCAGCGCCGTGCCCAGCGCTATGCTGTGCTCTTTGGCGTAGTCCGCCGCGTTCTTGTACAGCGCCAGCTTCTCCTGGTCATCGACCGAGAGATTGTTCTGGCTGTCCCATGCCAGCCCGCTGACGAAGCTGTCCTGCCCCGTCTGCTGCAAGGCGGCCTGATTCAACTTCTGCGATTCGGTGTACGGGTCGTAGTAGAACGTGACGTTGCCCGACCGCAGTTCCGGCGGCAACTGGCCCAGCAGGCTATCCGGCGTCACGCCGGCCAGCACGCCCGTCGCTGGGTTCGGGTTGACGTATTGGGCACGGCCGCCGGTGTTCGTCGGCGCTGTCAGCGGCGTGCCGTCGGGCTTGGCGTTGAAGTGCCAGTCAACGGTGGCCGGCCCACCCGCCGTGGGCGCGGCAGGCGTCGCCACGATGACCGGGGTGAATTGCCACGGTTCGGTCGGGTCCGCCGTGGGCGTCGCGGCCGGCAGCGAGCCGGCCGGCACCGGCGGCGGGCCGAGTGAAATGACCTGTGTTGGCGGGGCAGCCGGGGGCGTCGGCTGGTTCGGGCTGGTGATGCCGTTGACCATCGCGGCACCGGTGATGTCCACCGCCGCGCCCATCAGGTTGCCGGTATTGACGATCTGGCCGCCCGAATTCACGGACAGCGCATTGCCGGCCTGAATGCCCGAGGCAATGTTGCCGATGGCGGCCCGGCCGCCGGTATCGTGCCAGCGGTCGCCGCCGCTGCGGTCTTCCTGCCAGCGACCAACCCAGTCCGCATTGAGCGCGATGGCCGTGTTGTCCACGCCGCCGGTGGCTTGCACGCTGACATTGCGGCCGCCGCTGATCAGCGCGCCGTGGTTGTTGACGCTCCCGCCCTGAATGAAGACATCGCGCGCACCGCTGATGACCGCCGCCGGCCCTGCGGCCGCGTCCTCCATTGCTGAGCACTGGCTGTTCCCATGGGTGCCGCCGGGGTTGCAGCCGCCCGCGTACGACGGATTCTGGCCGCCGTAGCTCTTGCGCAGTTGCACCGGGTCGAGCGAGGTATTGACCAGCGACGCCGCCGTAATCGAGACATCGCCCGACAGCGACTGGATGGCGCCGGCTTGGTTCGTGACCGTGCCGCCCGCCGTGATGTCCACGTTGCCCTGCGCGGCGAGCGTGCCGCTCAGGTTCCTCACGTTCGCCGCGTTGATGGCCAGCGTCTGGCCCGCCGCCACCGTGCTGGGCGTCTGCTGCCACGTGACGGACTGGACGGTCGGCGCGCTGTCGTCCGGGCAATCGGCACCGGGCACGCACCCCTGGCGGGTGCTCACCTGGATGTCATGGACACCCTGGTTGGTGAACGTGCCGGGCGTGGTGATGGTCACCTTGCCCGCCGCCGCCATGTCCCCGGCATTGGTCAGGTCACCGGTGCCAGTCAGGGCGAGATTGCCCCCCGAGGTGATCTGGCCAGCCTTGCCAAGCTGGTAGATGGTCGATGACTGGGTGGGAGCGCTGACGGCCGAGTTATCTGCCGCAACCCCCACGTTCATCGGCGATGCGGTCAGCGGTGGCGCGCTACAGCTGTCGCCCTGGCATCCGGGTGCCGGGGTGCCGAACATCATCTGCGTCGTGTCCGGCATCGTCCCGTCGACGTTGGCGCCCAACTGCACCAACTGCGCCAGGAACGCGCTCAGTTCGCCCGCGTTCACGCGGTCGGTCACGCTGTTCACCAGCGTGGCGGAGCGGCCGTTGTCGAGTAGGCCCACGTTCAGCGTCAGGTCGCTGCCTGCGGAGATGGCACCGCCCTTGTTGGAAAGCGTTGAGGCGGCAATCTCGAGCTTGCCCCGGCTGATGATCTGGCCGGCCACGCCGTCCGTCTGGCTGATGATGGTGCGGTCGACCGTCGGAAGCGCCACGACCGGGTTACCCGTTCCGGGCTCGTTCGGTCCCAGGTGCCACATCGGCAAATAGACGATGCCGCCCTCGCCACCGTTGTAGAACGGCACATAGCCGATGACAGGCGATACCGTCATGCCATCGGGATTGCGCGTGACATCTCCAATGCGGATATCCAGCGGATTACCTGGCTTCGGCCCGGAATCGGAGCAGCCCTCGCAATTGCCCTCGCCACCCACCCACGGCCGATAGCTGCCGATCACCGTCGCGTCCAGCAGCGCGTCGTTCGTCACCTTGCCGGTCGTGCTGCCGGCATCCACCGGCCCGGTCCGGTCATTGACGACCGCCCCGGCAGCGATATGCATGTCGCGGTTCGCGCCGAGCACGCCACCGGTGTTCGACACCGTGCCGCCAATGTCGATCTTCACGTCGCGATTGGCCTGGGTCTTCGCGCCCGTGTTGTCGTAGTTCGAACCCGTGACGACGATGTCACCCAGCGCCTCCGCCACGCCACGGTTGGTGACGTTGCCGTCCAGCGCGAGGTTGCCGTTGGCATGCATCGTGCCGGTATTGGACAAATTGCCAGCCGACAGCGAAACGTTGCTGCCACCGACAATCTGCCCCGTGTTGGTCAACGTACCGCCAGTTGCCAATGACAGGTCGCCAGCCTTCTGGATCGTGCCGCTGTTGGTGATGCCCTGGCTGGCATTGAGCACCACGCTGCCGCCCGGCACGGTCCAGGTGCCGGTGTTGTTGATGGCCAGCGCGCCCAGCGTCAGCGTGCCGTTGGCGTTGAGGCTGCCGGTGCTCGTTGCCGATGGGTCGAAGACCTGGTTCAGCGCGTTGACCGTCAGGTTGTTGCCCGCCAGGATCTGGCCGCTCGCGTTATTGAAGCTGCCGTTGCCACCCAATACCGTGAAGCCGAGATTGCCCGTCAGCGGGCTCTGGCCGGTCAGGTCCCCCGCGAACAGCGTGCCGCCCTGGTTCGCGGCCAGGGTGCCGGCGGTCACGTCGAGGCGCTGCGCACCGGCAATCAGCCCGTACGCGTTGTCGAGCGCCCCCGTCACCGTGGCGTCCACGGTCTGGCCGCCGATGGTGCCCCGGTTCGTCAGGTTGCCGACGTTGAACGCGGCCGTGTTGCCGGCCATCGTGCCGGCATTGATGACGGTGCCGCCTCCCACACTCAGGGCCTGTACCGCAGCGGTGACACCCTGGTTGACGATGGTTGCCCCGCTCAACGAGACGTTCGTACCTGTACTGTTCCCGGACAGGGTCAGCGCGCGCGTGGCGGCAGCGTCCAGCTTGCCGTTCACCGCGTTGCCGTTGCCGGTGGCCGCCGCGCCGATCGTCACGTCATTGCCGCGCAGCGTGGCGTCACCGCCAATCCACGTCAGATCGCTCACATTCGCCGAGCCGCCCGCCGCCACGCCGAGGTTGCCGCCCACAAGCGTGCTGCCCGACATGGTCACGTCCTGCGCGCCGCTCACCGTGGCGTTGCCGAGGCTGGTCAGCGCGCCGCTGACCGTCGCTGATCCGCCCGCAGCCGTCAGCGTCGTATTGCCACCGCTGGACAGGCTGCCCGCCACCATGGCGCTCCCGCCGGCGCCGATGTCCGCCGCGCCATCGCTGGTCAGGGCACCCTGGATCGCCACATTGCCTTGCGTCGCGCGGATGCGGGTGTCGCCGGCACTTTGTGCCCGGCCGCCCACGGTGACATCACGGGAAGCGGTCAGCGTCAGGCCCGCGTTGCTGCCGATCTCCCCGCTCGTGCTGATACTGCCGTTCTGCGCCGTCACGTTCAGCGCACCGGTAGACAGCACCTGCCCGCCCAGCACGGCGTCTGTGCCAGCCGTCACCGTCAGCGTGCCCGGCGACACCACGTTGCCGCTGGTGGTTACGCTCCCGGTGACGCCCGTCAGCGCGACGTTGCCCGCCGTACTGCCGGCCGCGCCGCGAATCGTCAGGTTGCGTTGCGATGCCAGGTCGAGGTCTCCGGCCGACACCGCGTTGCCGTCGATCAGGGTGTCGCGTGCCGCCTGCAACCGGATCGCGCCCGGCGACGTCACGTCGCCGCCGAGCCGAATATCGCCGCGCCCGTCCTGCCCCGCCGCCTTGACGAGCACGGTGGCGCCATTGACGGCGCCGCCAACGTCCACGCTGGCAGCGGCATCCAGCGTCACCGCCTCCGCCGCCTTCACGCCGCCGGCCCCGTTGATCGCGCCGCCAGCCGTGACGGTCAGCGCCCGACCCGACTCCAGCGTACCGCCCAGCGTGACATCCCCACCCGCCTGAGCCGTGTAGCCCGCCTCTGCCTGGCCGTTGCCCGACGCCACGATCGCGCCGCCCGCGTTGAGCGCCGCCGCCTGCTTGGCATAGGTGCTGCCTACTTTGAGATTGCCAGCCGAGTCGATGGTCAGATTGCCGGCCGATGCCGCCAGGTTGCCATCGGCACGCACACCCACGCCCGCCGCCGTGCTGATGATCCGGATCTGGCCGGCGTTCATCGCACCGAACGCTGTGGCGTCGATGGCCAGCCCGTTGCTCGCGCTGGTATTGGACGCGGCGTTGTTTGCCCCGGCTGCGGCAGTGGCAAAGCCATCGCCCAGCGGCGTCACCAGCTGGCGGCCGGCCACCACGTTGATCTGCTTGCCCGCGTTCAGCGCGGCGTCAATGCCGATCGACTCGCCAATCAGGCTGATGTTGCCGACCGTGCCCTCGATGCCCGTGGCAGCGCTGCCCGGGTTGGGATTGCCGATCTGGATCCTGCCGCCTTCCACCAGGAAGCCCGCCGTGGCGGCGGTGTCGAAGCTCGTGGCGGTGCCGGCGGCCGACAGCCATTGCGGCGTGCCGGTGGTCAGCGTCACCTGGCTGGTGTTGGTGAACCCCGCGCCATTGGTGTAGACGCCTCCGGGCGCGGCAATCACGAGGCCCGCCGCTGCGCCGAAGATCTCCACGGTGCCGTTGATTTGCGCCGGCGCGCTGCTGGTGACCTGGTTGACGATCAGCCGCGCCGGCCCTGACGCAGCCAGGTTGGCATTGCCGGCGACCTGCCCGCCCAGGAAAGCGCCGCCGCCGGTTGCGCTGTTGTTCAGGATCAGGCCGATGGGATCGACCACGAACGTCCGATACTGGTTCAGCGAGATGCCCTGCGCGTTCGGCGTGGTGATGCCGACGACCGGCACACCGCCATCGGGCGCCCCCGGCCCCGTGGTCACCGAAATCGACGGCGTGAAGCGTACCGGCGCGTTCGGATCGGTAATCGGCGCGGCCAGCGCCTCTGCTGGCCCGAAGCGCAGCAACACCGGCAGCTTCGACACCGCCCAGCGCAACACCCCCTGCCGCACGGCGCCGCCGTGCACGGCCAGCGCATCGACGTCCGTCGCCCCCGCAGCCAGCGCGCCCGCCGCCTGCCGCGCTTGCTGCAGGGTGATCTGCACCGGCCCAAGCCACAACGTGACGGCCACCGTCGCCGCCACCGCCCGTGCAAGCAGGCTGCGCCGGCCCCGCTCGGCCAGCGAAGCTGGCTCCCGCGTATCCGTCGGGAAGGTCGCGGCGGTCGGGGCGGTCGGGGCGTGAATGTTCAGGGCGTGGACGGACGGCGTGGCCGAGCGGTCGCGTTGCATGGCGTTCCTACGAGTTCTTCCAGGGGGCGGCAAGGACGGGGATTACTGACGATGGCGGCAGGTCACTGGGTGATCTTTGCCTTGGTCAGCAGGCTGGTGACCAGGGCCACCGTGGCGCGTTCGAGCGCCTGCGCCTGCAGGGCCTGCCGGATGCCCGGTGCCGCCGCGTCATACGACGGCACCTGCGTCGGACGCAAGGCGTCCACCTTGACGAGGTAGCGGCGGGCGTTCCAGGTGACCGGGCTCGGGCTCACCCCGCCCGCCGGGAGCGTGGAAATGGCTTCGGCAAGCGGCAGCGGCAGGCTTTGCGTACGGCCTTCCTGCGCGGGCACCTTGAAGCTGACCCAGTCCAGCGCCCCGCCGCTGGCGCGGGTGGGCGCCAGGCTCATGTCCTGGGCGACCTTGGCGAAGTCCTCGCCGGCCTTGATCCGGGCCAGCGCCTTGTCGGCCGCCGCGTCATCGGCAAGCTCGATCACGCGCGCCTTGTACTCCATGGCGCCCAGCGACGCCACGATGGCGTCGTACCGCCCGCGTACCTGCGCGTCCGTCACCGGCTCAGGCTTGATCCGGTCCTTCAACCATGCCTGCGTCAAGATCTGGTTGCGGGCCTCCCGCAGTTGCGTCTGCACCTCGGGGCGGCCTTCCAGCGCCTTGTCCTTGCTGGCTTCCTGCCGGAACAGCTCGCGCGCGATCAATTGCTGCTTGATCACCTCGCGCGACTGAGGCGTGTCTGGCAGGCCAGCCGCCTTTGCTGCCTCGACGATGGCGGCGCCGGAGATCGTCACGCCATTGACCGTTGCGGCGTAGGCAACATGAAGGCCGAGTGCCAGGACAGCGCCGGCAGCGAGGCGGGAGAGAATCGGTTGCATGGTTTGGGTTCCTAGTAGATCCAGTTCAGCGTGGCCAGCAAGACGGTCCGCTTGGGGCCGAGGTTCGCGGGTTGGGCCAGTGGCGCGCCGGCCAGCAGTTCGCCGCTCAGCGTCTGGCCGGCCCACTGGGCCGACAGGCGGACGCCTGCCCCGGCGCCAGCCACGGCCTGCCACTGGCGGGTGGCCACGTACTGGGCCTCGCCGCCGTCGAGAAAGAGATAGGGTTCGATGCGGATGCCGGCCACGACGGGCGCATTGGCCCAGGCCAGCTCGTTGCGCAGATAGGCGCCGCGATCCCCGGCAATCACGCCTTCCCGGAAGCCGCGCACGGTGCTCATGCCCCCGGCGTAGATTTGCTCCGAGCCGAACAGCGCGACGTTGGTCCATTGGCCCGTGAGCTGGGCGCGCCACGCCAGCACCGCGCCGCCGGCTACCGGCGGGAGCGGCAATTGCAGCGTGGAGCTGGCGTCGAGCTTGTTGAACTGGGCGTGCGCCTCGTCTTGGCGGATATCGGACGGATCGCGCGTGGCGTGCAGCGATGTCAGGCCACGCGAGTACCCAGCGTCGGCGGTCACGTAGCCCTGCATGCCATTGGCGGCAAAGCGCCACAGGCCGTTCCAGCCGGCGCGCAGCACGGTCAGCCGCTGCGGATCGAGTTGCAGGTTGTTGATATCGCGCTCGCTCTTGCGCCACGTCAGGGTCAAGTCGAGCGCCTGCCGGCCGGTCTGCCCGCGCGTGATCACGCGGTTCCAGCCAAAGGTATGGCCGATACTGCGGCCGTAGAGCAGCGCCGTATCGCCGATGGTGTTCTGGTACTCCGACAGCGATGCCGTGTAGCTGAACGTGTTGTAGCCGAATGGCAGCGCCGCCGAAGCCACGGCGGCATTGGTGTCGGTGGTGCCGACATAGCTGGCCGAGAACGATTCCTGCAGCCCCAGCGCGTTGTCCGCATCCATGCCAAGCCGCGTGCGGGCGATGCCCGTGCTGCGGCTGCCATAGTTGTCCACGCCGGCGTTGAAGCGGAAGCGGTCGCCGGGCGGATTCGTCAGCGCCACGACCGACCCGCCCGGGGTCTGGCCCGGCAGGATCTGCATTTCCGCGCGATTGCGGCGCAGGCGGTTGAGCTGGTCTACGCCCTGCTCCAGATCGGGCAGGCGCAGGGTGTCGCCCGACCCCGGAAACTGCCAGGCCGTGCCGGCATCCGTCACCCAGCCGCCACCCACCGCATCGAACAGCGGCGCGCTGCCGGGCCGGAGCGTGCGGCCGTTGAGCTGGAGGGCTTCCACCTTCCCCGTCACGACGGTCACCACCAGCACGCCGCTGGCGAGGTTCTGCTCGCCAAGGTAGGCGCGCGTGGTGATGAAACCGCGTGCCACGAACGCCTCGGTAAAGCGGCGCAGCAGCAGGTTGATCCGATTGGTACCAAGTGCCCGGCCGACGAATGGCGCCGTAATGGCTGCGACTTCGGCATCGGACAGCACCGTGTTGCCCACCACGTCGATCCGTGCAATGTCGAAGGTGGCGGAGGTCTCCGCCACGTCTTCCACGCGCGCGTCGGGCGCCACCACGGCGCCACTGTCGATGCGGGCCGGCGGCTGCGTGGCCTCGCGCTCCAGGTCGCGCTGGCGCTGCTCCCGCAGCAGGCGCTGGGCGGGGTCTTCCGGAACGATGGGGCCCGGCGGCAGCGCCTGCGCCCAGGCTGCCGTGCCGGCCGTCCAGGCAGCCGCCCATGCCACTACGTGCCGGGTGCTCATCGCCATGCCCATGACGTCAACCCCACATGGCTTTCGATGCTGACCGGGTCCTGCTGCCTGGGACGCACCACTGTGGTGTTCCCGGCCACCGTCACCTCGCCGTCCAGGCTGCCGCCATCGATCACGGCGTCGCCGCTCAGGCGCGTGCGGCCCGTGGCCATCCAGCTCCCACCCACGTCCATGGCATACAGCCGCGCCCAGGTGTCGCCGAAGAACACCTTGAAACCGCGGTCCTGGGCGATCGCCGTGTAGCCGGTAACGCCCGTGGCATAAGTTACCGGCGCGTTGACCGAGAGGTTGCCCACCGCTAGCACGCGCCCGCCAATATTCTCGGCCACGCGGCCCGCCGTGATGTCGATATCGCCGCCGGCGGACAGCAGGCCGCCGCTGACGGTTGTCGTCGAGGAGGCCGAAGTCCGGCACACGATCATGCACGTGCGCGAGAGGTGCGCGGCGCCGCTGGTGACGCCTTCGGTCCGGAACGTATCGGCCGCCTTGACGACGATCGAACCGTTGTTGGCGTAGATGTTGCCCCCGGTATTGATCACATTGCGCCCACTCAGCGTGGTGCCGGTCTCGGAAAGCAGGTAGGCGGCCTGGCTCGGGCGCTCTACCGCCCCGTAGTCGATATCGAAGGTATTGCTGCGCTTCGACAGCACCAGCCAGCGCCGCCCGGAGGATGCGCCGATGACGGGCTGCTCGGCGCTGGCGCCATCGGTCTTGGTGATTTCGTTGACGAGGTCGCCGGCAGCGGTCACTTCAAGCCGGGCGTTGGACAGCATCCGCGCACGGCGGTTGATGACGTCGCCGCCGGCGCGCACCACGACGTCGTCGTTGACGCCGAACAGGATGCCGAGGGAATCTGGCGTCGATTCGTTGCGGAGCGAGCCTCCAGTCAACACCGTGACTGCGCCGAGTGACGCATCCGCGTCCTGGATGCGCGTCTGGCCCTGCACCAGCGCGCCAAGGTTGACCAAGTCGCCATCGGCCTGCACGAGCACGCCACCGCCGCGCGCGACGGCGGTGGACTGGCGCGTCGCCGACTCAAGCCCGATCGATCCGGCGTGCAGCCTGATGTCGGTGGCGGCCAGGACGTCGCTGTCGCGCAGGGCGAAATGCCCGGTGGCGTCGATGTTGGCGGCACCGCCCAAGGATGTCAGCACCGCGCCATCGAGTGCCGCGTCACGGGCGCCGACGATCAGGTGCCCGCCCGCCGTGGCACGCGTGCCGGTCAACTGCATGACCGTGCCGGCGTCAAAGAGGCCGATGCCGCCGCTGGCATCGAGCGTCGTATCGGCCAGCCGTACCGGCTCGGTATGGACCTGACCGCTGGCGCCAATCACGATGTCCCCGGCGCCCTTGGTGCCGGCCTGGATCGCAGCGTTGGCCAACTCCACACGATCCGAGGCCACCGACACGTGCCGCCCCGCCGCCACGGTTCCCGTACCCCGCAAGCCGCCGCTGGCCACCACCACATCGCGATGGGCCTCGATGCGGCCCGATGCCAGCCGCAGGTCGCCGCTGCCCGACACCACGAAGTCGCCGGCGGTTGCGTAAGCCGCACCGGCGTGCCGTACGCCAGCGCCCTGGTCCGTCACCATCAGTTCGATGCGGCCCGCCATCAGGCTGCCGGCAGCCGTGATGTCGAGCGCGATGCCATTGGCCGGCGTGGCGGACGGTGCGCTGTAGGCAATCCAGGGCGAGAGGTTGTCAGTGGGGGAAACGCTGGCGTCGATCTCGGCATGGCTGTCACCCACCACCGCGCGGACGCGTGCGTTCGCATCGGCATACAGGTTCTCCACCTTGCCGGCGATACGCAGCTGCTTGGCGATCAGCTCCAGGTTCAGCAGCGTGCCGGACAGCCCGCCGGGGCCAATGTCGATGGCGCCCTGACGCGTGTTCAGCACAAGGTTGCGCTGCAACTGCCCATTGACCGTGAAATCGTTGAACGTGACCTGTCCCGTGGTCAGCGCCAGGTTGCCCATGTTCCGCACCACCATGCCGTTGACGCTGATGCCGTTGGGATTGGCGATCACCACGTTGGCGCGGGGGCCCAGCACGCTGAGCTGGCCCTCCAGCAGGGACGGATTGGTGCCGGTGACCTGGTTGAGGATGGTGCGTGCGCGCGCGGCCGAGTTGTCGAGATCGACCCCGGCACGCGGCACGTTGAATTCGCGATAGGTATTCGTGGAGACGCCGCCCACGGCGCCAGCCACGCCAACCGTGATACGGCCATCGGCGCCCGTGACGGCTGTGGTGGCAGTGCCACCGTCCGGCACAACGCCGGCGGCCAGGCAATGCGCGGCCAGCGCGAACTGGCTCAGCCCCGTGACCCATCCGGCGGCCCCACGCGGCAGCCGGGCAAGAACCCCCCGTACTCGATACAACGACCTACTCCCTTCTTTCTTATCCTGCGCCGCACGTTTGACGAGCACAGCGGCTTTCGGGGCCGGAAGATAACAAAGGCAGGATCTGCCTCAAATAGCCGATCGGCCAAAAATGCCCGCTGCGTGGGCGGGCTGCAACGTTGCAATTTGATGCAGTTTCGGAATTTTTAAGGGAGAAATAAGCGAGATTAAATTCAGGCCGCACTGCGCACGGCGATGCGCGTATACCCGGTATCCCACACCCCAAGCCAGTTACATCAGGACATGAGGTTAAAGATACTGCGCAGCATGCCGTTAACTGTCGATGCGGGGTATTGCAGCCCGTCGCAAGGTGTCCGAGCCGACGCCCCAAGCCTCCCCCACTGACGAGGGAGGTCCCCCCCTCAATCGTGGGATTTGCAGGACCACGCCTGCGCGCCCTAGAACAACTCCCCCTCCCCACCCGCGTTCGGCCAGGCGGACCGGAACGCGTGGGGATGCATGACAATGCCGGCGGCGTCGAGTTGCGCCGTGGAGAGCACAAGGTGGCGCGCCAGCCAGTCGTGGAGGCTGCGCAGGAAGCGGATGTTGTCGAGGTTGTTCGAGGCGGCGATCAGGCGTTCCAGCTTCACGTGCGCGGTGTAGACGTCGAGCAGGTTCAGCATGCGGAGCTTGGCTGGCGTGGCGGCGCTGCGTTCGATGGCCAGCACGCGGGTCACCTGCGCGCTGGAGAGCGCCCCGCCCTGTGCGATCTGCTGGTAGAGGTCTTCCAGCGCCGGGAAGCGTACCGTTGGCTGTACGCGCGGCACGGCGGCCACCTTCTCCATGCGCAGCACCACGTAGCGCGTGGCGGCGTTGCGGCGGGCCAGTTCCAGCTCGGCGGCGGTGGCCTTGCGGCTGCGGCGCAGCGGGGGCACGTCGGTGAAATCGGGGAGGCGCGGCACGGCGTCGCGCTCGGTGTAGTCGGGCACCTGGTCGAGCCATGCCGGCTCGGCTAGCGCGGCGCGGGCGCAGTCGGCGCCGAAGGGGTATTCGTGGCCATCCGGCCCACGCAGGATATAGGCGTGGCCCTCGGGAAAGCCGTGGTGGCGGCCGCCCTTGGCGCCACGCGCGTGGCAGCGTGTGGCGGCGGGATCGACAAAATCCTTGCGAACGGGAATCCAGCCGCCGGGCGGGGCCTGCTTCATGGTGACGAGGGGTAAATCCGGGGAACGGGCGCTATTGTCGCACCGCGCGCCCCGCCGCCACCATTTATCGCTACTTCAGCATGAAGGCCATGGCCGAGCAGCAGTTCAGCATGCGCACGGCGGCCTGCACGGTGGGCGCCGTGAAGGCCAGCGTCACGCCGTCCACGCGCTCGAAGGCCGGCCACTGGCAGAACAGGTCGGCGTAGGCGGAGGACATGGTTTGCAGCCGGCAGTTGACCGGGCCGGCCAGTTCCAGGCAGCGGGCCTCGGGATGGGCGATGGCATTGCGCGTCACGGCCTCCGCCGCGTGGGCGATGGCATCGCGCGCGGCCGCCGGTGACAGCGTGGTGCCGCTGCCCTGCCCGCCGGCCGTCTTGGTCTGCACGTAGCGCACCCAGGGCATCAGCGGCTGGGTTTCGGCGATGAACACATCGTCACCGCTGGCCAGCAGCACGGGCACGTCGAACTCGCCAGCCAGCGCGGCATAGATGCCTGCCTCGCCCAGTTCCAGCCCGTTGAACCAGACCCGCGCGAAGGCGCTGCTGTTGATGGTGTGCGCCAGCACGCCCCGGCCCTGCGCGCGGCTGTGATAGCCGATCATGAACACGCCGTCGCAGTCGTGCTCCACGCCGGCCATCATGCTCAGGTAGCGCGGCTTGCCGAGCACCAGTTGCGCGCGCGGGTCGATCTGGTCCGGCAGCAGGTTGCGGAAGCCGCCGTGCGAGTCGTTGACCAGCACCTCGGTGGCGCCGCCCGCGAATGCGCCCTGCACGGCTGCGTTGGCCTCGGCCGTCATCCAGGCGCGCGCGCGCTCGTATTCGCCGTTGCCGGCGCGCGTCTGCTCGGCGTGGAATACGCCCGCCACGCCTTCGATGTCGGCGGAAATCAGGATCTTCATATCAGGTCTCGGAGAGGTCCGGCAGCAACTCGCGCAACGCCGCGCGATGGTGGCCGTCGCGGCCCGTCACCGGCTGGGCGTGCCAGAGGGCATGGACGATGGCCTGCTCCACGCTGTCGGCGGCGGCCCGGAACAGCGGGTCGAGCCGCGCTTCGTGGACCATCGGCACGGCGGGCATCGGCATATCGGCCAGATGGGGCACGGTGTAGGCTGTGGAAAAGGCCAGCGCGATGTCGCCGGAGCCATGGCCGAAGACCGACCCGGTACGCGCGAGGCCCGTGCCGGCGCGCAGCGCCAGGCGCCGCAGCTGCCGGGCGTCGAGCGGCGCATCGGTGGCCACGACCATGATGATCGAGCCCTTCTCCGGGCCTTTCTCTTGGGCCAGACGCTCCGCCAGCCTGCCGCCCACGGCTTCGCCCGCATAGATCAGCGACTCGGCCGTGCCGAAGTTCGATAGCACCAGCGCGCCGACGGTGTAACCGCCGGCCATGCGTGACGCCGTGCCGATGCCGCCCTTCACGCCAAAGGACGACATCCCGCGCCCGGCGCCCACGGCGCCCTGCGCCACCTCGGCCCCGGCAGCCGCCAGCGCCTCGGCGTAGTCGGCTTCCTGCACCGCCATCGCCTGGATATCGTTCAGGTAGCCGTCATTGCATTCGAAAACGAGCGGATTGACCGTGGGCCAGCCGCGCCCGATTTCGGGGTTCTCCGCAATCGCCGCGCGGATCTGCGCCTGCGCCACGGTCCCCACACCGAACGTGTTGGTCAGTGCGATGGGCGTCTCCAGTACGCCCAGCTCCTCCACCTGCACCAGCCCGATGCTCTTGCCGAAGCCATTGAGCACCACGGCCGCCGCCGGCACCTTGTGGGTGTAGACGTTGCCGGCGTGCGGGCGGATCACCGTCACGCCGGTCTGGCAGGCGCCATCCGCCAGCGTGCGATGACCGACGCTCACGCCCGGCACATCGGTGATCGCGTTGCGGGAGCCGGCCGGCAGGTTGCCGACCACGGGGGGCGCGTTGGCGGTCATGCGGGTGTCACCGGCGGTCGATCTTCGGATCGAGCGCGTCGCGCAGCCCGTCGCCGAGCAGGTTGAACGCCAGCACGGTCAGGAAGATGGCCAGGCTCGGGAAGATGGCCACGTGCGGCGCGGTGACCATGTCGGCGCGCGCCTCGTTGAGCATCGCGCCCCATTCCGGGGTGGGCGGCTGGGCGCCGAGGCCCAGGAAGGACAGCCCGGCGGCCGTGATGATCGACGTGCCGATCCGCATCGAGAAATACACCACGATGGACGACACCGTACCCGGCAGGATGTGCCGCATCAGGATGGTCCAGTCGGACGCCCCGATACTCCTGGCCGCCTCCACATAGGTCAGCCCCTTGAGCATCAGCGTGTTGCCGCGTACCAGCCGCGCGAACGCCGGCACGCTGAACACGGCCACGGCGAAGATCACGTTGGTCATGCCGTTGCCGAGGATGGCCACGATGCCGATGGCCAGCAGGATGCCGGGGAACGCGAACAGCACGTCCGACAGCCGGGTCACGATGCGGTCCCACCAGCCCTCGTAGTAGCCCGCCAGCAGGCCCAGCACGGTGCCGACGATGGCGCCGATGATGACCGAGAAGAAGCCGGCCGCCAGCGAGATGCGCGTGCCGGCGAGGATGCGGCTGAAGATGTCGCGGCCGAGCGAGTCCACCCCCATCCAGTGGGCGGCGGACGGGCCGGCGTTCAGCGCGTCATAGTCGAAGAAGTTCTCGGGGTCGTAGGGGACGATGTACGGCGCCAGCACCGCAATCACCACCAGCATCAGCACGAAGGCGCCGGCCACCAGGGCCAGGTGCTGCTTGCGGAACTTGCGCCAGAACTCGGTCCAGGGCGTGCGGACGGCCTCCGGGGCGGTAATCGGGGATGCTGCCGCGGCGGGCGTGGAAAGCTCAGTCATGCCGGCCTCTTACTTGTAGCGGATGGTGGGATTGATCACGGTGTAGAGCATGTCCACCACCAGGTTGATCAGGATGAATTCGAGCGAGAACAGCAGCACCTCGGCCTGGATGACCGGGTAGTCGCGCATTTCCACGGCGTCCACCAGCAGGCGGCCCAGGCCGGGCCAGTTGAACACCTTCTCGACCAGGATGGAGCCGCCCAGCAGGAAGCCGAACTGCAGGCCCATCATCGTCACGACCGGGATCATCGCGTTGCGCAGCGTGTGCTTGATGACCACCACGGTCTCGCGCACGCCCTTGGCGCGGGCGGTACGCACGAAATCCTCCTGCAGCACCTCGATGAACGAGGCCCGCGTGAAGCGCGCCATCACGGCGGCCACGGCGGCGCCCAGCGTCAGGGAAGGCAGGATGTAGTGCTTCCAGCTATCGGCGCCAATCGACGGCAGCCAGCCCAGTTGCACCGAGAAGACCTCCATCAGCAGCATGCCGAGCGCGAAGGCCGGGAACGAGATGCCCGACACCGCCAGCGTCATGCCGAGCCGGTCCGGCCATTTATTGCGCCACACGGCCGAGCCGATGCCGATGGCCATGCCGAAGATGACTGCCCAGACCATCGACGAGAGCGTCAGGTACAGCGTGGGCAGGAAGCGCTCGCCAATCTCCTCGGAGACCGGGCGCTTGGTGCGCAGCGAGGTGCCGAATTCCCCCTGCAGCGCGTTGGTGAAGAAGCGCACGAACTGCTCGGGCATCGGGCGATCCAGCCCCAGGTCCTTGCGCACCAGCTCGACGGTGGCCATGTCGGCCTCCGGGCCGGCGGCCAGCCGCGCCGGGTCACCGGGCAGCATGTGGACGAACAGGAACACCAGCACTGCCACGAGCAGCAGTGTCGGGATCACGCCCAGGAATCGTTTGAGGAAGTAATTCAGCATCTGGCTACCAGGAATTGAGACCGCGGGCCACCCGCCCATGCCCCCGCATCTCGGGCGGGCGGCCAACACGGCTTACTGCGTACGACTGTAAGGACTGCTTACCGCGACTACAGCTACCACTTCGGCGGCGCTTGGTGGCGCCGTCTTTATATTTGCGCCCCTCCCCCGCAAGCGGGAGAGGGGCGCAAAACGCTTACTGCTTGATGTCGATCTCGTCGAAGTTGAACGAGCCGTCAGGCATCACGTAGGCGCCGCTCAGGCGCTTGGAACGCGCGAACAGCACCTTCTCCGTGATCAGGAACGCCCACGGGGCATCCTTCCAGATCCGTTCCTGGGCGTCCTTGTACAGCCTGGCCTTCTCGGCGCGGTCCGTCGTGCGCAGCGCGCCGGCGATGTCCGCATCGACCTGGTCGTTCTTGTAGTACGCCGTGTTCAGCAGCTTCGGCGGCATCGATTCCGAGGCCAGCAGCGGGCGCAGCGCCCAGTCCGACTCGCCCGTCGACGACGACCAGCCCACGTAGTACAGGCGCACGCCGGCGTCCTCGGGCTTCTGCACCGACTCCACGCGCTCCACGCGCTGGCCGGCTTCCAGGGCCTGCACCTGCGCCTTGATGCCCACCTGTTGCAGCTGCTGCTGCACGAACTGGATCACCTTCTGGGCGGTGGTGTGGTTGTAGGCCGACCACAGCGTGGTCTCGAAGCCGTTCGGGTAGCCGGCTTCCTTCAGCAGCTCGCGGGCCTTGGCCGGGTCATACGGCCACGGGCCCAGCTTCTCGGCGAAGTCCACGCCCGGCGGCACCACACCCTGGGCCGGCACGGCGTAGCCGGCGAAGGCCACCTTGGCCAGCGCGTCCTTGTTGATGGCGTAGTTGATGGCCTGGCGCACCTTCGGGTCGTTGAACGGCTTGACCTGGGTGTTGAACGACACGTAGCGCTGGATGATCGACGGACCGTCGATCAGGTCCACCTTCGGGCTGGCCTTCAGCACGGCGGCCTGCTCGAACGGAATGCTGAACGCGAAGTCCGCCTCGCCGGTCTGCATCACGGCCGAGCGGGTGTTGTTGTCCACCACCGGCTTCCAGGTGATGGTGTCGATCTTCGGATAGCCCGTCTTCCAGTAGCCGGCAAACTTCTTGCCCTTCAGGTAGTCGGTCTGCTTCCATTCGACGAACTCGAACGGGCCCGTGCCAACCGGGTGGAAGGCGATTTCCTTGCCGTACTTCTTCAGCGCGGTCGGGCTGATCATCACGGCCGACGGGTGGGCCAGCACGTTGATGAACGGCGAGAACTGCTCCTTCAGCGTGATCTTGACCGTGGCCGGGTCCACCACCTCGGTCTTGGCCACGCGGTTGAACAGCGTGTAGCGCTTGAGCTTGTTGGCCGGATCGGTCACGCGGTCCAGGTTGGCCTTGACGGCGGTGGCGTCGAAGGTGGTGCCGTCGTGGAACTTGATGCCCTTCTTGAGCTTGATCGTGTAGACCAGGCCGTCCTTGGTCACGTCGTAGCTGTCAGCCAGCACGTTGACCAGCTTCAGGTCCTTGTCGAAGCCGAACAGGCCCTGGTAGAACGACTTCACGGCTGCCTGCGACAGCGTGTCGTTGGCATCGTACGGATCGAGCGTGGTGAACGTCGAGTACACGGCCATCACGGCGTCCTTGGCCGCGAACGCCGGGGTCGCGCCCAGCATGCCCATCGCGCCAATCGCGCTCATCGCCACGGCGCCGGCGATCAGGCGCGGCGAAACCATACGGGTAGACATATTTCTCTTCTCCTGTTGGAAAAAATCATCGGTACTGCGTGATGACAAGACTCAAGACTCAATAATCAAGACTCAATACGCGCCGCCAACCGGGTGCCGGGCCACGTAGTGCCCGTGCGCGCCGCTGCCGGCCACCGCCACCAGTGGCTGCACCACCGGCTCGTCGCCCACTGCACGGATCGGGCTGGGGATTTCATCGGAAAGCGGCTCGCGCTTCACATGACGGCGCGCCGGATCGGCAATCGGCACCGCCGACATCAGCTTCTTCGTATACGGGTGCTGCGGATTCTCGAAAATCGCGCGGCGCGGGCCAATCTCGACGATCTGGCCCAGGTACATCACGGCCACGCGGTGGCTCACCCGCTCCACCACGGCCATGTCGTGGGAGATGAACAGGAAGGCGACGCCCAGCTCGCGCTGGAGGTCGAGCATCAGGTTGACGATTTGTGCCTGAATCGACACATCGAGGGCGGACACCGATTCATCGGCCACCACCACCTTGGGGTTCAGCGCCAGCGCCCGTGCAATACAGATGCGCTGGCGTTGGCCGCCCGAGAACTCGTGCGGATAACGCGAGGCGTGGGCGGGCGTCAGGCCCACCTTTTCGAGCAGCCACGCCACGCGGGCTTCGGCTTCGCGGCCGCTGGCCACCTTGTGCACCAGCAGCGGCTCCATGATCGAGTAACCCACCGGCACGCGCGGATCGAGCGAGGCGAACGGGTCCTGGAAGATGAACTGGATATTGCGGCGCAGCGCCTGCAGCGCCGGGCCCTGCATCTGGCTGATGTTCTGGCCAGCGAACTCGATCGTGCCGCTCTGGGCATCCACCAGACGCAGCAGCGAGCGGCCCGTCGTGGACTTGCCGCAGCCCGATTCGCCCACCAGCGCCAGCGTCTCGCCAGGGTACAGGTCGAAGCTGACCTGCTCCACCGCGTGCACCCGGCGCGTGACCCGGCCAAACAGGCCGCCTGGCACGTCGAAGCGGGTGACCAGGTCGCGCACGCGCAGGATCGGCTCGGCGCCGGCATGGACGGTGTCCTGCGGCACCTCGGCCTCGGGCGCGGCCACGTCGTTCACCTGCACCAGCGGGAACTTGGCCGGCAGGTCCTTGCCAGTCATCGCCCCGAGCTTCGGCACGGCGGAAAGCAGCGCGCGCGTGTACGGGTGGGCCGGCGCGTGGAAAACCTCGTCGGAGGTGCCCTCCTCGACCTTCTCGCCCCGATACATCACCAGCACGCGGTCGGCCACCTCGGCCACCACGCCCATGTCATGGGTGATGAAGACCACGCCCATGTCCATCTCGGCCTGGAGGTTGCGGATCAGTTGCAGGATTTCGGCCTGGATGGTCACGTCCAGCGCCGTGGTCGGCTCATCGGCAATCAGCAGCGCCGGCTTGCACGACAGCGCCATGGCGATCATCACGCGCTGGCGCATGCCGCCGGAAAGCTGGTGCGGGAAGCGGTCCAGCACGCGGCGCGCTTCAGGGATGCGTACGAGTTCGAGCATGCGCAGCGCCTCGGCACGCGCGGCAGCCTTGTTCTTGCCCTGATGCAGCCGGATCGATTCGGCGATCTGCTCGCCCACCGGGAATACCGGGTTCAGCGAGGTCATCGGCTCCTGGAAGATCATCGCCACGTCCGCGCCGCGCACGGAACGCAGGGCGGCATCTGGCGCGCGGGCCAGGTCGAGCACCTCGCCGCCGCGCCGCCGCAGCAGCATGCTGCCGTTGGCGATCTTGCCGCCGCCATGCTCCACCAGCCGCATCAGCGCCAGCGACGTGACCGACTTGCCCGAGCCGGACTCGCCCACCACGGCCAGCGTCTCGCCGCGATCGACGTGGAAAGAGAGGTTGCGCACGGCCTCGACGGTCCGCTCCGAGGTGGCGAAGCGGACGGAAAGGTTGTCCACCGCGACGACGCGTTCAGGCGGAAGTACGAGGTTTCGATGCGTAGAGGTGTTGGCCATGCGACTTGTCCGGTGTGCTGCGATTGCTGCGATCTACTGTGTAGTGACTACGAATTGCTGCGAATGTCTTCGACTTTGCGATGCTGCGGCATGACGACGGTCAACCGTAGATCAACACGCTGACGGGCTCGCCCACGCGCGCCACGCCGCGGTACATGCCCTCGGTGTTGAACGGGAGCGTGACGTTGCCCTGCCGATCCACGGCAATCAGGCCGCCCCGGCCCTCGATGGCGACCAGCTTCTCCATCACCACGCGGCGCGCCGATTCTTCCAGCGACAGCCCGGCGTAGCGCATCTGCGCGGACACATCGTGCGCGGCCACGGTGCGGATGAACATCTCGCCAGTGCCGGTGGCGGACACGGCCGCCACGTCATCGGCATAGCAGCCGGCGCCGAACACGGGCGTATCGCCCACGCGGCCCACCTGCTTGTTGGTCACGCCGCCGGTGGAGGTGGCGGCAGCCAGGTTGCCCTGGGCGTCGCAGGCCACCGCGCCCACCGTGCCGAATTTCTTGTCCGGGTCGATCGGGTCCGTACCGGCCTGGGCCGCCTTCGCTGCCAGCGCGGCCGCATCATGGTCGAGCAAGGCCATGCCGGTGCTCGCCTGGGCGCGCTGCCACTGGTCGTGGCGGGCCTGCGTGAAGTAATAGTCCGGGGCGACCAGTTCGAGCCCCTGCGCCTCGGCAAACGCCTCGGCGCCGTCGGCGGCGAACAGCACGTGTTCGCTGTGCTCCAGCACGGCCCGCGCGGCCAGCACCGGGTTGCGCACGCGCGTCACGCAGGCCACGGCGCCGGCGTTGCGCGTGGCGCCGTCCATCACGGCGGCGTCCAGCTCGAACGTCCCGGCGTGGGTCAGCACGGCGCCCTTGCCGGCATTGAACAGCGGGCAGTCCTCGAGCAGGCGCACCGCTTCGGTCACGGCGTCGAGCGCGCTGCCGCCCTCGGCCAGCACACGTTGGCCGGCCAGCAGCACCTGCTCCAGCGCGGCGGTGTATTCGCGTTCACGGTTGGCATCCATGGCGGCACGGGTAATCGTGCCGGCGCCACCGTGGATGGCAATGACAGCCTGGGTCATGACAGCTTTCACTCAGTAGATTCGGAAGATTTCGAGGCGCCCCGCTCGCGCTGGCCCGCACCGGGTGCGTCATAGAGCCAGGGCAGCAGGAATTCGGTCATCTCGGCGGCCGCCTTGACGGAGCGCGCCGAACGATAGGCCACGGCACCGCACAGCGCCTCGATCAGCGCGAGCACCGTGGCGTCGGAATTAGCGGAAAGACGATTGCCGGCGTTGGCATACAGCGCGATGTCTGCCAGCGGCGCCAGCGGCGAGGTCGGGCCATCCGTCAGCGCCAGCAGCCTGCCGCGATGGGCCTTCACGCGCTTGGCCAGCACCATGCTGTCCGTCACGTATCGCGGAAATGCGATGGCGATGACCAGGTCTTGCGGCTGGAGCTTGAACAGTTGCCGCGCCGCGTGCGACGCGCCGCCCACCGTCGACACCGACGTCACCATGCGGCAGTGCATCTCCAGCCCGTGCTGGAGCAGCCCGGCCAGGAAGCCGCTTGCGCCAAAGCCCATCACATAGACGCGCTCGGCGGCGAGGATGGCATCGACGGCCCGCTCGCAGGCCTCGGCATCGAGCGCGCGGCGCGTGGCTTCGAGGTTGCGCGCGCCGTCGTCCAGCGCGGCGGCGAAGACCTCGGCCACCGTGGTCGGGCGGGCCAGTTCGTCGCGCAGGCGCTCCACCGGGGCCAGCGTGGCCTCGAAGCCGCGCACGAGTTCGGCGCGGAACTGCGGATAGCCTTCGAAGCCGAGCGCCCGGGCAAAGCGGTTGGCCGTGGCCACGGACACATTCACAGCCGTCGCGAATTCGTCGATGCGCATGGTCGCCGCGCGGAACAGGTTGTCCAGCACGTACTGCGCCATGCGCTGGTGCGCGGGCGTCAGCGTGGGCAAGCTGCGGGCGATGCGTTCGGAAATCGACTGGCCTTCGGACATGTCTGGGGGAAAGAACCGGTTCAGGGCGCCGCGCGCACCATCCCGGAAAGTCCTTTGATGAAAAGGCACTTTCCCGGTGCGGCGGTCTATGTAAATAAATTTACACGCAAACCCCGTACCAGGAGAACTGGGAAGTGACGAATTAGGGGAAATCCCTGAATACATGGATACGGACATGGGCCGCGGGGCCGGCCGGCGCCAGCGAGACCGGCCACCCGGCGCGCTACAATGCCGGCCTGCCCGCCTCCGGGCGCGTCCTTCGCCTTATCTCCCAGTCCTCGTGATCCGAATCGACCAGCTAGTCCTCCAGCGCGGCACCAAGGTGCTGTTCGACCACACCAGCGTGACGCTCAACCCGGGCGAGCGCGTCGGCCTTGTCGGCGCCAACGGCAGCGGCAAGTCCACGCTGTTCGGCATGCTGCGGGGCGAGCTGCACCCGGATGGCGGCGATGTCTTCGTGCCCGCGCAGTGGCGTATCGCGCACGTGGCGCAGGAAACCCCGGCGGTAGACCGCTCGGCTGTGGACTATGTGATCGATGGCGACACCCGGCTGCGCGAGATCGAAGCGCGCATCGCCGCCGCCCAGGCCAGTGGCGACGGGAGCGCCGAGGGCGAGGCCCACGCCGCCTTCGCCGATGCCGACGGCTACACCGCGCCGGCCCGTGCCGAGGCCCTGCTGCTGGGGCTGGGCTTCACGCTGCCACAGGTGTCGCAGCCCGTGGCGTCGTTCTCGGGCGGCTGGCGCATGCGCCTGAACCTGGCCCAGGCGCTGATGTGCCCGTCCGACCTGCTGCTGCTCGACGAACCGACCAACCACCTGGATCTGGACGCCATCGTCTGGCTGGAAGACTGGCTGGCGCGCTACCCGGGCACGCTGGTGATGATTTCCCACGATCGCGAGTTCCTCGACGCGATCTGCAACGTCACCGTCCATATCGAGAACCAGCAGTTGCGCCGTTACGGCGGCAATTACACGCAGTTCGAGACCCTGCGACTCCAGCAGATGGCCCTGCAGCAGTCGGCCTACGCGCGCCAGCAGAAGGAAATCGCGCATCTGGAATCGTTCATCAACCGCTTCAAGGCCAAGGCCACCAAGGCGCGCCAGGCGCAGAGCCGCGTCAAGGCGCTCGAGAAGATGGAGCGGCTGGCGCCGGTGCACGTGGCGGCCGGCTTCGCCTTCGAGTTCCGCGAGCCCGATTCGGCGCCGAACCCGATGATGGTGCTCGAAGGGGTGGATTGCGGCTACGCCGAGGCCGAGCCGCCCGTGACCATCCTGCACAACCTGGCGATGTCGATCCAGAACGGCCAGCGCATCGGCCTGCTTGGCGCCAACGGCCAGGGCAAGTCCACGCTGGTCAAGACGCTGGCCGGCACGCAGGCGCCGATGAACGGCACGCTGCGGCTGGGCAAGGGGCTGGTGATCGGCTATTTCGCCCAGCATCAGCTGGAAACGCTGCGCGACCATGATTCCCCGCTCCAGCATCTGGCGCGGCTGGCGCCGGACGTGCGCGAGCAGGAATTGCGCGACTTCCTGGGCAGCTTCAACTTCCGGGGCGACATGGCCACCGCGCCGATCGAACCCTTCTCGGGCGGCGAAAAGGCCCGGCTGGCCCTGTCGCTGATCGTCTGGCAGAAGCCCAACTTCCTGCTGCTGGACGAGCCGACCAACCACCTGGACCTCGACACCCGCGAGGCCCTGACCATGGCGCTGGCCCAGTTCGAAGGCACGCTGATCCTGGTCTCCCACGACCGGCACCTGCTGCGCGCCACCTCCGACCAGTTCATGCTGGTGGCGGACGGCACCATCCGCCCGTTCGACGGCGACCTGGACGACTACCGCGACTGGCTGCTCCAGCAGGCCGCCGCCAAGCGCAACGCCGCCACGGCGGTGCATGCCTCCGAAGCCGCGGCGGACGCCGGCGCCAACGTCAACCGCAAGGACCAGCGCCGCGCCGAAGCCGACGAGCGCCAGCGCCTCTCCGTCCTGCGCAAGCCGCTGACCAAGGAACTGGAAAAAGTCGAAAAGCGCATGGCCGCGCTCCAGACCGACAAGACCGCCATCGACGCCTTCATGGCCGACGAGACCAGCTACGCCGAAGCCAACAAGGCCAGGCTGATGGAAATGCTGAAGCGCCAGGGCGAAGTCACCAGCGAACTGGAACAGCTGGAGGAGCGCTGGCTGGAACTGCAGGAGCAGATCGAACAGATCGCGTGACGGCTCGGAAATTGGCGATATTGCTCCCCACTTGATCCCTGTCAGCCTCCGGTCTTCCCCATCGCTACACCCTTCGACGACCGTTTCCATCCTGGATTCGGAACATCGAAAGGAAGCTCATGCGGAAGATCCCTCTCTTCGCCATACTGTCCTGGTCTGCCAGCACCTGTTTGGCAGCCGGCCCGATTCCACCACGCCTGACCGGCGAACAGTTGGTGGAGCGCTACGGCAAAACCGGAACTGAGTTATTCACGCTACGCGATCAATCGTATCTTGACGGCTATCTCGCCGGCGCCGCCGATGCAGGGGAGGGACAAGCGTGGTGTAACACTGGCAAGGTGCAGCGCGGCGAAATCGACTCTTACGTTGTTGGCGAAATCAGGGATGTTCGCCCCGAGCACCGGCGGGGCAACGCTGCGCCGCTTGTCACTAGCGCGCTCCAGCGAAAATTCCCCTGCCCTTCTAGCGGGAAGGCGCGATGAAACCAACGTTCATGGCCGTGCAATCCCACTATCAAAGCAGAAAGACCGTCATAAAGGAGCAGCTTTTCGCAGAAATCGGCTGGGAAGACCTTATCCCCAAACCCGAATACAACAATACCTGCGCCATCCGCGTAAGTCTGGCACTCATCAAATGTGGATTCACCCTTAACGGCAGGATCGCCATCAAGAAAGGCAAGTACAAGGGGAAGCTCATTGAGCCTGGCCAGGCAAAACTGGCAAGAATGCTTGCCGAACGCCAATACCTGGGGCCACCAGAAATCTTCCCGCGCGATGACGCCTTGCGTTCAATAGGAAACCGGCGAGGCGTTATAGCGTTCTGGAATATTCCGGATTACATGAGCGGTCGGGGCGGCCACATCGATATCGTTACCGGCGCCTATCAGGCATGTGGCTCAACTTGTTTCTGGGATGCCAAGACAATATGGTTCTGGCCCCTGGCCTGAGATCTGCCAATAAAAACGCCACCCTTCCGGGTGGCGTGTTTCGTTGCTCTCACCGGCGTCTCACCGGTAATTCTTCTCCCGCCGGATCAGCCCCACCGCCAGCGTCAGCGTCAGGATCACCAGCCAGATCAGTGACCAGCCGGGGATCGAGATGCCGAACAGCGGGGGCAGCGGCGCGGTGCACAGGCCGTCCGAGAAGAACACCTGGGGCAGCAGGCGTGCGGTGGGCAGCTGGTTGACCCAGTTTTCCAGCGGATCGATGCCGCACGAGGACTTCGGGTTCAGCAGCAGCGAGACGTGATACCCCGCCACCGCGATCCCGGCTACGCCCGACAGCATGCCCAGCCCCTGCCACAGCGTGCGCGTGTTCTGGGCCAGCGCCGCCAGCAGGGAGAACAAGCCGATGCCGACAAAGGCGAAGCGCTGCATGATGCAGAGCGGGCACGGCTGGTAGCCCTCC
This sequence comes from Cupriavidus sp. SIMBA_020, assembly GCF_046535395.1. Classification (NCBI taxonomy): domain Bacteria; kingdom Pseudomonadati; phylum Pseudomonadota; class Betaproteobacteria; order Burkholderiales; family Burkholderiaceae; genus Cupriavidus; species Cupriavidus sp. SIMBA_020. The sequence goes on along the minus strand of NZ_JAWRWU010000004.1, from coordinate 366,929 downwards.
ACATACTGGAAGTAGAGCGCGGCGCCGAGCATCGCGAACGAGAGCACGGCGATCAGCAGGAAATAGGCACGGGAATTGGCTTGCATGGGGGGTCCGGGACGGAAGAGGCGTCGAGCCGAATTATTACCCATTTTCCGTCCGCCGTTGCCAGTGCCACGTCAATCCCACGTCAATCCCACGTCAATCCCACGTCAATCCGCCGCGGCGGATTGCCGCAGCGCCCGCAGTCACGCCGCCTAGGCTGCCGAAGCCCCCGCCAGATACCGCCGGCGCCACGGCTTGAGCACCGCGATGGCGAGCGCCGCCGTGATGATATCCAGCGTGATGGCTACGCCGAATACCGGCATCCAGCTGCCCATGCGCTCGTGCATCAGCGCCGCCAGCGGGCCGCCGAAGATCGAGCCGATACCCTGCGAGATATAGAGCCAGCCGTAGTTGGTGGTGGCGAATTTGGTGCCGAAGGTATCGGTCAGCGTGGACGGGAACAGCGAGAAGATCTCGCCCCAGCCCAGGAACACCACGCCCGAGAGCAGCACGAACAGCACCGCGTTCTCGCGCGTGAGCAGCCACAGCGTCATCGCCACGGCCTCCAGCGCGAAGGCGAAGCACATCGTATTTTCACGACCCCAGCGGTCGGAAATCCAGCCGAACATCGGTCGCGTCAGCCCGTTGGTGAGCCGGTCGATGGTCAGCGCCAGCGGCAGCGCGGCCATGCCGAAGACCACCGCGTTGGACACCCCGAAGTCCTTGGCGAAGGCGGCCATCTGCGAGGTGACCATCAGCCCCGACGTGGACATCATCGTCATCATCAGGAACAGCAGCCAGAACAAAGGCATCTTGAGCATCTGACGGGTCGGCACATCCGCCACGTTGGAGGGCGTGTACGACGCGCGCACCGGCAGCTGCTCGCCCGGCGCCGGGGCGCGCAGCCCCTGCGAGGCCAGGAAGCCGATCACCGCGAAGATCAGGCCGAACTGCCACAGCGTGGTCTCCAGCCCCTTGCCTGCCAGCGCCGACGCGATGGGGAACGTGGTGACGATGGCGCCCATGCCGTAGCCGGCCGCGACCATGCCGACGGCAAACCCGCGCCGGTCCGGGAACCAGCGCACCATCTGCCCCACCACGCCGATATAGACGATGCCCGTGCCCAGGCCGCCGACCACGCCATAGGTCAGGTACAGCATGCCCACGCTCTGGGCCGAGGCGGCCAGCACCCACGACAGCCCGGCCAGCACCGTGCCGGCCGCGATCAGCCGGCGCGGCCCGAAGCGCTCGATCATCGCGCCCTGGAACGGCGAGAAGAACGTCTGCAGCACAATCAGCAGCGAGAACGTGACCTGCAACTCCGAGAGCGGCACCCCCAGCTTGGCCGCCAGCGGCTTGGTAAACAGGGTCCAGACATACTGCGGACTGGAAATCGCCATCATGCAGACGAGACCCAGCAACAGTTGCAGCCAGCGCGTGCGCGCCAGCGGCATGGCCTGCGGCACGCCGAGGGCCGCGTTATCAGCAACGGTACGCATTTGCACCACTCCTTGAGACAGGAACTTCGAGGAAGACACGCGGCCACGCTTTCGTCATCGTCGTCATGGCGGGCTCGCGCAGGTTGGAACTCAGGAAAATTCGATGCCGGCCCTACCAGGCCGCCACCCCGCCATCGCTGCGCGGATCGCTGCCGCCCTGGTAGAGGCCATCGGCCTGCAGCACGATGGCGCCGGCGTGGCCCATGGTTTCGTCGTACGGCCCCAGCACCTCCACGTCGTGGCCCAGGCGGTGCAGCGCCTGCTGCGTGGCGTCGGGGAAGCGCGATTCGAGCTTGAGGGTGTCGCTGGTCTGGCCCCAGGTGCGGCCGAGCAGCCAGCGCGGCGCGTCGATGGCGGCCTGCGGGTTCATGCCGAAATGGACGATCCGCGAGAACACCGCACTCTGCGACTGCGGCTGGCCGTCGCCGCCCATATTCCCGTAGACCAGCGTGCGCCCATCGTTCAGGCGCGCCATGGCCGGGTTGAGCGTGTGGAACGGCTTGCGCCCCGGCATCAGCGGGTTGCGGGCGGCCGGATCGAGCGAAAAGCTGCATCCCCGGTTCTGCCAGTTCACGCCGGTGCCGGGCAGCACGATGCCGCTGCCGAACTCGTGATAGATGCTCTGGATAAAGCTCACGGCCACGCCGCTGCCATCGACCACGCCCATCCAGACCGTGTCCGCCGGCCCCATGCCCTGCCCCCACGGCAGCACCGCGTCCGGGCGGATGCGCGCGGCGGCGGCGTCGAGCCACGGCGGCGCCAGCAGGTCCTGCGGATCGATCTCCATATAGGCGGGATCGGTGATATGGCGGTCGCGCACGTGGAACGCCTGCTTGGTGGCCTCCACGCAGGCATGGACGAAGTCCGGGCCGAGCGGGTCCATGCCCGCCTCCAGCAGGCGGTCCAGCTGGCCGAGGATCAGCAGCGACACCAGCCCCTGCGTGGGCGGCGGCATGTTGTAGACCGTGCCGCGCGAATGGGCCAGCGCCAGCGGCGCCTTCCACGTGGCGCGGTGCGCGCGCAGATCGGCCAGGGTCAGCGGGCTGCCCGCGTTGCCGAGTTCGCGGGCCAGCATCCGGGCCAGGTCGCCCTGATAGAAGTCATCGAGCCCGGCCCGCGCCAGCTGCTCCAGCGTGGCGGCCAGGCGCGGATGGCGGAAGCGCGTGCCCGCCGCCGGGGCGCGTCCGTCGATCAGAAAAGTCTCGGCGAAGCCCGGCACATCGGCCAGCTCGGCGGCCTTGGCGGCCACGCAGGCGGACTGGCTCTGCGTGACCGGCACGCCCACGCGGGCATAGTCGATGGCATCCGCCAGCAGCCGCGAGAGCGGCAGGCACCCGCCCAGCGCGTCGCGCGACCAGGCCAGCGCCGCCTGCCAGCCGGACACCGTGCCAGCCACGGTGTTGGCCGCCATGCCGCCACGCGTGGGAATGGCCTGGAAGCCGGCCTCCCGATAGCGCGCGATGGTGGCATCGCCCGCCGCCGCGCCGCAGGCGTCGAGCGCGCGCGGCGCCTCGCCGGGCCGGGAGACCAGCCAGAAGCTGTCGCCGCCGATGCTATTCATATGGGGATAGACCACGGCGATGGTGGCGGCGGCCGCGACCATCGCCTCGACGGCGTTGCCGCCCTCGCGCAGCACGGCCAGCGCGCTCTGCGACGCCAGCGCGTGCGGCGCCACGGCCATGCCCCGGCTTCCCCGGATCGGATTGAGATGAAATGCCACGCTCCGCGACTCCTGCGATTTATGTATACATAAATTTCCTGCGCAGAAGGATCGCAATAGGCGTGCCACCACGTGCGCCCGGGCACGCTCGCCTAATAAGAAACGTCTCAAGCCCGCGTCAGCACGGGGCTGGCGGGAAAATGCTCACGTGGAAAGCGGAATAGGAAAGGCGGGAATCAGCCGAAGCGCCTGCGCCGGACGGGTGCGTTCGGGGTCCGGGCGGGCGCGGGGCGCACAAGGCTGGTGCGTGCTTGCTCGAGCCGCTCGGTGGTCAGCCGGCTCACTTCGGCGCGGCCATCTTCGATATGGTTGGAGAGCAGCGCCACGGCGCGGCCGCCATCGGCGGCTTCCAGGGCGTCGAGAATGGCCGAATGTTCATCGTAAGTCAGCGAAATCCGCGTGCCGAAGGCGAAGTCGAGCCGGCGGATGATGCGGATGCGGTCAGTCACCTGCTGATGGACCGCCGCCGACTCGGGGTTGCCGGCCGCCTCGACGATGGCAAGGTGGAAGGCCTCGTCCAGCTGCGCCACGGCGTTGCCATCGGCAAGGCGCCGGGCGACCGGCACGCGCCAGATCGCACCAAGCTGCCGCACCAGCGCCGCCAGGGCCGCCCGGTGCGGAGCCTCGGGCCGGCACAGCCGCGTGACCGCGTGGGTCTCCAGCAGGGTACGCAGTTCGTAGAGCGCCTCGAAACGGGCCAGGTCCAGCGGCACCACTTCCCAGCCATTGCGGTAGTAGCCGCGCACGAGGCCATCGCCCTGCAGGCGGTGCAGCGCCTCGCGCACTGGCGTGCGGGAAATGCCCAGCCGCTCCGCCACGTCGTTCTCGGTAAAGCGGTCTCCCGGCAGCAGGCGGAAAGCGAAGATGTCGTCGCGCAGCGCCTGATAGGCGGCCTGGGAGCGCTTGGCCTTGGCCAGGCTGGCGCTGCCGTCGAGCGTGTCCGTTGCGTCCGCCATGCTCCCCCCGTTATCCGTCAGTCCAGGTGCCGCACGCGGTCAATGGCTTGTTCGAGGCGGTCCACGGCGATCACCTCGATGCCCTCGATCTTCTGCTTCGGCGCGTTGGCCTTGGGGATCACCGCCATCGTGAAGCCGAGCTTGGCGGCCTCCTTGAGCCGCTCCTGCCCGCGCGGGCTCGGGCGGATCTCGCCCGCCAGCCCCACTTCGCCGAACACCACCAGCCCGCGCGGCAGCGGCTTGTTGCGCATCGACGAATGGATCGACAGCAATACCGCCAGATCGGCGGCCGGTTCGGTGATCTTGACCCCGCCCACGGCGTTCAGGAACACGTCCTGATCGAAGCACGCAATGCCCGCGTGCCGGTGCAGCACTGCCAGCAGCATCGCCAGCCGGTTCTGCTCCAGCCCCACCGCCAGCCGGCGCGGATTGGGCACGTTGGCGGTATCGACCAGCGCCTGCACCTCCACCAGCAGCGGCCGGGTGCCCTCCTGCGTAACCAGCACGCACGAACCCGCCACCGATTCCTCGTGCTGCGAGAGGAACAGCGCCGACGGGTTGCTGATGCCGCGCAAGCCGCGCTCGGTCATCGCGAAAACACCCAGCTCATTGACCGCGCCGAAGCGGTTCTTGAACGCGCGGATCAGCCGGTGCGACGAATGGGTGTCCCCTTCGAAGTACAGCACCGTATCGACGATATGTTCCAGCACGCGCGGCCCGGCCAGGCTGCCTTCCTTGGTCACATGGCCGACCAGGATGATGGTGATGCCGGTGCTTTTGGCGATGCGCGTCAGTTGCGCCGCGCACTCGCGCACCTGCGCCACCGAGCCGGGCGCCGAGGTCAGCGCCTCCGAATACAGGGTCTGGATCGAGTCGATCACGGCCACTTCGGGCTGCTCCGCCTCGAGCGTGGCCTGGATTTTCTCGAGCTGGATCTCCGGCAGCAGGCCCAGCGCCGGGGCATCCACGCCCAGCCGCTGGGCACGCAGCGCGATCTGGGCGCCGGATTCCTCGCCGCTCACATAGAGCACGCGCCGCTGGCCGGCCAGATTGGCCAGCGTCTGGAGCAGCAGCGTGGACTTGCCGATGCCGGGGTCGCCGCCGATCAGCACCACGCCGCCCGAGACCAGCCCGCCGCCGAGCACGCGGTCGAACTCGTCGATGCCGGTGGTGAAGCGCGGCACATCGGCCGCATCGATCTCGGACAGCTTGCGCACCACGGCCGAGTTGGCCAGCGGCTGGAAGCGCCGCGCGGCGCTGGAACCGGAATCCGCCACGGATTCCACGAGCGTGTTCCAGGCGTTGCACTGCGGGCACTGGCCGGCCCAGCGCGGCGTGGTACCGCCGCACTCGGTGCAGGAATAGACAGTCTTGGTCTTGGCCAAACGGCGTCCTTGGTTCGGGAAAAGGTCAGGGCTGGGGTCAGGCTGGGGTCAGGCGAAAGGTCAGGCCGTGGCGTCGGCCGTGGTCAGCGTGGCCACCGTGCAGGGCACGCGCATCGCCAGCGCGCACATCAACTCGTAGCCGACCGTGCCGCTGGCCGCCGCCACCTCGTCGATCGGCAGGCCCTGGCCCCACAGCGTGACCGGCGAGCCGACGCGGGCCTTCGGGCAGGGGGTAAGGTCCACGCAGACCATATCCATCGACACCCGGCCGACCAGCGTGGTGCGCGTGCCATCCACCAGCACCGGCGCGGGGCGCTCGCCCCAGCCCGCCGCGTGGCGCGGGTAGCCGTCGGCATAGCCGCAGGCCACGATGCCGATGCGCATCGGGCGGTCTGCCGTGAACATCGACCCATAGCCCACCGTATCGCCCGGCTGCAGGTCCTGGACGGCGATCAGCTCGCTGTGCAGCGACATGGCCGGCTGGAGGCCGGTATCGGCGATATCCGCCGCTATGCCCGTGGGCGAGGCGCCGTACAGGATCACCCCCGGCCGCACCCAGGCGCGGTGCGCCTGCGGGTGCCAGAGCACAGCGGCCGAGTTGGACAGGCTGGCTTCGCCCGGCAGGTTGGCCGTGGCGGTGTCGAAAGCCTCGATCTGGTGCGCGATGCCGCGCGCGCTGTCGGCATCCGAGAAGTGCGTCATGTGCACGATACTGCCCACGCAGGACAGCCCCCGCGCGCGCTCCCAGGCGGCGCGATAGGCCTCCGGCCGGAAGCCGAGCCGGTTCATGCCGGTATTGAGCTTGAGCTGAATCGCCAGCGGCCCCCGGGGCCGGGCCACCTCGAGCATGCGCAACTGCTCGTCGCAATGAATGGCCGTGGTAAGGCGATATTGCTCCAGCAGGGGAACATCCTGCGGTTGGAAGAATCCCTCTAGCAACAGGATCGGGCCCTGCCAGCCGAGGTCGCGCAGCAGCACGGCCTCGTTGAGGTCGAGCAGGCCGAAGCCGTCAGTGCCGCGCATGCCTGCAAAGGCGCGCCGGATGCCGTGGCCGTAGGCGTTGGCCTTGACCACCGCCCAGATGCGGGACTGGGGCGCGTAGCGGCGCACCACGTCGAGGTTGTTGGCCAGCGCGGGCTGGTGGATGACTGCGTGTATGGGTCTTGGCATGGTCTGGCTATGGGTGCAGGTTGCGTCCCGGCATGCACCGGATCAGGGAAGACCCGGACGGCAACCCGCTGCAATCGGGCGTTGATGTTGCATACACTGTGCCGGCACCGTCACGCGCGTGGCGCGAAAGTGCGCTGGAATACGGAGTGGCCGGCACATGCGGGGCAACATCGCGCAGGCGATATTTGAACACAACCGGCGCCCGGTTCAGGGAATCCGCAGGGCGGGTTCCTGTCAAAACGCGGGTCCGCCGGAGTGCTGAAATGTCGTGGTTTCGTGATATAAAGCCGGACGCTCCGGCCATGTTTTAAAAGAGAAGCAATATGTCAATGACGGTCAGGCAAGCCGAAAGGCGCGCGAAAGTTGCGCAACCGCCCCACTTTGACAAGGCCGTCGCGCCAGGTTCCCTGCAAGCCGCGATGTTGCCGGTCGGCGTGCCCCTGCCCGCCGCACCGGGCGTCCGCGATGGAGACAAAGTCGAAGGTATGAAGAAGGGTTTCTACACGATCATGGCCGCGCAGTTCTTTTCGTCGCTGGCCGACAATGCGCTACTCATCGCCGCCATCGCCCTTCTCACCGAATTGCATTCCCCGCAGTGGATGACCCCGCTGCTGAAGCTGTTCTTCGTGCTGTCCTATGTGGTGCTGGCGGCCTTTGTGGGGGCCTTCGCGGACTCCATGCCCAAGGGCGAGGTCATGCTGATCACCAATGCCATCAAGATAGTTGGCTGCGCGATCATGATGTTCGGCCTGCACCCGCTGCTGGCCTACGGCGTGGTGGGCTTCGGCGCCGCCGCCTACTCGCCGGCCAAGTACGGCATCCTGACCGAACTGCTGCCGCCCGAGAAGCTGGTGATGGCCAACGGCTGGATCGAGGGGCTCACGGTGAGTTCGATCATCCTCGGCACCGTGGTGGGCGGCGCGCTGATCTCGGTCCATATCTCGGACATTCTGCTCCGCTTCGACATCCCCTACGTGGACACCGGCATCAACACCCCGGCCGAGGCGGCCATGGTGGTGATCATGTTCTTCTACGTCGTGGCGTCGGTGTTCAACGTGTTCATCCCGGAAACCGGCGCGCGCTACCCGCAACAGGAAAAGAACCCGGTGAAGCTGATTGCCGAGTTCGGCGACTGCTTCATTGCGCTGTGGCGCGACAAGCTGGGCCAGATCTCGCTCGCCGTGACCACGCTGTTCTGGGGCGTAGGCGCCACATTGCAGTTCATCGTGCTCAAGTGGGCGGAGAAGTCACTGGGGCTGAACCTGTCCCAGGGCGCCCTGCTCCAGGCCGTGGTGGCGGTGGGTGTGGCGGTGGGCGCGATCATGGCCGCCGCCCGGATCCCGCTGCGCCGCTCGCTGTCGGTGCTGCCGTTCGGCGTGGCGATGGGCATCACCGTCATGATCATGGCCTTCTACACCAAGGACGCCATGCCGGACGTGATGCTGAACGTGCTGGGTTATCCCATGCCGCTCTACATGGCCATCGCCTATGTGTTCCTGATGATCGTCGGGGCCATGTCGGGCTACTTCGTGGTGCCGATGAATGCGCTGCTCCAGCATCGCGGGCACGTGCTGCTGTCCGCCGGGCACTCGATCGCCGTGCAGAACTTCAACGAAAATGTTTCAGTTCTGCTGATGCTGTGCCTCTACGCGCTGCTGATCAAGCTGAACGTGCCAATCGGCTTCGTGATCGTGGCGCTGGGCCTGTTCATCTCGGCCACCATGCTGCTGGTCATGCGTCTGCACAAGCACAATGTGAAGATGCACAACTCGCTGGCGATGATCGGCGAGGACAAGCACCACTGACCCGCGCGGGCAGGAAGACGCCCCGCCGGCCTGAGCCGGCGGGGCGTTTTTCATGTCGGCAGAGCCTTCAGGCCACGGGCCATGGTCTGATAGCGCGCGGTCTCGCCGACCACCGTCCGTACCCCAGTTTCCGTATTGACCAGTTGGGAACGGGCCGGATCGTTGTGGAACACCGTGACCGTATAGCCCTTCTGCAACGAAAAGGTGGAAATCGCCTGGGCCACGGGCGTGCCCCCGTGGACATCCAGGTCGTAGACCACCTGCTGATACTTGTCCTCCACATGCACGCTGACGCGCAATCCCCCTTGGTGCGTCCCGGCGGAAACGGAAACCGTCAGCGTATTGAAGACCAGGCTGAGGTTCAGCGTCGCCACCGGATTGCCGGCACCGTCGAACAGTGACCACAGGAACATGTTCCCGCGCACGGTCGGCACCACCGCGATCTCGGATGCCGACGCATAGGTGATGAGGCCATCGACAAGCACCTCGGCCACCATGTTCGTTACCGCGCTCGTGACCTGCTGCTGCATCACGTTTTCGATGGGATAGCGGGCCAAGCTTGCCTCCTCCTTGAACGAGTAATATTGCTCGCCGCCATCCGGTGACAGCGAAAACGTCACAGACATGCCGGTCGCCTTCAATGTGCCGATAAAGTCATATGAGAAGACTTCATTGCCGTACACATCGCTGAAACTGACATAACCGTACGTGTCCGAAAAATAGACGTGCGGCTTGGTCGCAATGACTTCGAAGCGTATTTCATGCGCCTGCAGGTCGACGGTCGCGATGAAGAATATGTCGCTGTAATAGCCCTTCATCGTGAGGGTGAAGAGGTTGCCAACGTGGTCGCCCGGCTCGAAGTTGAACGGGGACATGACGTCCATATACTCGCGCCGCGCCACGTTGCGGGCCAGAGATGGCAGCGCCATGACGGCCAGGTAGAGGTCGTCCTTCATCTGGGCATAGGGTGCATGGGCCATCGGCAGGCGCTCGCGCACGATGGTCGCCCCGGCGGCGATGCGCGCCAGCAGGTCCGCTTCGGGATTGTTGCTGGCCGCCGCGTTCTGCAGGCCCAGCGCCGTGATCGTCAGCACGTGACTCTCTTGCGACGGGAGCAGCCCCGGCGTGGGAGGCTCTACGGCCAGCAGGCTGGGATATTCCACGTACACCTCTAGCCGATAACCGATCTCGAAGGGCACGGCGTCGTGAATCGGCGCCGCCTCCCGAGCGCTGATCGCGCGGGTATAGATGCTGCCTCCCGCGCCGTTCTTCACCCCGATCGTGGCGTAAGCCCCAGTCATCATGGCAGACAGCGGTTCAGCCTTGACATCGATGCGCACCTGCATGGTCGTGAAGTCGACGCGAATCGTGCCACTCACCCCGTAGTCGGTACTGAGCAGCACCAGCGTCTGGCTGATCGTGCCCGACCCCCGCTTGAAGGTATACGTCAGCGACTGGCTGGCCTCCCCCTCCTTGACGATCAGGTAATCGGCATCTACCAGGTATTTGCGGTTCTTCCCGGTCGGCGGCCGAATCGTATAAGCGCCAATTGGCAGGTTTTCGAGGATCATCTCCGACGCGCTGACCGGAATGTGGAGCACCTCCCGGGCGCCTTCCATCAGGACCAGCGGCTCGCCGTAGATCTGCTTGAATTCGTCGATCACGAACCGCAGGGTAAGGCTGCCGGTGACGCCGGTACCCTGCAGCTCTACCGTATCGACCAGGCGCAGCGGCGAATCGAGATGCAGCGCGGACTGCACCGTCGGCAGCGTCTGCGCCGTCACCAGTTCGCTGAGCGGATAGACGGCGCGGGCGTGGCTGAACACGTTGAGCATGGCGCGTAGCGGGGTCACCGGCGCGCGAGCCAGCGTGAGAAATGGCGCAATGTCCACATCCCACCATTCGGCGCAGGCGGCGGCCATTTCATCGAACCCGGGGGGCCGTACTGCCGGCAGCGGCGGCGTGTTCATATGGACGCGATCCAGCCGATTGGTCCGGGTGATGGCGCCATCCCCGGCCTTGTATTTCAGCAGCATCACCAGATAGACCTTTGCCCGGACATCCCAGGACTCATAGCGCGTGCCATTGCGGAGCAGCGCCATCACGCTCGCGAAGAATGCCGGCGCGTCCTGGTAGAGCCATCCCTGGGTGTAGACGTCGGCGCCCATCAGGAAGTCCTGCCAGCTGGCCGCAAAAGCCTTGCCCCATACGGAATTCGGGTCGGCGACATTGGTCGCGGAGAATTGGCGCTGATAGCCGCCGGCGATGGTTTGGGGCGCAGTCCAGCTGGTCGGCAGGCTGTCGAGCCAGACCGGGGCGACCGACGACGACGTCGTGGCCGCCATCCCCAGGCCATAGTAGGCGGGCTCGGTGTCAGCCGCCGCGGCATCGGCCGCCAGGAAGTAGCGGTTCCTGACGTTGAGATCGGTGGGGCGCTCGGGATGGAATGACACCCCCAGCAGGGCATTGAAAGCGGTCAGCAGGTCCTGATAGTAGGCCCCCAGCGCAGCCAGGCCGCCGGGATATGCCCGGAGCGCGGCCTTGTCCCGCGCAGGCACCAGCATGCGCAGATAATCGCCCTCGATCAGGCCGAATTCGGCATCCTGCACGTCCCAGGTGGCGAAGAAAGGCGCCTCGGCATTGCCCGCCAGGAACACCGGCAGCACTTTGCTCGTCGAAGGGTAGGCAAACTCGATCACCGGGGCGCCCGCCTCATAGGGCGTTGAGACGAATGGGACGAGCGCCGCGCCGGCCGTGACACTGACCCACGCGTCCCCTACCGACACCGACTGCGCCGGGGCCGTACCGTCGCCGACACAGACCACCTGTATCGAAGCAGTGAAGTCAGGCGATATCTTCCGAAGCCGCAGCGTGGCGCCGGGCGCCAGGATGATGCCCAGCGCCTGCTTGTCGTGATCGAGCCCTTTCGGCTGCCCCGCGTTGCGAATCCATACCGGATCCTGGAGCGTGTACACGGACTTCGATTTTAGGATTTCCGCCATCTTGGATACCTCGGAAAGGATGCAATCAGACTCGGCCGCTCGTCAGGCCACTGCCCGCAGCCCGCGCGCCATGGTCTGGTAGTGCGCCGTGGCCGCCACGGTGGTCCGCGTCTGCGTCTCCGTGTTGATCAATACCGAGCGCGTGGGGTCCTGGTGGAAGACCGTGACCGTATAGCCCTTTTGCAGGGGGAAGGTGTGAGCATCGGCCTCCACCAGCACATTCCCGGGCATGGCGATGGCATAGACCGCATCGCCGTAGCGGTCTGTCACCCCGATGCTGATGTAGACCGCCGACATGCCAGGATTCGGCACTGCAGCCTGCAGCGTCACTCTCAGCGCATTGATCACCAGGTCCAGTTCGAGCGTGGCGACCGGCTGATCCGCATTACCGAGCAGATTCCAGCTGAACATGTTGCCCTGCACGGATGGCGTTTCGGAAATTTCCGATGCCGCGGCGGTCATCACCACGCCGTTGCCGGGCAGGTCCAGGGTCATGCTGGCCAAGCCGTACCACGTGACGCCCTGCATCCGGTTCTCGATGGCGTAGCGAGTCCCCAGCTCCTCCTTGAACGAGTAGTACTGCTCGCCACCGTACCGGGACAGCGGGAACGTGTGGACCATGCCGGTCGACGACACGTTGCCGATGAAGTCATAGGAGAACAGCTCTTGGCCGCCCGGTTCACGAAAGCTGACGTAGGCATAAGTGTTCGCAAAATAACTGTGCGGCTTGCCGCCGTTGACCTGGAAGCGCACCTCGAAACGCACCAGATCGATCGTCATGGTGAAGAACGTCCAGGTGCCGAGGCCCTTCAGCGAGACGAAGAAGTTGTTGCCGATATTGGTGCCCGGCCCGGCGTTCTGCAGGGACATCACGTCGGCGTACTCGGCCACGGCCTGGGCGCGCTCCGGCTCCGGCAGCGCCATCACGGCCAGGTAGATATCGTCCTTGACCGTGGCATAGGGCGCCGCGGCAATCGGCAGGCGCTCCCGCACCAGTGCCGCCGCTTCCGCAATGCGCAACGACAGGTCCGCCACCGGACTGTTCATCGCCTGCGGGTTCTCGAGCCCGTGCGCCGTGATCACGAAGTCGTTGGTCGCCTGCGGCCGAATCAGTCCCGGGGCGGCCGGCAGCACCCGCAGCCGCGATGGCTCCTCATGGCGCACCTCGATCCGATAGCCGATCTCGAACGGAATGTCCGCATGCTCCGGGGCTGGGTGGTTGCCGTGAAAGTCCCGCTGATAGACCGGATCGCCATCGGCCGTCCGGATCGTGACGCCGATGTAGACCGTATCCATGAACGCGGTATTGGGGTTGCTCATGAGATCCACGGTGATCCGGCGTGTGGGCGCGTCCACGCGGATCGTGCCGTACAGGCCGTTATCCGCCCCCAACAGCAGGAAGGTCTGGGTGACGATGGCGGACCCCTGCTTGTAGGCATACGCCAGCGTCTGCGTGCTCGCCCCCTCCTTGACGATCAGGTAGTAGGGATCTATCGAATATTTACGACTTTTTCCGGTGGGCAGGCGCAGCGAGTACGCGCCGACAGGCATGTCGGCAAAGGTCATCCCGGTGTCTACCACGTATAGCGAGGCCACCTCCCTCGGCCCTTCCATCACGAACAGCGGTTCGCCGTAGATCTGCACGAACTCATCGATGGCAAATTGCACGGTCACGCTGCCGCGCAGGCCGGTGCGGTGCAGCTCCACCGAGTCCACCAGTTGCAGCGGCGACGTGGCATGGAGCGTCTCCTGCGCCTGGACCAGGCTGGCCTCGCTGACCAGCGCGTAGAGCGGATAGGACGCCCGCGCGTCGCTGAACATATTGAGCACCGCCCGCACCGACGCCATCCTGGCGCCCACCATGCCGATGAATGGCGCCACATCCACCCCGGCGTCGGCGGCATAGACCTCGGCCATCATGTCGATCACGGGCGGCGCGATCGGCGGCAACGGCAGCGCGTTGGCATAGGTCCGGTACTGCCGGTTGAAGCTGGCAAACGCCGTGTTGCCCGCCTTGTACTTGAGCAGCATCAGGAAATAGAGCTTCTCGCGCACACTCCAATCCTGCAGCGGCGTGCCGGTCGTGATCCGGTCAATGACACCGCTGAACAGAGCCGCCTCGCCCTGGTAGAGCCAGCCATCGGTGTGCACCTCGGCGCCCAGCGTGATGTCCTGCCAGCTGGCCGCATAAAGCTTGTTCCAGACCTCGAGAAAGCTGACCGAACCGGCCGCCATGAAGGTGCCGAGGTAGGCGTGGCCCAGCGTTTCCAGCGGGATCCAGTTGGTGCGCAGGCTGGCGAACCAGTCCGCCGCCATCGACACTCCGGTCGATGCGGCCCACAGGGGGCCGTAGTAGGCGCCGCCGCTGCCCCCCGCATCCGCCTTGATGAAGAACAGGTTTCGGATGTTGAGGTCCGTGGCAAGTTCGGGATCGAATGCCACCCCGCACAACGCGTTGAACGTGGAAACCACGTTGTCGTAATACGCGGTCAGCGCAGCGAGGCCGCCCGGCTGGGTCCGGAGCGTGGCCTTGTCGACCTGGGGCACCAGCATCCGGACATAGCGTGACTGGATCAGCGCGAATTCGGCCGCCTGTTGGTCCCACTTCGCAAAAAATGAGGATTCCGCCCCGCCGGCTTCGAACACCGGGAGCGTCTTGCTGGTCGGCGAACAGGTGTACCAGACTGTGGGCGGCGTGCCACCGCCGGGGTACGGGGTATCGATGAACGGCACCGAGACGGTTTGCGCTGTGATCGTAAGTGGCATTTCGCCAAATTTGAACACCCGCTCGGTGCGGCCGTCGTTGTTGAGCAGGCGCAGCGTCAGCTCGCCCGTGAAATCCATGTCGATCTGGCTGATGGTCAGCTCGCCGCCCGCCGCCAGGATCACGCCGAGGTGCTGTCGGTCATGACCGACGCCCTTTTCGAGCCCAGCCTTGCGGAACCACTCGGGGTCCGTGAGCCAGTGGAGTGTCTTGACTTTCTCGATGTCCGGCATCTTCCATCCCCCATCGTCGCAACGTCCAGGGCGAACGTTCCGATACAGCGTGAGGGAAGTATCGCGGCGCGGTGCGGCAGCCGGAATGGATTAGCGGGAGCCGGCGGCGGGAGGGGATCTGTCGATAGTGGCCCGCTCGACGGCGCGCGCCTGCCAGCCCGGCGGCACCACGAAGCCGCGCGAGCGCTCCTGCCAGATGCCGGGTTGATCGGGCCCGGCGGGCGCCAGTTCGCAGACCATCACCGGGGCTTCGCGCCGCCAGCTATGCGCCTGGTGCGGATCGGCAAAGCGTTGCGCCAGCGCTGTGTGCAGCACGGCGGCGCTCTCGGTCTGCGCCTCGGGCACCCGGGCGCCCGAGAGCCAGTCCGCGCGCGGCAGCCGGCACCAGCGCGTGTTGGCCGCGGCCGGATGGGCCTGCGCGCGCGCGGCCCAGTCGTCCAGCGTGGACCACCAGCCATGCAGGTGATCGGGCGCGATGCCCAGCGCGTCAAGCCCGGCCGGCAGGCGGCCATCGTGATAGAACAGCCAGCCCAGCAGATAGACCTCGCTGCGGTCGATGGGATGGGTCAGCACCGCCTGCGCTTCGGCCGCGCGGCCCAGCGGCAGCTGCCGACTGACGATGTGGTCGAGCTTGTCTCCTAGCCGATCGACGAGATTGGGGCCGACGAAGTTGCGGCGGTCGGGCGGCGTTCCCGGCTGCCCATCCACCATCAGGTAGAACTTGGCCGCCATTTCCCAGTGCACGGTCTGCGCGCTGGCCGGGTCGCGCCAGATCACGTCCAGTTCGCCCAGCGTCTGGATGCCATGGCCATTGGCGCGCCGGATCGGCACATTGGCGGCGACAAGTTCAATCCCCTCGGCCCGGTGCAGCGCGAAATGGAGCAGCCGCTCGGCATGACGCCCCAGACGCAGGCTGCGGTTGCCGGTGGGGTCCGGGTGGCCGCTCAATTCGGCGATGGTTTCCGGGAGTGTGGCGGGGTCGGCGCGCTCCAGCCAGCGCTGCCACGCGGCCTGCGCGCCGGGCGGCCAGTGGGCCAGCGCGGCGCCAGCGCCGTAGCCGGCCGGCAGGTGCGAGAGCAGCGGCGGCGAGAGCGAGCACCACGCCAGATCGCGCACGCGCTGGGACGCGGCGGTGCGCCACAGGGGCTCGGGCCCGTCGGCGCCGGCTGCTACCGGCCCGCCCGGGCGGATGGCCTGCGCGGGATCAGGCTTCAGCTCCCGCACGGTCGTGTACCTCGCGGGCCAGACACAGGTCTTCCCATGCGCGCGCCTTGTCGGTCAGCGTGCGCAGCAGGTAGGCCGGGTGATAGGTCACCACCACGGGAATCCCCTCATACTGGTGCACGGTGCCGCGCAGCTTGCCGATGGGCGTGGTGGAGCGCAGCAGCGACTGCGCCGCAAAGCGCCCCAGCACCACGATCACCTTCGGCCGGATCAGCGCGATCTGCCGGCGCAGGAACGGCTCGCAGTGCGCCACCTCCTCCGGCTCCGGATTGCGGTTGCCGGGCGGGCGGCACTTCAGCACATTGGCGATAAAGACATTACGGTCGCGCGCCAGGCCCAGCGCGCCAAGCATGTTGTCGAGCAGCTTGCCGGCCTGGCCGACGAACGGCTCACCCTGCAGGTCTTCGTTCTCGCCCGGGGCCTCGCCCACGAGCATCCATTCAGCGCGGCGGTCACCCACGCCGAGGACCGTGTTGGTGCGGGAGTCGCTCAGGCCGCAGGCGGTGCACTGGGCCACGGCGGCTTCCAGCGCGGCCCAGTCCATGGCGGCGATGGCGGCGTCCCGGGCCAGAGCGGCCTCATCCTGCACGGCGGGTTGCGGCGACAGGGCTTCGATCACCACGGAGCGCGGCGGCGCGGCCGGGGCGGGCATCGCTACTTCGACTTCGACTTCGGCCACAGCTACCGTGGCGACCTCGACCTTGGTTTCAACCTCTACGGACGCCTCGGCCAAGCGGCGCGGCACCCATTCCGCCGGGATACCGAGCACTTCGAGGAACTGCGCGCGGCGATTCATGCGGACTCCTTGCCATCGTGCCAGGCCCGGCGCAGCACAAGCGCATCCTCGCGCCCGTTGGCCGTGGCCGGATAGTAGCCCTTGCGGCGGCCGATCTCGGCAAACCCGGCTTCCTCGTACAGCGCCAGCGCGCCCACATTGGACGGGCGCACTTCCAGCAGCATCGTGCCGAGGTTGTGGGCATGGGCGGTGGCCAGCGCCACGGCCAGCAGCAGCCGGCCATGGCCCTGCCGCTGCCGGCGCGGGTCCACGGTGATATTGAGCAGGTGCATTTCGTCGACCACCGGCATCAGCACGGCGTAGCCGACGAGCGTATTGGCTGGATCACGGAGCGTCAGGCCGACATGGCCCGATTTCAGGGAATTCTCAAAATTGCCGCGCGTCCAGGGATGGCTGTAGGCGCGCAGCTCGATATCGGCCACGGCGTGCAGGTCCAGCGCAGTCATGCGGCCGAGCCTCCAGCCATCGCCAAGCTCGGGCATGACCGGCACGGCCGGCCATTGGGGCGACTCGGGCAGCAGCGCGGCGCTCACGCGGCCTCCCCTGCGGCAGCATTCGCGGCCTTGGCGGCTTTTTCAGCTTTCTCGGCGGCAATCGCCTCGCGCTCGACGATGGTGTGGGCGACCTTGTCGCGCACATAGATCGGCATGGCGTCGGCGGCGTCGATGGTCTCGCCACGCGCCAGTGCTCGGAGGCCGATGGCCACGGCGGCGCGGGCGTCGGGCATGGCCTCGGGCATCACGCGGCTGGCCTGCGCGGCCACCTGGAGCCGTTCGCCAAACACTGTCGATCCATTGCCGGCGAGCCAGAATGCCCCATCGGGCTGCGCCACGGTTTCGGGCGGCCCCACCTGCACCGGGGTCTCCATCGACCATTCCATCGCGGCGGCGTCCCAGCGGAACGTGGCGGCATAGGTCTCGTCCATGCGGGCGTCTAGCGCCACCAGCACGCGCGTGTCCGCTGGCAACGGCGAAGTGCCGGATCGGACGCTTTCGGCGCACATCGTCAGCACATTGATGGGAATCACGGGGAGATCGGCGCCGAAGGCGAGCCCTTGCGCCACGCCGCAGGCGGTACGCAGGCCGGTGAACGAGCCGGGGCCGGCGCCAAACGCGATGGCGGCACAGTCGGCCAGCGTGATGCCGGCCTCGGCCAGCACTTCGGCCACGGCCGGCAGCACGCGCGCAGACGACCGCGCGCCCGTATGCTCATGGCGGGAGAAACACTCGAGGGCGCCGTCGGTGGCGGCGCGCCCCAGTGCGACGGAGCACCACTCGGTAGAGGTCTCGACAGCAAGAATCCAGGACATGGCGCGATTGTATCCGGAGCGCGGCCAAAGCTGAATTGGCAGGCACGCCGGCACCGTGCGCCGGCAGACCGTGCCGCCACGCGCTGACCGAAGGCTTCTTCGGTTTTTTCCGCCGCAAACGGCGCGGTGCGGCGGCTATCATCGCACTTCTACGCCCACTGATTACCCGGAGACACCATGAGCGACCTGCAGGCCCGCTTCGACCAGGCCCAAATCGACGTCAAGACCCTGAGCGAGCGTCCTAACAATATGACGCTGCTGCGCCTCTACGCGCTCTACAAGCAGGGTGCCGAGGGCGACGCCCACGGCGACAAGCCCGGCATGACCGATTTCGTCGGCCGCTACAAGTTCGAAGCCTGGGAAGCCCTCAAGGGCACCAGCCAGGACGACGCCAAGCAGAAGTACGTCGAACTGGTCGGCGAACTGCTGGCCGGCACCGCCAGCTAAGTCCCCGCCCTAGCCCTAGACCCCTGCGCCGGCCGGCAGCGGCTTCGGCCGGATGCGCCACGCGGCCAGGATCGCCGTGGCAATCACCACGCCCACGGCCAGGAAGGTTTCATCGAATGCCGCGATCCGGGCGACCGGATCGCCACCCGGCCCGAGCACCGCGCCGTGCTCCGCCAGCCGCCACTGCAGCCCCACCCCGGCCAGACTCACCCCGATCGCCCCGCCAAGCTGCCGCAGGAAGTTGATGCAGCTCGACCCCTGGGCGATCAGCGAGAAATCGACCCCACGCATCGACCCAAGTGTCAGCGACGGCAGGATAGAGCCAAGCCCGATCCGCCCGATTACCGCATAGAGCACCAGCAGCAAGTAAGGCGTCGCCATCGACCCGGTGGCCATCAGCAGGAACGACGCCGCCAGCAGGGCCAACCCGAACGACACCTGCCGGTGCGGCAGGATGTAATTGGTCAGCCGCCCCGCCACCGCGATCGTCACCGCCAGCACGATCCCGGCCGGCATCAGCACGATGCCAGCCTGCGACGGCGTATAGGCCAGCGCCATCTGCATGTAGACGGGCAGCAGGTACGTGGAACCGAACAGCCCGGCGCCATAGATGAACGCCACCACAGCCCCGGCCGAGAACTGGCGGTAGCTGTAGAGCCGCATATCCATCAACGGCTCGGGCGCGCGCAACTGCCAGACCACGAAACCCGCCAGCAGCAAGACGCCCAGCCCGGCCAGCGCCAGTCCGGCCGGCACGTTCTCGCGCATCTCCACGAGACCGTTGAGCAGCGTCACCGTGGCCACGCCGGCCAGCGCCAGTCCGCGCCAGTCCAGTGCCTTGCGTTCGCCGATCATCGCGGAGTCCACGGCCATGTAGCGGCGTGCCATCCACAGGCCGATGAGCGTCAGCGGCACCACCACGAAGAAGATCGAGCGCCAGCCGAAGGTCTCCACCAGGAAGCCGCCCACACTGGGGCCGATGGCCGGCGCCAGCACCACGCCAAACCCGAACAGGCTCAGCGCCTTGCCCTGCTCGCGTTCCTCGAACACGCGCAGGATGAAGATATTGGGCAGCGGCTGCATGATGCCGGCCGCGATGCCCTCGGCCACGCGCATGGCCAGCATCACGCCGAAGGTGGGCGAAAACCCGCCGATCAGCCCGCCCGCGCCCAGCAGCAACAGGCTGCCGACGAAGGTCCGGCGCAGCCCGAATCGGTTCAGCAGCCACGGCGTGAGCAGCATCGACAGCGTCATGGCGATCATGAAACTGGCCGCCACCCACTGCGCGCGCTCCTGGCCCAGGTGGAAATGCCGGCTCAGGTCCGGCACGGCCACGTTGACGATGGTAGATGACACGATGGACGACATCGTGCCCAGCATCAGCGTGACCAGGATCAGCCAGCGCAGGCGCTCGCCGTAGCGGGCGCGCAGTACGGCGCGCGTCGGCCCGCCGGCCGGCTGGGCGCCCGTCACCCGAGCCGCCCGCTGTGAGCGATCTCCCGGATCTTGCGCACCGTGTCGAGGTCTGCCTCGTGGTACGCCGACTTGACGATCTCCGAATAGCGGTCGTCGCCGCTGGCATCCGTGTCGGGCAGGGTCGTTTCATAGATGAAACGCACTAGCAGCGCGCCCGGCGCGGGGGTCTCGATGCTCATCGACAGCGTGCCGCCGGCATGCTCGGCCGTGGCCGCGGTCTCGTAGCGCACTGCACGGCGTGGCTCGAATACCACGCGGTCCTGTATCGTCGCCTGGCCGAAATGCAGCACGCGGTCCAGCCAGCCATCGCCCCGCGCCAGTACCTCGGCGCGCTCCAGCCCCAGGACGAACAGCTCGGGCGACTCGGCCCGCAGCACCAGGCCCTGCCACAGCTGTTCGGCGGTCAGCGGCTCCAGCGTGGGATTGCCTGGGTCATTGATCTCCACCAGGTGTTCAAAACGCAACTTGACTCTCCAATCTCGTTGAATGTCCATATTATGAAGGCTCCTTGGGCGCCGCGCCGGTCCGCGCTTTCATTTTCAGAGTCATCTCATAGCCGCCATGCAGCGCATCGATGATCCTGTCCCGGCGGCATCACTCCTGACAGCTCTTGTCAGGAGCGCCGGCGCACAATGCTGGCCCGGGCAAGGAAGGCGTCAGAGGGCGTCAGAAGGCGTCAGGAACCATCAGGAGCCATCAACAGCCATCAGCCATCAGGAGCGGACAGGAGCGAAAAGCACACTGGCCGCCGCCACGCCCGAGAACGCTCACAAAGCAGGAGGCTGGCATGGAGTTGCTGATCAATATCGACGTCGATGACCTCGAACACGGCATCGGCTTCTACGAAGCAGGACTGGGATTGCGGCTGGGCCGCCGGCTGTTCGACAACAGCGTGGCGGAAATGCACGGCGCCTGCGCGCCGATCTATCTGCTGGCCAAGGAGGCCGGCACGGTGGCCACGGCGCGGGCCGATGCGCGGCGCGACTACGCGCGGCACTGGACCCCGGTGCACCTGGACTTCGTGGTGGAAGACCTTGAAGCCGCCATCGAGCGCGCGCTCGGCGCCGGCGCCGAGATCGAGGACTGGCCGCAGGATTTCGACTGGGGCCGGCAGGCCCGCCTGTCGGACCCGTTCGGCCATGGTCTCTGCTTCATCGAATGGCGGGGCCAGGGCTACGGCGCGGTGGCCAGCCCCTGACCTTCCCGGCCTGGCCAACCCCGTGGCCAACCCCAGCCACAAACAAAAAACCCCACGGCGCGAACCGTGGGGTTTTTCATGGCAAGCCTGAAAAAGCTCAGACTTCCTCGTACAGCGGCAGCGTCAGGAATTCGGCGAAGTCTTCCGACGTCGACATTTCCTCGAAGATCTGCGCGGCACGGTCGTAAGTGCTGGTATCGCCACCCACGAGCGTCTTCACCTTGGCCAGCTCTTCCGGAATCAGCGCGCGCACCAGTTCGGCGGTCACCTTGCGGCCATCTTCCAGCTTGCCCTTCGGCGAGCGGATCCATTGCCAGACCTGCGAGCGCGAGATCTCGGCCGTGGCGGCGTCTTCCATCAGGTTGTGGATCGGCACGCAGCCGTTGCCGGCCAGCCAGGCGCCCAGGTAATGGATGCCCACGTTGATGTTCATGCGCAGGCCGTGCTCGGTGATCGGGGCCTCGGGCTTGAAATCGAGCAGGTCGGCGCCCTTCACGTTCACGTCCGGACGCTGCTTCTCGAACTGGTTCGGCTTGTCGCCGAGCACCGCCACGAATTCCTTCATCGCCGGCTCGACCAGACCCGGGTGGGCCACCCAGCCGCCGTCGTAGCCATCGGTGGCGTCGCGGCGCTTGTCGCTGATGATGCCTTCCATGGCAATCGCGTTCTTTTCCGGATCGTTCTTGATCGGGATCAGGGCGCTCATGCCGCCAATCGCGGGCGCGCCGCGCTTGTGGCAGGTCTTCAGCAGCAGCAGCGCGTAGGCGCGCATGAACGGCGCGGTCATCGTCACCTTGGCGCGGTCTGCCAGGCAGAAGTCCTTGTCCACCTTGAACTTCTTGATGCACGAGAAGATGTAGTCCCAGCGGCCGGCGTTCAGGCCAGCGCTGTGGTCGCGCAGTTCATAGAGGATTTCTTCCATCTCGAACGCGGCCAGGATGGTCTCGATCAGCACCGTGGCCTTGACCGTGCCCTGCGGCAGGCCGATCTCCTTCTGCGCCATCACGAAGATGTCGTTCCAGAGGCGGGCCTCCAGGTGGCTTTCCATCTTCGGCAGGTAGAAGAACGGGCCGGCGCCGCGTGCGATCTGCTCGCGGGCGTTATGGAACAGGAACAGCGCGAAGTCGAAGATGCCGCCCGAGATGCGCTTGCCGTCGATGGTGACGTGCTTTTCATCCAGGTGCCAGCCGCGCGGGCGCACCTGCAGCGTGGCGATCTTGTCGTTGAGCTTGTAGTGCTTGCCGTTGGAATCCAGCGTCAGCGTGCGGCGCACGGCGGCCTTCAGGTTCACCTGGCCCTGCATCTGGTTGTGCCAGTTCGGGGTGTTGGAGTCCTCGAAGTCCGTCATGTAGCTGTCAGCGCCCGAGTTGAAGGCGTTGATGACCATCTTGGCTTCCACCGGACCGGTGATCTCCACGCGACGGCATTCCAGCGCCTGCGGCACCGGTGCCACCTTCCATTCGCCCTCGCGGACGCTCTTGGTCTCCGGCAGGAAGTCGGGGATCTCGCCGGCGTCCAGGCGCTTGGCGCGCGCGACGCGGGCGGCCAGCAGTTCCTGGCGGCGCGGCTCGAAGGCGCGATGCAGCTTGTCTACCAGGGCCAGGGCTTCCGGCGTGAGGATGTCTTCGTAGGCCGGCAGGATGTCGCCGGTAATCTTCATGCCCGCGGGCAGCGTGATAGCCATCAGTCTTCTCCTGTGTGTGCGATGGTGTGTTGTCGGGTGGACCCGTCCGTCAGACCGCGACGCCGGAGGCGGCGAGGAAGGCCAGCAGGTCGTTCATGTCGTGCCCGGTGCCGGTGGGCGCCACGTCCAGGCGCTCCGCCGGGTGGCCGGCACGGTTGATCCAGAAAGTCTTGTAGCCATACCAGGTGGCGCCGCACGCGTCCCAGCCGTTCGAGGACACGAACACGATGTCCCCGGCGGGCAGGTCGAAAGCCTGCGGCCCCAGCGCGTAGGCGGCCGGCGCGGTCTTGTACTGGCGCACCGCATCCACCGACAGCACATGGTCGAACAACCCATGCATGCCCGCGCTCTTGACCGAGATGTCGAGCATCTCGGGGTTGCCATTCGACAGGATGCCCAGCGGCAGCCCCGCCCGGCGCAGCCGCTTGAGCGCGCCGAGGTTCTCGGGGAAGGCCGAGAGGCAGGCGTACTCCTTGAGCAACTGCGCCTCGGTGGCCTCGTCCAGCTTCATCCCGAGGCGCTCGGCGGCGTAGCGCAGCGCATCCACGGTCAGGGCCCAGAACGGCTTGTAGAGGGCGCCGTCGGGCGCGGCCATGGTGCGCAGCCGGGTGTAGTCGATCTGGCGTTCGCGCCACAACAGCGCCAGGGCCTCCCCCTTGCCGGGAAACAGCTGCTCCGCGCGCGCCGTGACCGAATACACGTCGAACAGCGTGCCGTAGGCATCGAACACCACCGCGCGGATCTTGTTCATGGAGGGACTGAATGGGCCTGTACACCGTTGAATGCATCCGATTGTAGTCAGTCGTTGCAGTGCGGCAAAGTCGCACCGGGTCACTTGATCTTTTACTTTTTGGCAACTAATCTTGGCCGATCCGCACAAGACTGTGTATTAACCGGCGAGCTTTCGTGGATCATTTCAAGCAATTGGAGACTTTTGTGTCGGTCGCGTCACGTGGCAGCCTCTCTGCTGCCGCCGCCGCCGAGGGCGTGGCGCCGGCGATCATCGGGCGCCGCATCGATGCGCTGGAAGAACGGCTCGGCGTAAAGTTGCTGGTACGCACCACGCGCAAAATCACGCTGACGTTCGAAGGCTCCGCCTTTCTCGAGGACTGCCAGCGCATCCTCAACGACCTCCACAACGCCGAGGCCAGCGTGTCCGCCGGCGGCGTCAAGGCCAGCGGCCACCTGCGCGTGACCGCCCCGGCCGGCTTCGGCCGCAAGCACGTGGCGCCAGTGGTGCCGCTGTTCATCGAATCGCACCCGGACGTGACGCTCACGCTCGACCTCTCCGACCGGGTGGTCGATCTCGTCAACGAGGGCTTCGACTGCGCCATCCGCCTCGGCGACCTGCCGGACTCCAGCCTGGTTTCGATCCGCCTGGCGGAAAACCGCCGTGTGGTGGTGGCTGCCCCCGGCTATCTGGCCCGCGCCGGCACGCCGAAGCTGCCCGAGGACCTGTCGCGCCACAATTGCCTGGCCTTCGGGGCCAGCGCCAACGTGCAGCGCGGCTGGGTGTTCCAGCAGGACGGGCGTGCGGTCACCGTCAAGGTGGGCGGCAATATGGAATGCACCGACGGCGCCGTGCTGCACGCCTGGTGCCTCGAAGGCCATGGCCTGGCGTGGCGGTCCTGGTGGGAAGTGGGCCAGGAAATCGCCAGCGGCCGGCTCGTCACCGTGCTCGACGACTTCCAGGCACCCCCCATCGGCATCCACGCGGTGTTTCCCCAGCGCAAGCACCTGCCGCTGCGTGTGCGGCTGTTCATCGACCATCTGAAGCACACCTACGGCAACCCGGCCTACTGGCGCCGCGCCGAGCAGGCGCCGACCAGCGCCGCCGCCGAGGCATCCGCCGCCGTGGCATAGGTGGTTTCACCCACGGAAAACCTTGATATTCCGCAATGGCGGCTGCTTCACACTGACTACAATCGAATCAGACAGGCGCCGTCTGGCCTGCCCCGCCTTATCGTGAAATCGTTAATTCGTGAAGGGAGGTATGGCATGTTCAAGCACATCCTGTTGCCCACCGACGGGTCGGAACTCTCCAAAAAGGCCATCAATGGCGGCCTGGAGCTGGCCAAGGCGATTGGCGCCCGGGTCACCGCTTATGTCTGTCTGGAGGAATACCCCTACACGCCGTTTAGCGAGATTGTCGTGGAGGCCCCGCAAGCCTTCCGGGACCGGATCGAGAACCAGGCGCGGCTCTACCTGAAGGAGATCGAGACCGCCGCCGTGGCCGATGGCCTGCCCTTCGACGCCGACATGACGACCTTCGCGGTGCCCTACCTCGGCATCATCGACGCGGCGGAACGCCATGGCTGCGACGTGATCTTCATGGCCTCGCACGGCCGGCGCGGGCTGTCCGGCCTGCTGCTCGGCAGCGAAACGCAAAAAGTCCTGACCCACACCGACATCCCGGTCATCGTCTACCGATGACACGCTGAGAGGCGGCACCCCGCCGCGTCCAGCACACAACAAGGCCGCGCACGGCAACCTGCGCGGCCTTGTTGCTTCATGCGTCAAGATCATGTCGCAATCACACCAGAATTATCCAAATTGGCGCCAGGAATTGGACGAACTGCGGTATTCGTGACCCCTGCCGTTGACGAGAATCCCATCATTTATCTCCAACGGGAAGAGCATGATGGCACTCGAGCTTTGCGTCCGGCTGTGGACCCGCCGCGCGGTCTGTATTGGCGTAAGTGCGTTGCTGGCCGCCTGTGGTGGCGGCGGTGACGATTCGGAGCCCGCTGGCACGGACATCTCCGTGACCCAGCCGGAGGCGGGCCCCGCCCCGCTCCCGCCCGGCGTCCCGCCCATGCCGGCGCCGCCGGACCCGCCGCAGGACCCCACGCCCGAGACACCCGAGACACCCGAGACTCCCGTCGTCCCGACCGAGCCGCAGCCGATACCGCCCATTCCAGATCCGGAGCCGCCCATCGAGACCGAAGTGATCACGCGGGAATCGGTACTGAAAGCGCAGGCGCGCGTATACGCCGAAGCCCTGTGGAAGTCCGCTGAAACGCTGGACCCGGGCCGCGCGCTGCCGGTCAACAAGTCCTGCATGAATGCCCAGGGCGTGGCCAGCCCGGTTGGCTGGGTGTTCACCGGCAACCTCGGCCAGTTCATCTGGAATGTGACCGCCGCGCGCGATCTCGGCCTGCTGGACGCCGCCGAAGCGCAGCGGCGCGTGGCGCGACATCTGAGTTCCCTCGCCGTCCTGCAAGAGACAGCCCGGCGCAATGGCGCGCCCGGCGGCCTGTTCCATGGCACCACGGACAACCGGACGGCCGTGCCGGGTGGCGATGTGGGGTCGATCGAGAACGCCTGGCTGGCGGTCAGCCTTGCCATGGCCAAGCAGGCGTACCCCGCACTCGCCGCGCAGGCTGGCGCCATCCTCGGCCAGATGCGCTTCGAGACCATGGTGCACCCGCAAAAGCAGCAATACGAAATCTCCTTCAACCCCAAGACGCAGACATTTTCGGGGATGACCTACGGCCTGCTCGGCGAGACACGGCTGCTGGCCTATGCGGGCATCGCCCTCGGCACCGTGCCGCGCAGCCAGTATTTCAGTATCGCCCGCGTGCCGAGCTGGAGCGAGCGCTCCCCGGACCCGGCAAAATTCCGCACCTACGAGGGCGTGCGGGTGTATGAAGGCACCCGCTCCTATGGCGGCCTGCATTTCATGCCCACCAACGGCGGCTCTGTGTTCGAATCATTCGCGGTGCCCGTGGTCATTTCCGAATCCAGATGGGGCCCCAACAGCTGGGGACGCTCGCATCCGAACATGGCCAAGACGCAGATCAAGTACGGCCTCGACACCTTTGGCTACTGGGGCTTCTCGCCCGCTTCCGTGCCGGCCACCGCCGGGTACACGGAGTACGGCACGCCGCCGGCTTCGCTGGGCGGCTCGGGCTACAACCCCCGCGGGCAACACACGGCCTCCCGTGCCGGCCCCGTGGTGTCGCTCTACTCGGTGCTGCTGCTGATCGAGGAGGAGCCTGAGGCGGTGATGGCCAACATGAAGAAGCTGCTCGACAACTTCCCCACGCTGAACCACCCGCAATACGGCCTGATGGACAGTGTCGACGTGGAAAACGGCACCGTCTCCAAGTGCCTGCTTGCCGGCAACGTGGGTTGGGCGCTGGGCGCCGTGACCAACTACCTGACCGATGGCAAGCTGCGCGGCTACGTGGACAAGGAATGGGGCCATGCACTGCAGCCCCTGCTGGAGATCGAGGAATTCAGCATTCCGGCGCAGGCCTGAAAATCAGGGCCAAGAAATGGACGAACTACGATTATCGTGATCGCTGTCGCGGACGAGAATGGTTCATCAGAACATTCTCGCTCGGAGCGCATCATGACATTTGCCTCATCCGCACACCCACTGGCCCGCCGGGCCATCTGCATCGGCCTCAGCGCCTTGTTGGTCGCCTGCGGAGGCGGCGGGAGCGACGAGCCAGTGGCCCCGCCGGCCCAACCGGGCACCCCGGCGCAGGTGGATCCCGGCGCCGCGCCGGTGCCTGCCCCAGCGCCCCAGCCAACCCCCACCCCAGCCCCGACACCGGCCCCAGGCCCGACACCTGCCGGGGACCCGCCTGCTGAAGTCGCGCCCGATGTCCCCGTGCTGCCCGACCCGCAGGCGGCCCTGAAGGCCGAAGCGCGCATCTATGCGAAGTCGCTGTGGAAGTCCATCGAGGCGATGGAGACCAAGCCAGCGTTCCCGTCGAACAAGGCCTGCGTCAATGCCGAGAACAAGATGAACGCGGTCAACTGGATGTTCATCGGCGAGCTTGCGTCGTATATCTCGAACCTGGTGGCCGCGCGGGACCTTGGCCTGATTGCACCGGAAGACGCCAGCCAGCGCATGGCGCGCATGCTGCCCGCCATCGCCGTGCTGCAGCAGCAGGCCAGGGACAAGGGCGCGCCGGGCGGATTGTTCCTCGGCTCGCTCAACAGCACCACGGGCGTGCCGGACGGCGACGTGGGCGTCATCGAGAATGCCTGGGTGGCCACCGGCCTGGCCATGGCCAAGCAGGCCTTCCCGGAACTCGCCGCGCAGGCGGGCGCCATCCTCGCCCAGATGCGCTTCGACACCATGCTGCACCCGACGAAGCAGCAGTTCTACATCAACTACAACCCCGCCACGCAGCAGAACTCGGGGAGCACCTATGACCTGATGAGCGAGACGCGGCTGATCAGCTATGCGGCGATTGCGCTGGGCAATGTGCCGCGCAGCCAGTACTTCCACCTCGACCGCGTGCCGGAATGGGCCGAGCGCAGCATCGACCAGTCGAAGTACCGCACCTATGAAGGCGTGCGCGTCTACGAGGCCTCGCGCAGCTTCGGGGGGCAGTCCTTCATCCCGACCTGGGGCGGCTCCGTATTCGAGACATTTGCCGTGCCAATCATGATCAACGAGCAGAAATGGGGTACCAACAGCTGGGCACGTTCGCATCCGAACATGGCCAAGGCGCAGATCCAGTACGGGCTCGACCAGTTCGGCTACTGGGGCTTCTCGCCCGCCACCATTCCGGCCACGGGCGGGTACACCGAGTACGGCGCGCCGCCGCTGTCCGTGGCGGGCGGCTACCGCCCGGTGGGGCAGCGTGAATCCACCCGTGCCGGCCCGGTGGTATCGCCCTATTCCGTGTTGTCGCTGATCGAATACGAGCCCGAGGCCGTGATGGACGCCATGCGCAAGCTGATCACCAACTTCCCCGCACTGGACCACCCGACCTATGGGCTGATGGACAGTGTCGACGTGCAGACCGGCATTGTGTCCAACTGCGCGCTCTACCTCGACAATTCGCTGGCGCTCGGCGCCGTGGCCAACTATCTGACCGATGGCAAGCTGCGTGGCTACGTGGACAAGGAATGGGGCCACATCCTCCAGCCGCTGCTGGAGATCGAGGAATTCAGCATCCCGGCGCAGCCCTAGTCCGGCAGCCCTACCCCGTCGCCAATGAAAAACGCCGCGCCGTCCCCTACCGGACGGCGCGGCGTTTTATCGCCTATCGACGACTAGCCGGGAATCAGGCCACCTTCTTGTCGAAGAACTGCTCGTCTTCGGTCGAGCCCTTCAGCGCGGTCGTTGACGACTGGCCGCCTTCGATGGCCTGCGTCACGGCGTCGAAGTAACCGGTGCCCACTTCGCGCTGGTGCTTGACGGCAGTGAAGCCCTTCTCGGCCGCGGCGAACTCGTTCTCCTGCAGTTCCACGAACGCGCTCATCTGGTTGCGGGCGTAGCCGTGGGCCAGGTTGAACATCGAGTAGTTGAGCGAGTGGAAGCCGGCCAGCGTGATGAACTGGAACTTGTAGCCCATCGCGCCCAGCTCCTTCTGGAACTTGGCGATCGTGGCGTCGTCGAGGTTCTTCTTCCAGTTGAACGACGGCGAGCAGTTGTAGGCCAGCATCTTGCCCGGGAACTTGGCGTGGACGGCCTCGGCAAACTTCTTGGCGAACTCCAGGTCCGGCTTGCCGGTTTCGCACCACACCAGGTCAGCCACTTCGGCATAGGCCAGCGCACGGGCGATGGACTGCTCGATGCCGGGCTTGGTGCGATAGAAACCTTCCACGGTACGCTCGCCGGTCAGGAACGGCTGGTCGCGCTCGTCCACGTCCGAGGTCAGCAGGTCGGCGGCTTCGGCGTCGGTCCGGGCGATCACCAGCGTCGGGGTGCCCGAAACGTCGGCAGCCAGGCGCGCGGCCGTCAGCTTGGCCACGGCTTCACGCGTCGGCACCAGCACCTTGCCACCCATGTGGCCGCACTTCTTCACCGAGGCGAGCTGGTCTTCGAAGTGAACGCCGGCGGCGCCCGCGTCGATCATCGACTTCATCAGTTCGAACGCGTTCAGCACGCCGCCGAAACCGGCTTCGGCATCGGCCACGATCGGCGCGAAGAAGTCGGTATCACCCTTGCCTTCGCTCCACTGGATCTGGTCGGCGCGCTGGAAGGTGTTGTTGATGCGCTTGACCACCATCGGCACCGAGTTGGCCGGGTACAGCGACTGGTCCGGGTACATTTCGCCGGCCAGGTTGGCGTCGCCAGCCACTTGCCAGCCGGACAGGTAGATCGCCTTCAGGCCGGCCTTCACCTGCTGCATGGCCTGATTGCCGGTCAGCGCGCCGAGCGTGTTGACGAACGGCTCGGTGTTCAGCAGGTGCCAGAGCTTCTCGGCGCCACGGCGGGCCAGCGTATGCTCGATCTGGACCGAGCCGCGCAGGCGCACCACGTCTTCGGCCGTGTAGTGACGTTGAATGCCCTTCCAGCGGGGGTTGGTGTCCCAGTCTTTTTGCAGGGCGTCGATTTGTTGTTGGCGGGAAGTCATGTTCACTCTCCTGATGACAGATGGTAGTTGGCGAAAATTCGGGTACTTGGCTTCGGATCTTGTGACACCCTGCGTCGCCGGTTTTTGGCGTCTCAGGTCATGTGTCTTATATAAGAGTGTAGGGAAGCTTCCCGCGTCGCAACAAGCGCTCAATCATCGTCAGGCAGAGATTTTTATTCCTTATCAATCAATACGTTGCAAAATAAATTTCACGATGCGGCAAGCAATCTTCCATGATGAGAAATGACCGTTGTGCCGCGCACCCATGTATTTTTGCGCACCAAAACAGCTTTCCACATCATGAAATATTGGCAGCCGAGGACGACACTCGCGCTTTTGCGAGGTCTGGCGACGCCGGCGCCCCTTCCAGATGGTCGACAAATTCGCTGACCATCGTCGCCATGCGGCGGGGCTGTGCCAGCGGCAGCCAGTGGTGGGCCTCCACCTGCCGGCGCCAGAGGTCGGCCACCCATTTGCCGAGGTTCTCGGTGAGTGCGGGACGCACGTAGCGGTCCAGCGTCGGCACGATGACCTGCACCGGTGCGTGGGCGCGGCGCTCGCGCGGGGCGCGCAGCCGGGCGCGGAAGTTGGCACGGTAGAGCCGCAGGCCCTGGATGCCATCGGCGGTCTGCGTAGGATTGGGCGGCGCGAACAGCCCCTCGGTATGGCGCAGCCAGTGCGTCCAGCCGCGCCCGAGCCAGAGGCGCCAGTGCCACTCGGGCAGCTTGGGAATATGGAAGAAGACGATGTACCAGGAGGCCAGCGCCTGCCGCAGCGTGGCGCGCCGCTGCGCCCAGGTGCGCCGCCCCGGCGTGCGCAGCGCGCTGGCGGCATGGTCGAGGCACGGCCCCGAGCACGAGGTGAACGACGCGATGCGCCCGTGCAGGCGCGGGTCGGTCACGAATTCCCAGCCCTGGATCGATCCCCAGTCATGGCCAACCAGATGCACGCGCCGATCTGGCGCCACGGCGTCGATGACCGCGATGAAATCGTCGGCAAGGCGCTCCAGCCGGTAGTCGTCCACGCGCGGCGGCACGTCTGAGCCACCCGCGCCGCGCACGTCGTACGCAATCACATGGAAGCGGTCGGCCAGCGCCTGCGCCACGCCTTGCCAGACGTGGCTGTTGTCCGGGTAGCCGTGCACCAGCACCACCACCGGCCTGGCAGGATCGCCCCACGCCGTGGCGGCCAGGCGCACGGTGCCGGACTGGACGTGGAAGCGGCAGGCCGGATGCGGATAGGGATACGGCTGCGGCCCGTCTCGCTCTATCTCTCTATCTATATGAAGGGGATGGCTGGCTGGCATCGGCGGCAGGCTCCGGGGATGGCGCGATGACAGCCGGTGCTGTCATCGTCGATCCATGCTACGCCGAACGCTGCAGCGCCGCGAGCCGTGCGGCGCTGTTTGAAACGTGACAAAAGCGGGACAAATTCGCGGATCAGGCCACCACGCCGTCACGCGCCTTGCGGTAGGCCACCCAGTCGCCGCTGTCGATGCGGGCGAGCCCGGCCACGGCGGCGTCGGCCACCGGATACAGCAGGCATTCGATGGGGGCGCCGTTGCAGTCCACGATGCAGGATTCGCGCAGGAACAGCGTGGCCTGCCCCGGGTAGACTTCCTCGATTTCGTCGAGCACGGGCAGCAGCGCGTCGGGGATGTCGTAGAGATCGCCGGTGACCGGCCCGGCCGCCGCGTCCGGCACAAGGCCGGGATAGGTGCCGAAGTCATACAGCCGGCCCGCCAGCACGCCCGTGCCGATCAGCGTTGGCGCGGCAATGCCGTGGCGCGTGGCGGCGCGGTTCAGGTCGTTGACCTCGCCGGCACGCAGCGTGCCGTAGACGAAAACGCGGGGCATCGAAACGTCTCCTCAGGAAAATGGCCAGTCGCAAAGCGGCCATGGTAGAGGAAATATGGCGGATTGCGGCGGCGTGCCGCCCTACATCTGCTTGAACAGGTGGGCGTACTGCCGCGCCACCGGCAGCACTTCCTCGCGGTCGCGCAGGCGCAGCGAGAGCCGGCCCAGCGACTGGGTGATCGCGCTCGCCACGCAGTCGATATTGACCACCGTGCCGCGATGAATCTGCCAGAAGCGGTCCGGGTCCAATTGCTGCGCCAGCTCGCGCAGGCTGGTGCGGATCAGCGCCTCGCCGCTGGTGGAGACCACGTTCACGTACTTGTCGGTGGCTTCGAGGTAGACCACTTCGTCCACGGGAATGATGCGGACCTCCTGCCCCACCAGCGCCTTGATGAAGCGCAAATACTGCCCAGCGGAACGCGCGGGGGTCTGGTTTTCGAGCGACTCGAGCCGGTGCAGCAGCTGCGCGAGCTTGTCCGCATCGACCATCGCGCCCACGTCGTGGGTCTCGTGGCTGCTGTCCCGGGCCTCCATGCGCGCCTTGAGCCGGCACACCGTGGCCTCCAGCCGCTCGCGCTGCACCGGCTTCAGCACGTAGTCCACGGCGGCGCGCTCGAAGGCTTCCAGCGCGAACTGGTCATAGGCGGTGACGAAGACCACCAGCGGCGGGTCGTCGAACTCGATCAGTTCGCGCGCCACGTCCATGCCGCTCATGCCGGGCATGCGGATGTCCAGGAAGGCCACGTCGGGCCGATGTTCGCGGGCGGCATCGAGCGCCGCCACGCCGTCATGGACCACGGCGACGATATTGGCCTCGGGCCAGAGGCCGGCCAGTTCGGACGCCAGCACGCGGGCCAGCAGCACTTCGTCGTCAGCGATCAGCAGGGTCGGACTCATGGGGTCGAGGTCGAGGTCGGGGTCGGACTCGGGGAGGCAGAAGGGAATCAGGAGCTGGACACGGCAGGCGTGGCCATGGCCGGTGCACCGCCATGCGCGGGGGCGCGCACGGGTGCGAGCGTGGGATCGGTCCGCCGCACCAGCGGCAGCGTCACCCGCACCACCACGCCGCGCGGGGTGTTTTCTTCCATCTGCATGCTGGCCGTGGCACCGAAGATCCGCGCCAGGCGCTCGCGCACATGGGTCAGGCCCATGCCCGAGCCCTTGCTGTGGCCCTGGCAGAAGCCCACGCCGGTATCGGCGATGATGACCTGCACGCTGCCGTCGCCGGCATCCCGGGCAGACAATGTGATCTTTCCGCCATTCATACACGGCTCGATGCCATGCGTCACCGCGTTCTCCACCAGCGGCTGGATCAGCATCGGCGGAATCTCGGCCTCGGCCAGCGCCGGCGGCAAATCAATCTGGAATGCGAGCCGCGCGCCAAAGCGCATGCCCTGGATATCGAGATAGCTGCGCAGCAGCTCGAACTCCTGCTTCAGCGTGCACTGCTCCGCCCGCGTGTGTTGCAGCGACATGCGCAGGAAGCCGATCAGCCGTTGCAGTAACTGCCGCGCCGCGCGCGGATCGGTGGCGATCAAGCCATCGAGGTTGGCCAGCGAGTTGAACAGGAAATGGGGTTCGATCTGCGCCTGCAGCGCCATCAACTGGGCGCGCACGAGCTGCTTTTCGGATTCCTCGCGCTGGAGCGCGTCCAGCGCGGCCTGGCGCTCCAGGTAGGCCAGCTTCTCGCGCGACCAGTAGAAATAGATCATGCTCGCCGATGCCAGCATGCCCACCACCAGGCACATGCGCAGCATGTCGCCCGCCTCCGCCTGCGACTTGATCGGCAGCCCCAGCAGCTCGCGCGTGGCCCAGCTGCCGAGCACCACGCCCAGCGGCACGGCCACCACGGCCAGGCACATGAACGGCCAGCGGCGCGGGCGGTCGTTCCACCAGATCAGCACGCGCGGCACGTCGATAAAGATCCAGATCGACAGGCCGATCAGCTGGCTATAGAGAAAGTTGTGCGCGAAGGTACCGCCCGTCTGGAAGCCGTAATTCAGGCTGACGGCGATCACCGTGTTCATGCAGAGCACGAACAGCAAGTCGCGGCCAAGGATATTCAGCCGCGATGGCAGCGCGGTGGAGAGGCAGCGCTTCATGGGCGGCCGCTCGCGGGGCCGACGCACCCATCCCCGGCATCATGGATTTGCCGCATGGTCTTCCCTCCTCGTAGATTCACGGCAGTGGCCGCGTGGCATTCTGATGATGCACTGCAGCATGCATCCGCCTGTTATCGCAATTTGCTTAAAAGGCGGTCTGCGTGAGGGCACTTTACGCCGGACGCGGCGAGGAAGGAAGCACCGTGCGACGAAACGGCGGCACACGGCGCGAAGTGTGCGCCGGGACGACCGGCTGGGACGACCGGAAGGCGGGATCGGGCAAGGATCTGCCGCGGGCAACCCCCCGCGAACGGCCGTTTGAAAGCCGTCCGCGCAGGATCAGGCGGCCAGCGCCGGGCGGTTGGCGCTCTCGGCCAGCGCCGTGGACACCGTATCGCGCGACAGATGCGGCGCGAACATATTGATGAACGCGTGCGCGTAGCCGCGCAGGTACGCGCCCCGCCGCACGGCCACGCTGGTCGTGTTCGGCTCGAACAGATGGTCGGCGGAGATCCGCACCAGGCCGGCGTCCTTGCGGGCGTCGTAGGCCATCGAGGCGATGATCCCCACGCCCAGGTCCAGTTCGGCGTAAGTCTTGATCACGTCGGCATCCATCGCCGTCAGCACGATTTC
Organism: Cupriavidus sp. SIMBA_020; assembly: GCF_046535395.1. NCBI lineage: Bacteria > Pseudomonadati > Pseudomonadota > Betaproteobacteria > Burkholderiales > Burkholderiaceae > Cupriavidus > Cupriavidus sp. SIMBA_020. The sequence continues at coordinate 332,318 of NZ_JAWRWU010000004.1, read as the reverse complement.
CGGCTGGAGACCGGCCTCGGCAAACGCCCCGTCGATCTTGCGGCGCCCGGTAAAGCCGGCGTCGTAGGTGATGATCGGGAAATTGGCGATGTCCTCCAGCGTCGGCTCGGGCAGCCGCGTCAGCGGATGCTCGGGCGAGACCACCAGCACGTGCTGCCAGCTGTAGGCCTCGAACGAGGTCAGCCCGGCCTCGTTGGCCACGGCCTCCGTGGCGATGCCGATGTCGGCCTGCCCCGTCAGCAGCAATTCGACGATATGGGACGGCGACGCTTCCTGCAGCGCCAACGTCACGTGGGGGTATTCACGCCGGAAGCTCTGCACCACCTTCGGCAGCGCGTAGCGTGCCTGCGTGTGCGTGGTAGCCACCGTCAGGCGGCCGGTATGGCGGCCCGCGAACTCGTCGCCGGCCTGGCGCAGGTTCTCGGCTTCGAGCAATAGCCGTTCGACGATGCGGACGATCTCGCGGCCCGGCTCGGTCAGCCCGGTGAGGCGCTTGCCGTAGCGTTCGAAGATCTCCACGCCGAGTTCTTCCTCGAGTTCGCGGATCTGGCGCGACACGCCTGGTTGTGACGTATAGAGCGCATTGGCCACTTCCGTCAGGTTGAACTGACGGCGCACCGCCTCGCGGATCGATCTCAGTTGCTGGAAGTTCATGGGGGCGCTCCTGGGTCTGCTCTGTTTGTTGGGGGCGGATCAGTTACGGGTGCCGGCCGTGAAGACGCGCAACTGGCGCGGACGCACCGCCAGCAACTCGCCCTCCCGGAACCCCGCGTGTCGGAAGCGTTCGAGCGGCAGCGCCACCTCGATCACGTCCTGGTTGTCCTCGCGCTCCAGTTCCAGCTGGGCCACCGGCCCCAGCGTCAGCGCGCGGCGCAGCGTGACGGCGATGCCATCGGTGCCCGGCGCGTAGCGCTCCACGTCCAGGTCATGCGGACGGACGTAGGCCACCGCGTCGCCGGCGGTCTCGTGGCCGCTGCCCACCACGGGCAGAATCGCCTCGCCGGTATGCAGCAGCCCGCCGGTATCGCCCACTTCCAGCCAGCCATGGAACAGGTTCACATTGCCGAGGAAGCCGAACACGAACGGCGTGGCCGGATGGTTGTAGACCGCCTCGGGCGTGCCGGACTGCTCCACGCGGCCGTGGTTCATCAGCACCACCTGGTCGGCCACTTCCAGCGCCTCTTCCTGGTCGTGCGTGACGAATACGCTGGTCACGTGCAGTTCATCGTGCAGGCGGCGCAGCCAGCGGCGCAGTTCCTTGCGCACCTTGGCGTCCAGCGCGCCGAACGGTTCGTCGAGCAGCAGCACGCGCGGCTCAACGGCCAGCGCGCGGGCCAGCGCAATGCGCTGGCGCTGCCCGCCCGAGAGTTGCGCCGGATAGCGGTCGGCCAGCCAGTCGAGCTGCACCAGTTCCAGCAGCGACTTCACCTTCTCGCGGATCTTCGCTTCCGAGGGCCGCTCGGCGCGCGGCTTCACGCGCAGGCCGAAGGCCACGTTCTCGAACACGCTCATATGCTTGAACAGCGCGTAATGCTGGAACACGAAGCCGACATTGCGCTGGCGTACGTGCTGCGCGGAGGCGTCCTGCCCGCCCAGCACCACCTGGCCAGCATCGGCGCGCTCCAGGCCGGCGATGATGCGCAGCAGCGTGGTCTTGCCGCAGCCCGAGGGGCCCAGCAGCGCGGTCAGCTCGCCTTCGTCGAAGTCGAGCGAGACGTTGTCCAGCGCGACGAAATCGCCGAAATGCTTCTGTACGTTCCTGACCTGAATGCTCATGATGGCTGCCCTTGCAGTGTCGGCGCGGGGCGGCTCGCGCCCTCGTCCTGATGTTCCTTGCCGGCGCGAATTTCCACCAGCGTCTTGATGCCCAGCGTGACCAGCGCCAGCAGCGTCAGCAGCGACGCCACCGCGAACGCGGCCGCGAAGTTGTACTCGTTGTAAAGAATTTCCACGTGCAGCGGCATGGTGTTGGTCAGGCCGCGGATATGGCCCGAGACCACCGACACCGCGCCGAACTCGCCCATCGCCCGCGCATTGCACAGGATCACGCCATACAGCAGGCCCCAGCGGATGTTCGGCAGCGTGATGTGCCGGAAGGTCTGCCAACCGGACGCGCCCAGCACGATGGCGGCCTCCTCCTCCTCGCTGCCCTGGGCCTGCATCAGCGGAATCAGCTCGCGCGCCACGAACGGGAAGGTGACGAAGATCGTCGCCAGCACGATGCCCGGCACCGCGAACATGATCTTGATGTCGTGCGCCTCCAGCCACGGGCCGAACCAGCCCTGCGCGCCAAACATCAGCACGTAGATCAGGCCCGAGATCACCGGCGAGACCGAGAACGGCAGGTCGATCAGCGTGGTCAGCAGCTGCTTGCCCCGGAATTCGAACTTGGCGATGGCCCAGGCGGCGGCCACGCCGAACACCACGTTGAGCGGCACGGCGATGGCGGCCACCAGCAGCGTGAGCTGGATCGCCGAGACGGCGTCCGGCTCCACCAGCGCGGCGAAGTAGGTATCGACGCCCTTCTTCAGCGCCTCATAGAACACCGAGGCCAGCGGGATAAACAGGAACAGGCCGAGGAACAGCACCGCCACCGTGATCAGCGTGTACCGTACCCACGGGGCTTCGCCGGTGGCGTCGTGGCGATGCGGGGCGCCGGGGTTGGCCCCTTGCGACGCGCCGAGTCGGGAAATTGCGCCGGCCATGTCAGTTCGCCTCCGGATTGCCGTGGTGGGGACCATCAGGCAGCGCCGCAGCGCGGCGGCCCGACTGGGAACGGCGCGTCCACGCCTGCAACAGGTTGATCAACAGCAGCAGCCCGAACGAGATCACCAGCATCACCACCGCCACGGCAGTGGCGCCGGCGTAGTCGTACTGCTCCAGCTTCGAATAGATCATCAGCGGGGCAATCTCGGACACCATCGGCATGTTGCCGGAGATGAACACCACCGAGCCGTACTCGCCCGTGGCCCGGGCGAACGACAGCGCGAAGCCGGTCAGCAGCGCCGGCAGGATGGCCGGCAGGATCACGCGCCAGAAGGTCTGGAGCCGCGAGGCGCCCAGGCTGGCGGCGGCCTCCTCAAGCTCGCGCTCCACGTCTTCCAGCACCGGCTGCACCGTGCGCACGACGAAAGGCAGGCCGATAAAGGTCAGCGCCACCACCACACCAAGCGGCGTAAACGCCACCTTGATGCCGAGGGGCTCCAGGTACTTGCCGATCCAGCCATTGCCCGCGAACAGCGCCGTCAACGCAATACCGGCCACGGCGGTGGGCAGCGCGAAAGGCAGGTCCACCAGCGCGTCGATCAGGCGCTTGCCCGGAAAGCGGTAACGCACCAGCACCCACGCCACCACCAGCCCGAACACGGTATTGATGATGGCTGCCACCAGCGACGCGCCGAAGCTCAACTGATAAGACGCCACCACGCGCGGCGCGGTCACCGTGGTCCAGAACGCGTCCCACGTCATCGTGAAAGTCTTCAGGAACGTGGCCGACAGCGGGATCAGGACGATCAGCGTCAGATAGAAGATGGTGAAACCCAGGGACAGGCCGAAGCCGGGCAGCACGGTAAACCGTTGCGTGCCGGAGCGGGCCGGCCGGCGCGGCGCGTCGGTGGGCGCAGGGGCCGCCAGGGTGATCGATGGGGGCATGTCGTCTCGTCTTTATGAAGCCGGCGCATAAGGCGCCGGGGTACGAGACAAATTTTGCAGATGCGCCCTTATAAACAGAACGAATCTTTACGTATTTCTTTAATCGTTTTAGATATAAGGGACGGTCGGACTGACCTCGGCAGAGGCCTCCCAGGTGTCCGAACCGTCACCTGAAGCCAAAATCCGTCCATCGGACTCAATTCTTTGCAGCAAAGTGGCGAGTAGGGCCTGCCCTTCTGGCCACTCGCCCAGCCCGGAATCGGCATTGATATGGCCGAGGGGGCCGGCATCGACCAGCTCGCTGCCCCAGAGCGTGCCCCAGCTGAAGGCGGTGCGCTGGTGCATCCACGGATCGTTGCGGCTGGCCACGAGAATGGTCGGAAACGGCAGCCGGGAGGTCGGCAGCAGCGGCGCCACGCCGAACTTGTCCGGATCGGCCGGCGCCACCAGCAGCACGCCGGCCACGCCGGCCGGGTCCAGCACGGCCTGGCGCAGCGTGGCCAGGCATCCAAAACTGTGCGCCACAAGCACCGCCCCGCGCGGCGCCACGCGCTGGGCTCGGGAGATGCCTTCCGAGACCCGCTCCGCCCAGAGCGGCAGGCTGGGGCGCCCCCAGTCGTGCTGGTCGATTCGCTGCCAGTCCGGAAACTTCGCTTCCCAGCGGCTCTGCCAGTGGGCCGGCCCACTGCCATGGAGCCCGGGCACGGTCAGGATCTGCAAGCCGCGCGGCACCGCCAGGCGCGGCGCGGCCGTGCTATCCGACAACAAAGCGGACAACGAAGCGATCGATGCTGTCATGCGGGCTCCCTTTGCGCGGGGTTCGATGGATGATCCGATGCATGCAAGTGACGTGCCGACACCGGCTCCCCGGCCACGGCCACGCCCTGCCCCAGCGCGATGCCCGCGTCCTGCAGCCGCGCCACGGCCACGTCGTCCTGCACGCGCCGGCCGATCAGCGTCACGCCGGCGGTATCGGCGCTCGCACGCAGGCCGGCCAGCTGGCGGTCCGTCCAGGTGCGGCGCATGTCCAGCTTGAGCCAGTCCGGCAGCGCGTGCGCCATCAGCGCGCCGGCCTCGGCCGGGTCCGATGCCTGCAGGCTCACCTTGAAGCCATTGCGCCGGTAGTTGCCCACCACGTGCAGCAGCAGCGGCAGGTCGTCATTGGCGCTGGCCGGCACCTGGATCACGAAACGATCGATCGGCAGCCCCAGCGACTCCAGCGCGCGCCGGAACGCCGCGCCGTGGTCGTCCGCCACGGCGGCGAGCAGCCGGTTGTGAACATTCAAGACAAGCTGATGGGAACCATCGGCCGCGAAGTAGTTGATGGCGTGCACCAGCCGCGACAGGCGGTCCAGCGAGACCAGCGAGGCATCGTCCGCCGCCATCGCGAACAGCTTCCACGCCGCCAGCCCCACGCCGTCCTCGGCATAGGTGCGGATGGAGCCCTCGTGGGCCACCACCTCGCGCGCCGCCAGCGTCACCAGCGGCTCGAACGCGCTGGTCAGCGAGCAGTTGAAATACTGGCCCTGCACCTGCCCCCGGGCGTCGCGCCACAGCTCGCGCCCCGGCACCGGCACACGCGGCAGGGTGTCGAGATAGGTGGCCAGCGGGCTGGCCGACGAAGACAGGGCTTGCGTCGAAAGGGTCATGGCAACTCCGCCGGCAACGCCGGTGCGTGGATGGCCTGATGGATCATCATAGAAGCTCCTCCGCCAACGGGGCATGAAGATTCTGCGAGGTCGATACTTCCGTGGGGGTCTCCGCGGCCGGGTCCGCCTTCCGCATCACGCGGTCGAGCACCGCCGCCTCCAGTTCCGCGAACGCCGCCGCGCCGCGCTGGCGGGGCCGGGGCAGGTCCACGCGCTGGTCCAGCGCGATGCGGCCGTCCTCGATCAGCACCACGCGGTCGGCCAGGGCAATCGCCTCGGACACATCGTGCGTGACCAGCAGCGCCGTGAAGCCGAGCCGGCGCCACAGCGATTCGATCAGCCCCTGCATCTCGATGCGCGTGAGCGCGTCCAGCGCGCCGAGCGGCTCATCGAGCAACAGCAGGCGCGGATGGTGGACCAGCGCCCGCGCCAGTGCCACGCGCTGCCGCTGGCCGCCGGAGAGCCGCGCGGGCCATTCGCCGGCACGCTCGGCCAGCCCCACCTGGGCCAGCACGTTGGCCGCGTCGTCGCGGCGCGTGCGCGGCAGGCCCAGCGCCACGTTGTCCAGCACACGCTTCCACGGCAGCAGCCGCGCGTCCTGGAACATCACGCGGATATCCTCGCGCACCGCCCGGCCCCCACGGGCGTGGGGGGCCTCGCTCCTGTCGATGTTCACGGCGCCGCCATCGGCTGCCTCCAGCCCCGCCACCAGCCGCAGCAGCGTGCTCTTGCCGCAGCCGCTGCGTCCGACGATCGCCACGAACTCGCCTGGCTGCGCCTGGAGGTCAATGCCGTGCAGCACCTCCCGGCCGTTGTAGCGCTTGACCACCTGCTCCACGCGCAGGGACACCCCCCCGGAAGGTCGGGTATCGCGCGTATCGCGGGTATCGCGCGTCGCCGGCCGCGTCGGGGCACGGGCGGCCAGCCCCGCGTCAAGGTAGGCCAGCGCCGCCTGTTCCACCGGATGGGTATGCATCGTCGACTCCTTGTTCATGTCGTTTTCAGGTCAGGCGGACTGGTAGCCCGGATGCCAGCGCAGCCAGAAGCGCTCCAGCGCGCGCGACAGCACATCCGCCAGCTTGCCGAGCAGCGCGTAGAGCAGGATGCCCACCAGCACCACATCGGTCTGCAGGAATTCGCGCGCGTTCATCGTCATATAGCCGATACCTGACTGCGCAGAGATCGTCTCGGCAACGATCAGAATCACCCACATCAGGCCGAGCGAGAACCGCACGCCCACCAGGATGTTCGGCAGCGCGCCGGGCAGGATCACCTCGCGGTACAGCCGCCAGCCGGACAAGCCGTAGCTGCGCGCCATCTCCACCAGCCCCGGGTCCACCGCGCGGATGCCGTGATACGTGTTCAGGTACACCGGGAAGAACACGCCCAGCGCCACCAGGAACAGCTTGGCGGTCTCGTCGATGCCAAACCAGAGGATCACCAGCGGAATCAGCGCCAGCGTGGGGATGTTGCGCACCATCTGGAGCGTGCTGTCGAGCAGCGTGGCGGCGGTGCGGAAGGTGCCGGTCAGCAGCCCGAGCGCGAGGCCCAGCCCGCCGCCCACGGCCAGCCCCACCACCGCACGCCAGGTGCTGACCCAGACATGGCGCCACAGCTCGCCGGAGGCGGCCAGCGTCCACGCGGCCTCCACCACGGCCAGCGGCGCCGGCAGCACGCGGTTGGACAGCCAGCCCAGTTGCGACGCCGCCTGCCACACGCCAATCAGCAGCACCGGCACGATCCACGGGGCGATGGCCTGCGCGTTGATGGTCGGCACGGAAATGCGTTTCGATTGAGACATCTGAGACATCTTGAGACCCTCCCCCGCGCTAGCTCTGCGACGCACGCGGCACGATGCCGGTGGCCATCACTTCGCCGAACGGCCCGGACAGCACCTGCCCCGGCAGCTTCTCCCGCACGGTGCGCGGCAGCAGCGGGAACACCAGCTCGGCAAAGCGGTACGCTTCTTCGAGGTGCGGGTAGCCGGACAGCACGAAGGTGTCGATGCCCAGCGCCGCGTATTCCTCGATGCGCGCCGCCACGGTCTGCGGATCGCCCACCAGCGCCGTGCCGGCACCGCCACGCACCAGCCCCACACCGGCCCACAGGTTGGGACTAATCTCAAGCGCCTCGCGCGTGCGCTCGGCCCCGCCCGCGTGGAGCGCAGCCATGCGGCGCTGCCCTTCCGAATCCATCCTGGCGAACACGGCCTGCGCGCGCGCCACGGTCTCGTCGTCGAGCCGGCTGATCAGGTCTTCGGCGGCGGCCCAGGCGGCATCGTCGGTCTCGCGCACGATTACGTGCAGACGGATGCCGAACCTCACCGTGCGGCCATGCTTCGCCGCGCGGGCGCGCACATCGGCCAGCTTCTTTGCCACATCTGCCGGCGGCTCGCCCCAGGTCAGGTAGGTATCGACCTGCTCGCCCGCCAGCTCGTGCGCGGCCTCGGACGACCCGCCAAAGTACACCGGCGGATGCGGGCGCTGCACGGGCGGGTACAGCACCCGGGCGCCCTTCACGGTCAGGTGCTTGCCGCTGAAGTCGATCTGGCCGCTGTCATGGCTGGCGGCCAGCACGTCACGCCAGATGCGGATGAACTCCGCCGACGCCTCGTAGCGCGCCGCATGGTCGAGGAACAGGCCATCGCCCTCCAGCTCCGCCACGTCGCCACCGGTGACCAGGTTCACCAGCAGCCGCCCGCCGGAGAGCCGGTCGAACGTTGCCGCCATGCGCGCGGCCAGCGTCGGCGTCATCAGCCCGGGCCGCACCGCCACCAGGAACTTGAGCTGGCGCGTCACGGCGGACAGCGCGGACGCCGCCACCCACGGGTCTTCGCAGGAACGGCCGGTGGGAATCAGCACGCCTTCATAGCCGAGCGTATCGGCGGCGACGGCAATCTGCTTCAGATAGTCGAAGCTGACCTCGCGCGCGCCTTCGGACGTGCCCAGGTAGCGGCTGTCGCCATGGGTGGGGATGAACCAAAACAGTTGCATGTCGGGCCTCGTAATTTGTCTAGATATGGGGGGATCAGGGGATCAGCGGGGTTCAGCGCTGGGCCTGCTGGGTCGGCGCCTTGCCGGCCGGCGGGGTCCAGGCGGCATCGGCCACCTGGATCGGCTTGGGAATCAGCTTGAGCGTGTGGAAGGCATCGGCAATGCGCTGCTGCTCGGCCAGCACGGCGGGCGTGACCGGCTTGGCGCCATAGGAAAACCTTGAAACGGCGAGGTCGAGCACGGTGGCGTCGAGGCCGGTTTCCTTCACCAGCACCGTGCTGGCGTCCTTCGGATGCTTCCCGGCCCATTGGCCCAGTTGCGCGAGTTCGTCGAGGATCGTGCTCACCACGTCCGGCTTGGCCTGCGCGTAGGGGCGCGAGGCCAGGTAGAACTGGTGATTGCTGACCACGTTCTTGCCATCCGCGCTGCGTCCGTCGATCAGCACGCGCGCGCCCAGTTGCTTCTCGGCGGCGGCCAGGAACGGGTCCCAGATCACCCAGGCGTCCACCGCGCCGCGCTCGAAGGCGGCCCGCGCATCGGCGGGCGGCAGGTAGACCGGCTGGATCTCGCTGTAGGCCACGCCGGCCGCCTCCAGCTGCTTCACCAGCAGGTAGTGCACGTTCGAACCCTTGTTCAGCGCCACGCGCTTGCCGCGCAGGTCCGCCACGGACTTCAGCGCGGAGCCCTTTGGCACCACGATGGCCTCGGCGGTCGGCGCGGGCGGCTCATTGCCGATGTAGGCCAGTTGCGCGCCGGCGGCCTGCGCGAAGATCGGCGGGGCCTCGCCCACGGTGCCGAAATCGACGGCGCCCACGTTGAGCCCCTCCAGCAGCTGCGGGCCGGCCGGGAACTCGGTCCACTTGACCGTAATGCCCTGCGGCGCAAGACGTTTCTCAAGCGTGCCGCGCGCCTTGAGCAGCGTCAGCGTGCCGTACTTCTGATAGCCAATGCGCAGCAGCTTCGGGTTCACGGTCTGCGACTGGGCCTGTACCGGCGCGGCCAGCAGCCCGTAGGCCAGGCCGGTGGCGAGGACCAGCGCGCCCGTCAACAGGCGGCGGCGTTTAGAGAGGGAGCGAGCAATGGGCGATGTCATGCGAGTTGTCCTGGATCTGTCTATGAGAGAAATCTGAAAGCGACGGGCCACGGGCGACAGGCCTCCCTGCCGGCTGGCGAACAGCGGCATCGGGCAAGCGGTCTTCCGGGAATGCGCGCGCGTCAGGCGCGGCGCGGGGGATTCAGGTCAGGCGGGACATCGCCGGCGGGCGATGCGGATCGGGCTGGCAGACATCGGGCGCTCCTTGGTGGGTCTTCCTGATGGATCTTCCTGATGGGCCGGGGCGGCACGCGCGATGGCACCGCCCCGTTGCGGATTTACTTCCGGCCCGGCTGGTAGACCTGGTCGAACGACCCGCCATCGGCGAAGTGCGTCTTCTGGGCCTTTTGCCAGCCGCCAAATACCTCGTCGATCGTGAACAGCTTCACCTTCGGGAAGTTGGCCGCGTACTTGGCCGCCACCTTCTCGGAAATTGGCCGGTAGTAGTTCTTGGCGGCGATTTCCTGGCCCTCGTCGGTGTAGAGGAATTGGAGGTAGGCTTCGGCCGCCTTGCGGGTGCCCTTCTTGTCCACCACCTTGTCCACCACGGCTACGGGTGGCTCGGCCAGGATCGAGACCGACGGCGCGACGATATCGAACTTGTCCGGACCCAGTTCCTTGATGGCCAGGATGGCCTCGTTCTCCCAGGCGATCAGCACGTCGCCCAGGCCGCGTTCCACGAACGTAGTGGTGGCCCCGCGCGCGCCCGAGTCGAGCACCGGCACGTTCTTGAGCAGCGCCGAGACGAAATCGCGGGCCTTGGCGTCATTGCCGCCCGGCTGGCGCAGCGCATAGCCCCACGCGGCCAGGTAGTTCCAGCGCGCACCGCCCGAGGTCTTCGGGTTCGGGGTGATCACCTGCACGCCCGGCTTGACCAGGTCGCCCCAGTCCTTGATCTGCTTGGGATTGCCCTTGCGCACCAGGAACACGATGGTCGAGGTGTACGGCGAGGCGTTGTGCGGCAGGCGCTTCTGCCAGTCCGGCTTGATCCAGCCCTTTTCGGCGATGGCGTCGATGTCGTAGCCGAGGGCGAGGGTGACCACGTCGGCGTCCAGCCCGTCGATCACGGAGCGGGCCTGCTTGCCCGAACCGCCGTGCGACTGGCGAATCGTCACGGCATCGCCACCCTGCGCCTTCCAGGCCTTGGCGAAGGCCGCGTTCACATCCACGTACAGCTCGCGCGTGGGGTCATACGATACGTTCAGCAGATTGGTGGCCGAGGCGGTCTGGGCGGCGCCGAGTGCGGAGAGTACGGCGAGGCCGATGGCCAGCTTGCGAATCATCTTGTCTTGCTCCCGTCAGGTGTCAATGGCGTGGAAACCGGCCCGGATGGCTTCCGGGCTTCTGTCAGGGTTAGAGACTACCGACGGGGTCTTCTGAACGGAACGAATGGTTTCGCCGATCCAAGCACGAAATCCGCATAAGAACGGGCAGGAATATGCACATATCCGCCCGAAAGGCGCCGGGCGGCGCCCAAAAAAGAAAGCCCGCGAAGCCGGAGAAGCATCGCGGGCCAAGTTTCCATTTCCGGAAACGGGTAGACAAGTCATGAAGAGCGCCCCCGCATCTCCATGACGGATGCCATCTTATCCAGCGCACGCCACTCCGGGATTGACCCATATCAAAGCCGGCATAGGCTGGGGTAATCCGGTACGGTTTGGGCGGGAAATCCGCAATGGCCGGCGCCGCCCCACGCGCGGACAATTGCAGGCTGTCCATCAACGCCGCCCATCGTGACGTCCCCCCTGCCCTTGCGCAGCCCCCGGCTGCATTTCGATCTCACGACCGTCCAGCTGTTCATCGCCGTGGCCGAACTCGGCGGCATCACGCGTGGCGCCGAGCGGCTGCACCTGGCCCCGGCCGCAGCCTCGCGCCGCGTCCTCGAACTGGAGGCCCAGCTGGGCGTGGCGCTGTTCGAACGCCTGCCCCACGGCATGGCGCTGACCGAAGCCGGCCGCGCCCTGCTGGCCCACGCGCGCGGCATCACCCACACCGTGCAGCGCATGCAGGACGATGCGGCCTCCTTTATCGGCGGCGATCTTGGCGTGGTGCGCATTGCTGCGCCGAAATCCGCCGTGATCCAGTTCCTGCCTTTCGATATCCAGCGCTGTGCCGCCGCCTGCCCGGGCGTGCGCATCGACCTCCAGGAGATGAACAGCCTCGAGGTGCAGCAGTCGCTGCGGCGCGGCACCGTGGATATCGGCATCTACGAAGGCAGCCTCGGCATGATCGACCTGCCGACCGCGCCCTACCGGCATGACCGGCTGGTGCTGGTGGTGGCGCGCGACCATGCGCTGGCCGGGCACGCCCAGGTGACCTCGGACGATGTGCTCGACTGCGACCTGATCGTGCTGGGCGAAGGCTCGGCCATCTCGCTCGGGCTGGAACGGCTGGCCGAGGAAGCCGGGCGGGTGCTGCGCATGCGCATGCGCGTGGGCGGCTTCGACAGCATCGCCGCGCTGGTGGCGCAGAACCTGGGTTGCGGCGTGATGCCGGAGGCCGTTGCGGGCGAGGTGGCGGGCGGCAGCCGCTTCGTGCGCCTGCCCATCGACGCCCCCTGGGCGCAGCGGCAGTTCGTGCTGTGCCATCGCCCGGCGGACGCGCTGTCCTCGGCGGCGCAGGGCGTGCTCAAGGTGCTTGCGCAAAACGCGTAACCAGAATCCCCCAAATAGCGATAGCCCGCGCCGGGCGCATTGCGGATGATGGCTCCATAACAATCACGGATGGAGACAGGCAATGCAGCGCAGACAATTCCTACTCGGAGCCGTGGCCGGACTGGCCGTGCCGGGCCTGATGCCCAGCCTGGCGCGGGCGGCCGATGTGGCCGGCCCGGTGCGCATCGTGGTGGGCTTCGCCCCGGGCGGCGGCACCGACGTGCTGGCGCGGGTCATCGGCCAGAAGCTCGGCGCGATGTGGAACACCAGCGTGCTGGTGGAGAACAAACCCGGCGCCACCGGGGCGATTGCCGCGGCTTATGTGGCGAAACAGCCACCTGACGGCACCACGCTGCTGATGGCGCACGTCAACAGCCATGCCATCGGCCCGGCGCTGCTGGACGTCAAGTACGACCCGCGCGCCGACTTCACGCCGATTTCGATGGTCGGTGTCACCCCCAACATGCTGACCTGCCGTCCCGAGCAGAAGGTGCGTACGGTGAAGGATATCGTCGCGCTGTGCCGCCAGAAGCCGGGGCAGATCTCGTTCGGCTCGTCCGGCATCGGTTCGGCCCAGCATCTGGCGCTGGAAATGTTCCGGCTGCAGGCCAAGCTCGATGTGGTGCATGTGCCCTACAAAGGCTCCGGCCCGCTCGTGGCGGACCTGATCGGCGGCCAGATCGACTACGCGTTCGACACCATGACCGCCGCCACGCCCTTCATCCAGCAGGGCAAGGTCATCGCCATCGCCCAGACCCGGCTCAAGCGCGCGGCCAGCCATCCCAATGTGCCGACGCTGGCGGAATCGGGCTTTCCCGGGCTGGACGCAGCGTCGTGGTACGGCCTGGTCGGGCCGAAGGGGATGTCCCCGGCGCTGGTGCAGCGCATGAACGACGACGTCAACCGCGTGCTGCTCATGCCCGATGTGGCCGAGCGGCTCAAGAGCTTCGGCGCCGAAGATTCCGGCGGCTCGAGCCAGCAGTTCGGCGCCTTTATCGCGTCCGAGTCCACCAAGTGGGCCAAGGTCGTGAAGGACGCCGGCGTGAAAGCCGAAAGCTGATGGCTGCGAGACGGCGCGCCCGCGCGCGCCACCCTCGCCCCCCTCTCCACGAATTCAGGATTCACCCGATGACAGATCTCAGCCAAGCTGGCGCCGCGGCGCCTGCCACCCCCCTGCCGCTGGCCGGCGTGCGTGTGCTCGACGTGAGCCAGGTCATGGCCGGCCCCTACGCCTGCATGCTGCTGGCCGACCTCGGCGCCGACGTGATCAAGATCGAACCGCCCGATGGCGGCGACCAGACGCGCGGCGCCATGGGTTTCAAGATGAAGGGGCCGGACAGCATGGGCTTCCTTAACATGAACCGGAACAAGCGCAGCGTCACGCTGGACCTCAAGACCGATTCCGGCCGCGAGGTGCTCTACCGGCTGGCGGAAACCGCCGACATCCTGGTCGAGAACTACCGGCCCGGCGTGATGAAGCGGCTTGGCATCGACTATGAGACGCTGGCCAAGATCAATCCGAAGCTGGTGTACGTGAGCATTTCGGGCTTCGGCCAGAGCGGGCCGTGGGCCAACCGGCCGGGCTTCGACCTGATGGCGCAGGCCATGTCGGGCGTGATGAGCGTGACCGGCTACCCCGGCGGCGCGCCCGTGAAGGCTGGCGTGCCGGTCGCCGATATCGGCTGTGCGCTTTTCGCCACTTACGGCATGCTGGCGGCCTATATCGGCGCCAAGCAGACGGGCAAGGGGCAGTACGTGGATGCGTCGCTGTTCGACTCCGCGCTGGCGTTCTCGGTGTGGGACACCTGCGAGTACTGGGGCACGGGGCGCGAGCCCGAGCCGCTGGGCACGGCCAACCGCATGAGCGCGCCCTACCAGGCCATGAAGGCCGCCGACGGCTACTTCGTGATGGGCGCCACCAACCAGAAGCTGTGGCAGTTGCTGTGCCAGACGCTGGACCGGCATGACCTGCTCAAGGACGAGCGCTTCGCCAGCGTGTCGCTGCGGCTGGCCAACCGGCCGGCGCTGATCGCCGAGCTGGAGCAGAGCTTCGCCAAGGCGAGTTGCGATGAATGGATCGAGCGGCTGCTCGCCGTGGGCATCCCGGCCGGGCCGATCCTGACCTACCCGCAAGCGTTCGACAGCGAGCACGGCAAGCATCGCCAGATGCGCATCGAGATCGACCATCCGATCGAGGGCAAGGTGCCCAATATCGGCTTCGCGGTGAAGATGGGCGGCACGCCCCAGCAGGTGCGGCGCCCGCCGCCGCTGCTGGGCCAGCACACCGCGGAAATCCTGGCCGAGCTGGGCCTCTCGCAGGACAAACAAGAGTCGCTGGCGACGGCCGGCGCGTTCGGATCATGAGCGCCCCGCTGCCCTCCCCGGAGGGGCAGGTCACGCTGACGGTGGCGGGCGGCATCGCCACGCTCACCTTCGACCGCCCCGCCGCGCGCAACGCGATGACCTGGGCGATGTACGAGCAGTTGGCCGGGCACTGCCGCACGCTGGCCGCGCAGGGCACGGCCGGCGCCCGCGTGGTGGTGCTGCGCGGCGCCGGCGGCGAGGCCTTCGTGGCCGGCACCGACATCGCCCAGTTCCAGCAGTTTTCCAGTGGCGACGATGGCGTGGATTACGAGTCACGCATCGACGAAGGCATCCGGCTGGTCGAGCAGCTGCCGATGCCTACCGTGGCGGTGATCGAAGGCTGGGCGGTCGGCGGCGGGCTCGCCATCGCCACGGCCTGCGACTTCCGCCTCGCCACGCCCAAGGCCCGCTTCGGCGTGCCGATCGCCCGCACGCTTGGCAACACGCTGTCGGCGCTGAACCTCACCCGGCTGCGCGCCGCCTGGGGCCTGCAACCGGTGCGCCGCATGCTGTTGCTGGCCCAGATCCTCGACGCGGACGCCGCCCTGGCCTGCGGATTCCTCGAAGGCGTGCACACGCCTGAAGCGCTGGAGGCCGAAGTGGCCGCCCTGTGCGACCGCCTCGGCGCCCTTGCCCCCGTCACCCAGACCGTGGTCAAGGAAGCCCTGCGCCGCCAGACCGTGGCCGCCGTGGCGAACACCGACGACCTGGTCCGGCAATGCTATGGGAGCGAGGATTTCCGGGAAGGGGTGGATGCGTTCGTGGCCAAGCGGTCGCCGGTGTGGCGGGGAAGCTGACTCCAGGCGGGGAGACTTGCGGACAAGACCATATTTGGTCTATATTTGGACCCCATCCACCATGGACCGAGGGAGCCAAGCCGTGAAATTCTCCACCCAGGTCAAACCCATCAGTTACCTCAAGAGCCACGCCGCCGAGATCGTCAAGGACATCTCGGCGTCGCGCGAGCCGATGCTGATCACCCAAAACGGCGAGGCCAAGCTCGTGGTCATGGATGTGCGCACGTTCGAGGAACAGGAAGAAACCCTCGCCCTGCTGAAGCTGCTGGCGATGGGCGCCCGCGACATCGAGCGCGGGCGTTTTCGTGATGTGGAGGACGTCTTCGCCGACCTAGATAAGGACGACGACGCGTGAGGGCCGTCTTCCTTGCAGCGGCAGAAGAGGATTTGCACGAACTGCGCCGCTACATCGTCCGGCGCTTCGGCAAGGCAAGTTGGCAGGAAACCTTGCAGGGCATCAAGGACTCGGTGCGCACGATCCAGGCCTTTCCGGAAGGCGGTGCCATCCCCGACGAACTGGCAGACCTCGGCCTCCGGCAGTACCGACAGGTCATCTCGGGCATGAACCGGATCCTCTACGAGGTCAGGGCTGACGTCCTGTACATCCACATCGTCTGCGACACGCGCCGCGACATGCGCACCCTCCTTTCCCGCAGGCTCCTGCGAGCAACTCCAGAAGGCAACTAGATGCGAAAAACGGCCCGGAGGGTATCCCCCTCCGGGCCGTTTTCTTGTACCGGCAGATTAGCCAGCCGCTCAGTCCACCATCTTCCCAAATGTGAACGCGCCGTCTTCGTAGTCCACCGGCACCACGTCCTTGGCGGCGAACTTGCCTTCGAGGATGGCGCGGGCCACCGGGTTCTCGATCTGCTGCTGGATCGCGCGCTTCAGCGGCCGGGCGCCGAACACCGGGTCGTAGCCTGCGCTGGCAATCTTCTCCAGCGCCGCCTCGGTCACGTCCAGCGTCATGTCCATGCGTGCCAGACGCGCCTGCAGCCGTTGCAGCTGGATGCGGGCGATGGACTCGATGTGCTGCTGGTCCAGCGAGTGGAACACCACCACCTCGTCGATCCGGTTCAGGAACTCGGGCCGGAAATGCGTGCGCACCTCCTGCCAGACCGCGCCCTTCACCACGTCCTGCGGCTCGCCGGACATCGACTGGATCAGGTGCGAGCCCAGGTTGCTGGTCATCACGATCACCGTGTTCTTGAAATCGACCGTGCGGCCCTGGCCATCGGTCAGGCGACCATCGTCCAGCACCTGCAGCAGCACGTTGAACACGTCCGGGTGCGCCTTCTCCACTTCATCGAGCAGGATCACGGCGTACGGCTTGCGACGCACCGCCTCGGTCAGGTAGCCGCCCTCCTCGTAGCCCACGTAGCCCGGGGGCGCGCCGATCAGCCGGCTCACGCTGTGCTTCTCCATGAACTCGCTCATGTCGATGCGGATCAGGTGATCCTCCGAGTCGAACAGGAACTCGGCCAGCGCCTTGCACAGCTCGGTCTTGCCCACGCCGGTCGGCCCCAGGAACAGGAACGAGCCATAGGGCTTGTTCTCGTCCGCCAGGCCGGCGCGCGAGCGGCGGATGGCGTCGGACACCAGCCGCACGGCCTCGTCCTGGCCCACTACGCGGGCGTGGAGCCGGTCTTCCATCTTCAGCAGCTTGTCGCGCTCGCCCTGCATCATCTTGGCGACCGGAATTCCGGTGGCGCGGCTGACCACCTCGGCGATTTCCTCGGCGCCCACCTGCGTGCGCAGCAGCTTGTTCGGCTGCTTCTGCTCGCTGGCCTCGGCCTTGGTCGCCGCCTGCAGCTTGCCTTCCAGTTCCGGCAGCTTGCCGTACTGAAGCTCCGCCACCTTGTCCAGCTTGCCCTCGCGCTGCAGCCGGGTGATCTCGAGCTTGATCTTCTCGATCTCTTCCTTCAGCGCAGCCGCGCCCTGGGCAGCGCCCTTCTCGGCGCGCCAGATCTCGTCCAGGTCGGCATATTCCTTCCCAAGCCGCTCGATTTCCTGTTCGATCAGCTCCAGCCGCTTGCGCGACGCCTCGTCGCTCTCCTTCTTCACGGCCTCGCGCTCGATCTTGAGCTGGATCGTGCGGCGCTCGAGCTTGTCCATCGCCTCCGGCTTGGAGTCGATTTCCATCTTGATGCGCGCGCCGGCCTCGTCGATCAGGTCGATGGCCTTGTCCGGCAGGAAGCGGTCCGTGATGTAGCGGTGCGAGAGTTCCGCCGCCGCGACGATGGCCGGGTCGGTGATCTCCACGCCGTGGTGCAGTTCGTACTTTTCCTGCAGGCCGCGCAGGATGGCGATGGTCGCCTCCACGCTCGGCTCTTCCACCAGCACCTTCTGGAAGCGGCGCTCCAGTGCGGCGTCCTTCTCGATGTACTTGCGGTACTCATTGAGCGTGGTCGCGCCGATGCAGTGCAGCTCGCCGCGCGCCAGCGCCGGCTTGAGCATGTTGCCGGCATCGATGGCGCCCTCGGCCTTGCCCGCGCCGACCATGGTGTGGATTTCGTCGATGAAGACGATGGTCTGGCCTTCGTCCTTGGCCACGTCGTTCAGCACGGCCTTGAGCCGTTCCTCGAACTCGCCGCGATACTTGGCGCCGGCCAGCAGACCGGCCATGTCGAGCACCAGCACGCGCTTGTTCTTGAGCGTCTCGGGCACCTCGCCGTTGACGATGCGCTGGGCCAGCCCTTCGACGATGGCGGTCTTGCCCACGCCCGGCTCGCCGATCAGCACCGGATTGTTCTTGGTACGGCGCTGCAGGATCTGGATGGAGCGGCGGATTTCGTCGTCACGGCCGATCACCGGGTCGAGCTTGCCCGCACGGGCGCGCTCGGTCAGGTCGACGGTGTATTTCTTGAGCGCCTCGCGCTGCGATTCGGCATCGGCACTCTGCACCGTGTCGCCGCCCCGCACGGCCTGGATGGCTGCCTCGAGCGACTTGCGCGACAGCCCATGCTCGCGCGCAATGCGACCGCCCTCGCCCTTGTCGTCAGCCACGGCGAGCAGGAACAGCTCGCTGGCAATGAACTGGTCATTGCGCTTGATGGCTTCCTTCTCGGTGGCGTTGAGCAGGTTGTTGAGGTCGCGGCCCACCTGGACCTCGTTGGTGCCCTGCACCTGCGGCAGCCGCTTGATGGCGGCGTCCAGCGCGGTCTGCAGGCCGCTGACGTTCACGCCGGCGCGCGCCAGCAGCGTGCGCGCGGCGCCATCGTTCTGCGCCAGCAGCGCGCGCAGCAGGTGCACCGGTTCGATGTACTGGTTGTCATGCCCCAGCGCCAGGCTCTGCGCATCAGCAAGCGCCTCCTGGAACCGGGTGGTGAATTTATCGAGTCGCATTCGGATCCCTCTCTCTCTAGGAAAGTGTGTCCTGTTGCGCGGGGTGGCCCGGCCCGGACACGTTACTTCGGAAAGATAGGGCTGTGACTTGACATTTCAAGGCTGACGGGCAGATTTCGAGCGGCGGCGCCAAAGCCATATGGCGACCGCAGTGACCACCAGCGTCGTCACAAACGAGGGAAGCCAATACAACAACGCTTCGAAGTTGTATCCGTCCTCAGCGGGATCGAAACGCCGGTAATGGTCGAACAACCACTGTCCGAGCCACGGAGGAATAGAAATGACCTCCGAGTAATCCAGCCACTTGGCAGTCAGGTACAGAGGAAAAAGCACAAGCCACGCGGCCAGCAACACGACTTTGACAAGTGCCTTTAAGACCGCCGTCACGGCGTGGACCTCTTGACCGTGAGTCTGCCGTAGCAGGCAACATCCGTGTTGGGAATCCGGCCGACAGTCGATGCTTTGAGCAAAGCCCTCAGGCGGTCAAAGTCGGTGTGGCTGTTGACAGCAATGCAACCTTCACTGATGCCTTGCGAACCGTTAGGGTGGAGGCGAAACTCCCCGCGCTCCACTTCGGCACAGAATCGCGAGACATCGTCCACTCTTCCATCCGCGGCGAAGAGGGCGAACCACCTGCGCCTGTCGGTCGAAAACGGATTTTGCTCCCGAAACCATCTCAAACGCCCGCCGGAGGGCCGGTCTAACACGTAATAAGTGCCAGGCGTGATCGGACCGGAGTTCTTGCGACAGGCGGCAAGATAACTATTGATGTCCCCATCTCGTCCCGAGAATGCCGGCACATCGAGTACGCCGGCCCGAAGCCGACTCATGGGCCGGTCGTTGAGATTAAACGTCAAATCGATCATGACTCGATGCTCCTTCGTGAAAGGAGCATCGAGATTGGCTTAGGGGCGCGCCAGGCCCAATAGGAATTGTTCGAAAGCGGTCATCAAACTGACTGGGGTCAGAACGCTCCCGTCGAGATGTGGGGTCTCTCGACGGGAAACGTGGCGTTTAACGCACCTGCCCGACTAGTTCGGCACGTTCACCGTCGATCCACTCACCGAAATCACATCGCCCGCCGCCGGGGTGGCGGCGATCGGGGGGACGTTCGAGGGCAGGATCTGGGGTGCCGGTGCGGCGGAGCCTCCGCGCGGCGTGGTGCGCACCACCTGCGACGGCGGCAGCGCGGTGCCGCTGCGGAGGTTGGCGTACACGGCGTCAAGCGCCCGGTTCAGGTACACGTGCAGCGGGATGAAGGTGTTGGCGTAGCCGGGCAGCACGTCGATGAAGGCGTCGAAATGCTGGCCGTTGGTCACCTCTATATAAGAGAGCTTGCTGGCCGTGCCTTCCGCCACCTTGTTCAGCCCCAGGTAGGGCCGCGAGGTGTGGTTGACCGGCAGCAGGCCGTCGCTGCGGCCATGCACGATCATCGCCGGCTTGCCGCGCAGGTTGCCGGTGCGCAGGGTCTGGCCGATGCCCGCCTGGAGTGCTGCGCTGTTGGTCAGCAGGTCGCGCAGGCAGTTGGCGCCGGGCAGGTTGGCGTCCTGTGCGCCGCCGACACTGTTGATCGAAAGGAAGTCGCGGGCGGGGCCACCCTGGGCTTTCTCGTTCATCAGCGTCACGCCGGTGCTAGGCGGCACGCCGTTGCCGGTGGAGAACGTCAGGGCCAATATGTTTGGCGGGATGGTCACCGGGGTGCCGGTAGCGCCGCCCGGCGAGGCGAAGGTGTAGTCGCACAGCTTGTCGGTCACGCTGGCACGCGAGTAGGAGTTCGCGTACGTCACCGAGATCGAGCTGGCCACTTCGAGCGATGAAAGCGATGCATGCAGCACATCGGATTCTGGCTCCCAGCCGGCGGCGTGCAGGCGTGTGAAGGCATCGGTCGACTGGTCAGTCAGCGACGCGCCCGTGAGTAGCCCGTTGCCGACCAGCGAGCCGCAGCGATTGGCGCCCTGGATGACCGTCACCGAGGTGAACGGTGCCGGCAGCGACGCCGTGCCCGCGCAGAGCGAGAACAGATTCGCCGTGGTGGTGTAGTCATACAGATGCCGCCCGGATGACCCCACCGTCACCCCGCCCCGCTTCACGGTAATGGCCGGCACGGCGGGCATGTTCACGTTCGGCTCGCCCACGGCCACGCCGTCGATCAGGCCGTTCGTATCCTGCTCCGCTGCCGCGATGGCCGCGCCGCCGCCGTTGGAGACGGCCGAGGCGATCACCAGGATCTTGTCCTTGCCGATGGAGGCCTGCCGCACCCCGTCGGACCCCACGGTGCCGAATTTATCGTTGATCGCCCACATGGCGAACTCGATGGCCTGGAGCGTGTTCAGCCCCCAGTTGGCTTCCGGATTCTGCTTCGAGTGGGCATGCTTGTAGGCCAGCCGATGCGGATTGGCGGTGGTGAAGTCCGCCAGCGTCTGCGCGCCCGGCTGCGCCGCGAACTGGGCCAGCTTGCCGGCGCCGGTACGGGCCTGGCGGGTGCCGTTGATCAGCGGCACGGTGTCCGAGTCGAGGTCGTGCGGCGCCGCGCCGGTGCCCTTGTCGGTGTAGGCCACGGCACAGCCACGCTTGAGGCCCCATTCGCCGACCGAAATCCCGCCGTAGATGCCGCGCGAGCCCGACGAGGTGGCCGAGATCAGGCACGGATTGGCGGGGTCGAAATTGGTCGGGATCTGCGCCATGACCGTCACGTTCTGCTGGCCGGTGCCATCGTCGGCAAAGGCGATGTACTCGGTACCGGGCACCTTGCCCTGGCTGGCCGTGACGTTGCCCTGGGCATCCACGTTCGGCCCGTACAGCGAGCCGTAGCCACCCAGCGGGTTGGTATCGACGATGGCGCGGTAGTTATTGAAGATGGCGATGCGGCGCAGCTCGGCCGCCGTGGGCGCGGCGGGATCGGCCGGCACCGGCGCGGTGGCCGTGGCGATCAGGCCGTCCTTGCCGAGTCCGGCAGTCAGCAGGTCGTCGGTATTGCCGTCGTAGTTCTGCACGCCGATGGTGCCCACCACGAAAGTCGGCCGGTTGTTCGGGTTCTGCGTCGTGGGGCCGCCGCCGCCCCCGCCGTTGTTATTGTCATCCCCGCCGCCGCAGGCGCCAATCAGCAGCACCGCCACGGCGGCGGCGATGGCGGTCTGGCATCGTGGATCGACTAGTAGTTTTCCTGCGCGCGTTGCAAGGCTGTGCGTCATGGGGTGTCTCCTGTTATGTATGCCGGCGGGGCCGGATCGGTAAAACAGAAACAAGACCAACGAACCGCAAACTGCAAACCGCAAATGCAATACGACGAGGGGCGATGAGGCGCGACGGGGCGCGATGGGGAACACGCCCGGGCGGAGCGCCGTATGCGTCCCTCCCGGGACATAGTAGACGGTTCAGGTGGTGGGATGCGAGCCGGCAGTCAGTCGACTGCCAGCTATAGCGCCACTACCGGAACCTGTATGTGCGACCCGGTACACAGGCATCGGGCCGGCCAAGTGCTTGACGGAAAAGGGAAAACGCTCAGGCGAGCGCGCGCCAGGTCCAGATGCCGAGGGCCGTGAGCACCAGCGAGCCGCCCAGGTGCACCACCACGTGGGCCAGCGCCCAGCGATAGTCGCCGGCCATCAGGTTGCCGACCACCTCGCTCGAGAACGTCGAAAACGTAGTCAGGCCGCCGAGGAAGCCGGTGACGGCCAGCAGCCGCCATTCGGGCGAGAGGCCCGGGTGCGACTGGAAGAACGCCACGGCGATGCCGACCAGATAGCCGCCCACCAGGTTGGCGGCCAGCGTGCCGTACGGCAACGCCGGGTTGGCCGCGTTCCAGCATACGGAAAATCCCCAGCGCAGCCAGGCGCCCACGGCGGCGCCGGCGCCCACCGCCACAAATCCAAGCGGACCCATTCAGCCTTCCTTGTTATTGTTCGACGTGTTGTTCGACGTGTTGCTCGATGATTCGGCGTTGAACGATTCGATGCCCCAGCGGCGCAGCGCCGCATCGTCCGAGACCCGCGCATCGACCCAGCGCGCGCCCTCGGGCGTTTCTTCCTTCTTCCAGAACGGCGCCTCGGACTTCAGGTAGTCCATGATGAACTCGCACGCGGCGAAGGCATCGCCCCGGTGCGCGGAGGCCACCGCCACCAGCACGATCTGGTCCAGCGGCTGCAACAGCCCCACGCGATGGACGATGGTCACGCCAAGCAGCGGCCAGCGCGCGCGCGCGGCGGCTTCGATGCGCTCCAGCGACTTCTCGGTCATGCCTGGATAGTGCTCGAGCTCCATCGTGCGGACCGCCGTACCATGCGTGACATCGCGCACGGTGCCGATAAAGCTGGCCACGGCGCCCACGCCGGGATTGCTGGCCCGCAGCGCCGCCACTTCCGCGCCGAGGTCGAAATCGTCGTGCTGCACGCGTGCGCTCATCTCAGCCTCCGGTCACGGGCGGGAAGAACGCCACTTCGCAGCCCTCGGCCAGCGGGGTGTCGGCGCGGGCCACGGCGTGGTCCACGGCCATGCGCAGGGCGCGGCCCTCGGCCAGCGCCTCGGCCCAGTGGCCGCCGCGCTCGCGCAGCCAGCCGCGCAGGTCGCCCACGGTGCGTACGCTGGCGGGCACCTCGGCGCGCTCGGCGCCCTGCCCCACCTGCTCGCGCACGCTGGCGAAGTATCGGAGTTCGATTTGCATGATGGTTGGGTCCGCGCGTCAGCCCAGCAGGCCGTCGAACGGGATGAATTGCACGGTGTCGCCGCGGCGAATGGTCTGGTTGGGCGGGTTGTCGATCAGCCCGTCGCCCCAGACCGTAGACGTCAGCACGCCCGAACTCTGGTTCGGGAACAGGTCGAGGCCGCCCGCGTCGTTGAGGCGCGCGCGCAGGAATTCGTTGCGGCGGTCGCCACGCGCCAGATCGAAATCGGCACGCAGCGGCAGGCGGCGCGGCGTCACATCGGCCACGCCTTGCAGACGCAGGATGAACGGCCGCACGAACAGCAGGAAGGTGACGAAACTCGACACCGGGTTGCCGGGCAGGCCAAGGAAGTGCGCCGGGCTGTCCGAGCCATTCGCCACCTGGCCGAAGGCCAGCGGCTTGCCGGGCTTGATGGCGATCTGCCAGAGGTCCAGCCGCCCTTCGGCCTGCACGGCCGGCCGGATATGGTCTTCCTCACCCACCGAGACGCCACCCGAGGTGATGATCAGATCACACCCTTCGGCGGCGCGGCGCAGGGTGTCACGCGTGGCGGCCAGCGTGTCCGGCACGATGCCGAAGTCGGACACTTCGCAGCCCAGGTTTTCGAGCAGGCCGCGCAGCGTGAAGCGGTTGGAGTTATAGATGGCGCCCGGCTTGAGCGGCTCGCCGGGCATCGCCAGTTCGTCGCCGGTAAAGAACACGGCCACGCGCACGCGGCGCACCACGTCCAGCCTCGCCTGTCCCACCGAGGCCGCCAGTCCCAGCGCCTGCGGCGTCAGCCGCGTGCCGGCCGGCAGGATTTCCGCGCCGGCCTCGATGTCCTCGCCTGCGCGGCGAATCCATTCGCCCGAAGCCGGCACATGATTGACGACGACCGCGTCGCCATCGGCCACGCACTGCTCCTGCATGACCACGGCATCAGCGCCAGGCGGGATCAGGCCGCCCGTGAAGATCCGCGCGGCAGTGCCGGCGGCCAGCGCCGTGCCCACGTGGCCGGCCGGAATCCGCTGCGAGACCGGCAGGCGCGTGCCCGGCGCGGGCACGTCGGCGGCGCGCATCACGTAGCCATCCATCGAGGTATTGTCGGCGGGCGGCACGCGCAGCGTGCTGGTCACGGGCGCGGCCAGCACGCGGCCGTTGGCGTCGAGCGTGTCGACGGTCTCGGTGGCCGTCAGCGGACGCACGCCGGCCATCAGGGCCACGAGCGCCTCGGCCATGGTCAGCATCGGCGGACGGTTGGCCGCAGCAGTTTGGGTGGGGGCTTGAGTCATGTGAGCGTGGCTGGAATCAGGTTGGCCCATGAAAAACAGCCCCCGGCGCGAAGCCTGGGGGCCGTGGCAGCGGGCCCGGCAAACCCGATTGTAGCGAGTTGAGTGCCGGTCGGTCGCCGCGGTGGTGTCGCTTACAGCCCGGTGTGGCGGGCGATGTACGCCTTGACCTGCGCGGCGTCCGCCGGCATCACCTCGAAACGCTGCGGCAGCGCCTCGATGCCATCGAACGCGGCGGGCCGCTCGGGCTCATGGCCCAGCGCCTCGCGGATCGTGTCGGCGAACTTGGCCGGCAGTGCCGTTTCCAGCACGACCATCGGCACGCCCGGCGTCAGGTACTCACGCGCCACCTTCACGCCATCGGCGGTATGGGTGTCGATGGTCACGCCGTAACGCGCGTGCACGTCGCGGATCGTGGCCAGGCGGTCCTCATGCGTGCTGCGGCCCGAGACAAAGCCGAACTGGCGAATGCGGTCGAATTCCGGCGTGCCGGAGAGGTCGAAACCACCCTTGGTGTCCACGTCGCGGAACAGGTCGGCGAGCTTGTCGCCGTCCTGGCCGAGCAGGTCGAACACGAAGCGCTCGAAGTTCGAGGCCTTGGAGATGTCCATGCTCGGGCTCGACGTGTGGTACGTCTGCGCCGAGGTCCGCACGCGGTAGGTGCCGGTGCGGAAAAACTCGTCCAGCACGTCGTTCTCGTTGGTAGCAACCACGAGCTTGTCGATCGGCAGGCCCATCATGCGCGCGATATGGCCGGCGCAGACATTGCCGAAGTTGCCCGACGGCACGCAGAACGACACCTTCTGGCCGGGGCCATCGGTGGCCAGCAGCCAGCCCTTGAAGTAGTAGACCACCTGGGCCACCACGCGCGCCCAGTTGATCGAATTGACCGTGCCGATGGACTGGCGCGCCTTGAAAGCGTGGTCGTTCGACACCGCCTTGACGATGTCCTGGGCGTCGTCGAACACGCCTTCGATGGCCAGGTTGAAGATGTTCGGGTCCTGCAGGCTGAACATCTGCGCGGTCTGGAACGCGCTCATCTTGCGGTGCGGGCTCAGCATGAACACGCGGATGCCATCCTTGCCGCGCATCGCGTACTCGGCCGCGCTGCCGGTGTCGCCGGAGGTTGCCCCGAGGATGTTCAGCTTCAGGCCGGCGCGGCGCAGTGCGTACTCGAACAGGTTGCCGAGCAGCTGCATCGCCATGTCCTTGAAGGCCAGCGTCGGGCCGTTCGACAGGCCCAGCAGTTGCAGCGGCGTGCCGCCCTCCTCGCCCAGCGTACGCAGCGGGGTAATGTCCGCCGTGTTGTCGCCCGGACGTGCGTTGCAGTACACCTCGGCGGTGTAGGTCTTGCGCGTCAGCGCGCGCAGGTCGTCGGCGGGGATGTCGTCGCAGAAGCGCGAGAGGACCTCGAACGCCAGGTCGGCGTAGGACAGCTTGCGCCAGGCTTCCAGTTCGTCGGCCGTAACCTGCGGGTACTGCTTCGGCAGGTAGAGCCCGCCGTCCGGCGCCAGGCCGCCCAGCAGGATCTCGGAGAACGATTGCGGCATGTCATGGCCGCGCGTCGATTGGTATTGCATGAGCGAGGGCGTCTTAGTTCAGTTCTTCCATGCGCAGGCGCGTCACGGCGGACAGCACCGTCGGCAGCGACTCGATGCCGCGGATGGCGGCGTTCACGTGCTTCTCGCGCGTGAGGTGCGTCAGGATGATGATGTCGGTCTGCGGCTCGCCCTGGCGCGACTCCTTCTGGAGCATCGCGTCGATGCTGATGCCGCCTTCGGCCAGGATGCGCGTGATCTCGGCCAGCACGCCGGTCTCGTCGGACACACGCATGCGCAGGTAGTAGGAGCTGGTGACTTCCTCGATCGGCAGCACCGGCACGCTGGACAGCTCGTCCGGCTGGAACGCCAGGTGCGGCACGCGATGGTTCGGATCGGCCGTATGCAGGCGCGTCACGTCCACCAGATCGGCAATCACGGCCGAGGCGGTCGGCTCGGCGCCGGCGCCCTTGCCGTAGTACAGCGTGGTGCCCACGGCGTCGGCCTGCACCAGCACGGCGTTCATCGCGCCTTCCACATTGGCGATCAGGCGGGACGCCGGCACCAGCGTGGGATGCACGCGCAGCTCCACACCCTCTTCGCGGCGGCGCGTGATGCCGAGCAGCTTGATGCGGTAGCCCAGTTCCTCGGCGTACTTGATGTCGATGGCGGACAGGTTGGTGATGCCTTCCACGTGGGCCTTGTCGAACTGCACCGGCATGCCGAAGGCGATGGCGCTCATCAGCGTGACCTTGTGGGCGGCGTCGATGCCCTCGATGTCGAAGGTCGGGTCGGCCTCGGCATAGCCCAGCTGCTGGGCTTCCTTGAGCACCACGTCGAAGTCCAGGCCCTTGTCGCGCATTTCGGACAGGATGAAGTTCGTCGTGCCGTTGATGATGCCGGCGATCCACTGGATGCGGTTCGCGGTCAGGCCTTCGCGCAGCGCCTTGATGATGGGGATGCCACCGGCCACGGCAGCCTCGAACGCCACGATCACGCCCTTGCGGCGCGCGGCCTCGAAGATCTCGTTGCCATGCACGGCCAGCAGCGCCTTGTTGGCGGTGACCACGTGCTTGCCGTTTTCGATGGCCTTCAGAACCAGCTCGCGGGCAATGCCGTAGCCGCCGATCAACTCCACCACGATGTCGATCTCGGGGCGGGTGACCACCTCATTGGCATCGCTGACGACTTCCACCTCGCCGCCGGTCAGCTCCCGGGCGCGCTCGGTATTGAGGTCGGCCACCATCGCAATCTCGATGCCGCGGCCTGCACGGCGACGAATTTCTTCCTGATTGCGCTTGAGCACGTTGAACGTGCCGCTACCAACGGTACCGATGCCGAGAAGGCCGACTTTAATGGGTTGCATGGACGTCTGACTCTGGGTTGCTTGATGCGGGATGAACGGGGGCGCCGCGGCGGCTCAGGCCGTGCCGTGACGTTTTCGATAGGTTTCGAGGAAACGGCCGACGCGGGTCACGGCCTCGCGCAGGTCTTCCTCGTGCGGCAGGAACACGATCCGGAAGTGATCCGGCGCGCCCCAGTTGAAGCCGGTGCCCTGCACCAGCAGCACCTTCGATTCCTGCAGCAGTTCGTAGATGAATTCCTGGTCGTCCTGGATCGGGTACATCGACAGGTCGAGCTTCGGGAACAGGTACAGCGCGGCCTTGGGCTTGACGCAGCTCACGCCGGGGATCTGGGTGATCAGTTCATAGGCCAGGTCGCGCTGGCGGCGCAGCCGGCCGCCCTCGGCCACCAGGTCGTTGATGCTCTGGTAGCCGCCCAGCGCGGTCTGGATGGCCCACTGGCCCGGCACGTTGGCGCACAGGCGCATCGAGGACAGCATGTTCAGGCCCTCGATATAGTCCTGAGCCGGGCGCTTGTCGCCCGACACCACCATCCAGCCGGCGCGGTAGCCGCACGAGCGGTAGTTCTTCGACAGGCCGTTGAAGGTCACCGTCAGCACGTCCGTGGACAGCGCGCCGATCGAGGTATGCGAATGGCCGTCGTACAGCACCTTGTCGTAGATCTCGTCGGCAAAGATGATCAGGCCGTGCTGGCGCGCAATGGCGACGATCTCCTGCAGCAGCTCGTCCGAATACAGCGCCCCGGTGGGGTTGTTCGGGTTGATGACGACGATCGCCTTGGTGTTCGGGGTGATCTTCCTGCGGATATCGTCGAGGTCCGGCATCCAGTCGTCGGCCTCGTCGCAGATATAGTGCACCGGGGTGCCGCCGGACAGGCTCACGGCGGCGGTCCACAGCGGATAGTCCGGCGCCGGCACCAGGACCTCGTCGCCGCTGTTGAGCAGCGCGTTCATCGACATCACGATCAGCTCCGAGGCGCCGTTGCCCACGTAGATGTCGTCCAGCCCCACGCCCTGGATCTTCTTCTCCTGGGTGTAGTGCATGATGGCCTTGCGCGCCGCGAAGATGCCCTTGGAATCCGAGTAACCCGCCGAATTGGGCAGGTTGCGCATCATGTCCTGCTGGATCTCCTCCGGGGCATCGAAACCGAACACGGCCAGGTTGCCGATGTTCAGCTTGATGATCTTGTGCCCTTCCTCCTCCATCTGCCGGGCCTTTTCCAGCACCGGGCCGCGGATGTCATAGCAAACGTTCTGGAGCTTGTTCGATTTCTGGATGGGTTTCACGGCGGTGTTGGCGATGTCAGGGCAGGCTGCCGGTCTCCGTGGCAGCGGATTTTCGGAATCTTCTGGAATGTCCTGGCAAGTCTGGGCGGACGGCGGCGCATCCGCGGTGATGTGCCCGGCGCGTGGCAGACAGGGAGGCAAAAGCTATAATTTATCGGATTATGACAGACTTCGGCATGGATTCTTGCATTGCAGCGACGCTTTCCCGCGCCGGGCGCACGATCCTGCCACCGCGAGCCCCACTTGAAACTCCACGCCGACAAACCCAACAATCTCAATACCGTGACCAGCTACGGTCCCGGGTATATCGAAATCAACCTGGTCCGCCACGACCAGTCCGTGCTGGTGATGCCGGAAGGCCCGGTCGAGCCGTGGCCGGTGGCCCGCTTCGAGGACCTGGAACCGGCCCATTTCGACGTCCTGCTCGATAAACAGGCAGAGGTGGTACTGCTGGGCACCGGCAACAAGCTGCGTTTTCCTCACCCGCGCCTGACCGCCGCGCTGGCCCGCCGCCACATCGGCGTGGACGCCATGGATCTCCAGGCCGCATGCCGCACCTACAATATCCTGATGGCCGAGGGCCGCAAGGTGGCGGCGATCCTGCTGGTGGAGCCGGTGGTCGACGAGGCCTAGAGCCGGCTCCCTGGTGCGAATATCGGCCGACAACCTGCCGAGGTTGAGCGCACGCCACGCTTGAAGTCTGGCCGACTGCCCCAAACTGCACCCGCCATGGCACAAGCCCGGGTCCACCCCCACAACAAACGGGCCGCCATCACCGATGATGCACCGCCATCCAGGAGAGCCACCAGCATGACAGTCAGTCTCAACCAGGCCGTTCCGGACTTCCGCGCCCCCGCTACCGGCGGGGAGTTCCATCTTGCCGGCCAGCGCGGCAAGACCGTGGTCCTGTACTTCTACCCGAAGGACAACACGCCGGGCTGCACCACCGAAGCGATGAACTTCCGCGACCAGTACGCCGAGGTCGAGGCGGCCGGCGCCGTGGTGTTCGGCATCTCGCGCGACAGCCTGAAGTCTCACGAGAACTTCAAGACCAAGCTCGAACTGCCCTTCGAGCTGATCTCGGACGCCGACGAGGCGCTCTGCGGCCTGTTCGACGTCATCAAGATGAAAAAGATGTATGGCAAGGAAGTGCGCGGGATCGAGCGCAGCACTTTCATCCTCGACGGCAAGGGCATCCTGCGGCACGAGATGCGCGGCATCAAGGTGCCGAACCACGTGGACGAAGTCCTCGAACTCATCCGCAAGATCTAGTCCGCCAGGCGCCACTGGCGCGGCTGCAACACCGCGCAACACTCCGTCCGCAGGGTCATTGCCAAACCGAAAACGTTCGGATACATTGGCCCGTAATGCGTTCAGATCCCAGTTGCCACGCTGTTGTACCGTTCCGGCCCAGGAGAGAAAGTCCCCGGGCTGGTAGCGGACCTGCCGTGTCCGGGGTCCGCGAAGAAGCCGCCACACCTGTTCAACAGGCATGGCGGCTTTTTTGTTTGCGGCCGTCGCGCCCCGGCATGCACCAAGGTGTGCACCCCGCCGCGCGCTTCGCGCCGCCGCCCGCCCTTTTCCGCCCCCCTGAAAGGATGTCCAAGCATGCCGCTGCCTACCATGCCCGCCAAGCCTGCCCAACTGCTGGACCCAAGCGAATTCGCACCGGTCTCACTGCCCAAGGCCAAAGCCGCGCAGGTTAAGAAACCTGTGCCGGCGCTCGAACGCGAGGCATTGCTCGAGTCAGGCCCGAACGGTGACACGGGCGACCTCCAGGCGCCCGCCACGCGCGGCCGCGCCGGCAGCACCACGCGCGCCCGCACGCCCGACACCCCGGCGCCAGCCCCGTCCGCGCCGGCCGTGAGCCTGGTCAAGCCGGCGGCCGGCCCCACGCGCCGCGCCCGCAAGACAGAGGGGCCCAGCAAGCTGTTCGTGCTGGACACCAACGTGCTGATGCACGACCCGAGCTCGCTGTTCCGCTTCGAGGAGCACGACATCTATCTGCCGATGATGACGCTCGAGGAGTTGGACAACCACAAGAAGGGCATGAGCGAAGTCGCCCGCAACGCGCGGATGGTCAGCCGCACGCTCGACTCGCTGGTCGCCGGCACCGACGGCGTGCTCGACGACGGGCTGCCGCTGTCCACGCTCGGCAACCGCGACGCGCAGGGCAAGCTGTTCTTCCAGACCCGCCTGAACGAGATCAAGCTGCCCGAGGGCCTGCCGCAGGGCAAGGCCGACAACCAGATCCTGGGCGTGGTCAGCGCGCTGCAGCAGCAGTTCCCGGAGCGCCAGGTCGTGCTGGTGTCGAAAGACATCAACATGCGCATCAAGGCGCGCGCGCTGGGGCTGCCGGCCGAGGACTACTTCAACGACCAGGTCCTGGAAGACAAGGACCTGCTCTACGCGGGCGTGATGCAGCTGCCCAACGACTTCTGGGCCAAGCACGGCAAGGGCGTGGAAAGCTGGCAGGACCCGAAGTCTGGCGCCATGTTCTACCGCCTGACCGGGCCGCTGGTGCCGTCGTTCCTGGTCAACCAGTTCGTCTACCTGGAGCCGATGGACGGCAGCCTGCCGCTGTACGCGCAGGTCAAGGAAATCAACGGCAAGACCGCCCTGCTCCAGACGCTGAAGGACTACACCCACAACAAGAACAACGTGTGGAGCGTGGTGGCCCGCAACCGCGAGCAGAACTTCGCACTGAACCTGCTGATGAGCCCGGACATCGACTTCGTCACGCTGCTGGGTCAGGCCGGTACCGGCAAGACGCTGCTGGCGCTGGCGTCTGGCCTGGAGCAGGTGCTGGACCAGAAGCTCTACAACGAGATCATCGTCACCCGCGCCACCGTGCCCGTGGGCGAGGACATTGGCTTCCTGCCGGGCACCGAGGAAGAGAAAATGCAGCCCTGGATGGGCGCGTTCGACGACAACCTCGAAGTCCTGCAGAAGAGCGATGACTCCGCCGGCGACTGGGGCCGCGCGGCCACGCAGGAGCTGATCCGCTCGCGCATCAAGGTCAAGAGCATGAATTTCATGCGCGGCCGCACGTTCGTGAACAAGTTCGTCATCATCGACGAGGCTCAGAACCTGACGCCGAAGCAGATGAAGACGCTGGTCACGCGCGCCGGCCCCGGCACCAAGATCGTCTGCCTGGGCAATATCGCGCAGATCGACACACCGTACCTGACCGAGGGCTCGTCGGGCCTGACCTACGTGGTGGACCGCTTCAAGGGCTGGAGCCACAGCGGCCATGTCACGCTGGCACGCGGCGAACGCTCGCGCCTGGCCGACCACGCGGCGGACGTTCTTTAAGTACCGCCCGCCCGGCATTGTCCGCCGGGCGGCGTTCGTCTCCTTTTTTTACCCGGCGCCGGGCGTCCATGTGGATGCCCGGCCATATCGCCATCTCGCGTCGGGCTTTGGCTGACAGCCAAAGTGCGGCGGCAGCGCTATGATCGTCCGGTGTTCATGTCGATACGGAGGCGTCGATGGACAAGCCACAATCGTTCAATCCCTACCTGTCCGGCAATCCGCGGACCCTGTTTTCCCGCCAATCGCGCGCCACGCGGCGACGCCGCATCCTGGCGGCAACGCTGATCGGCACCTCGCTGGTCATCGCCGCCACCTGGCGTCCGGCCCAGGCAGCCGAGGAAATGGTCATCCGCACCATGGGCCCCGTCAGCTACGTCTGCGGCGGCGTGGCCGAGGACGAGCGCGCCAAACTGACCGAGCAGGAAAAGAACTTCAACATGGGCATCCTGTTCACGCAGGGCCCGAATGGCGAATATCTGTCGGAAGTTGACGTCAAGCTGACACGTGACGGCCAGCCGGTGGCCAATTTCAAGGCTGGCGGCCCCCGCTGCCTGATACGTGCGCCCGAAGGCAGCTACAATATCGAAGCGACCTACAAGGGTCAGCCGAAGTCCATGAAGATCAGCACCGGCACGCGCAACGCCCAGCTTCGCTGGTAATGCTTTAACGATGCGCTAGCCGCGCTATACCGCGGGCGGACGCGTGACCCGGCAACCAAACAAAAAGAAGGATGCCGCAGCGCCAGCTTCGCCTTTTCTCTCTCGATGCCTCCCGCACCGCGGCCCTCGCAGTGAGCGCCGC
This sequence comes from Cupriavidus sp. SIMBA_020, assembly GCF_046535395.1. Lineage (NCBI taxonomy): Bacteria > Pseudomonadati > Pseudomonadota > Betaproteobacteria > Burkholderiales > Burkholderiaceae > Cupriavidus > Cupriavidus sp. SIMBA_020. The sequence continues at coordinate 299,539 of NZ_JAWRWU010000004.1, read as the reverse complement.
CGCGCTGCTGCTGGCAGCCTGCGCTGGCGGACCGCCGGCCCGGCAAGGCGCATCCGTGCCCCGGGCGCCCGGCAAGCCAATGATCGACCCGAGCGCCGGACTTGAGGAAATCTCGATCCAGGCGATGTCGCTGGTCGGCACGCCCTACCGCTACGGTGGCAACACCCCCGATTCCGGTTTCGACTGCAGCGGCCTGGTCCGCTATGTGGTGCAGCGCGCCGCCAACGTAAGCTTGCCGCGTACGACCGAGCAGATGGGCCAGCGCGGCTCGTCGCTGGACCGCAGCCAGGTGGCCTCCGGCGACCTCGTGTTTTTCAACACCACGGGACGCGCCAATTCCCACGTGGGCATCTATGTCGGCCAGAACCGCTTCGTCCACGCGCCCGCCACCGGTGGCACGGTGCGGCTCGAGGACATGGGCAAGTCTTACTGGGCCTCCCGTTACAACGGCGCCCGCAGGGTGGTGGCAGCTAGTAATTTGCCGATGATGCCGGCGCCCGCGCGGGAGGCCCCCTCGCCCGCCCCTGCGCCCGCGCAGGAAGACGACGACCCCATCGCCGCCTTCGCGCGGCAATAGTCGCCTAGTAAAAGGCGCAAAAAAGCCAGGCGAGATGCCTGGCTTTCTTGTTTCCGCGAGATCCGGTCAGAGGATCTGTCGCCCGATCCACCATGCGATGGCGGCCATGAACGCCGATGCCGGAATGGTCAGCACCCACGCCCAGACGATGTTACCCGCCACACCCCAGCGAACGGCCGACATCTTCTGCGCCGAACCCACGCCAACGATGGCGCCGGTAATCGTGTGCGTGGTCGACACCGGCACGCCAAGCGCCGAGGCGATGAACAGCGTAATCGCCCCGCCAGTCTCCGCGCAGAAGCCGCCAACCGGCTTCAGCTTGGTGATCTTCTGACCCATGGTCCGGACGATGCGCCAGCCACCGAACAGCGTGCCCATACCGATGGCCACGTAGCAGCTCACGATCACCCAGGTCGGCGGACCCGAGGCCCCCGTGGCGATATGGCCGCTCGCGATCAGCAGCATCCAGATGATACCGATGGTCTTCTGCGCGTCATTGCCGCCGTGGCCGAGGCTATAGAGCGACGCCGACACCAGCTGCAGACGGCGGAACCAGCGGTCCACGCGGGACGGCGGCGTGCGGAAGAACGTCCAGCCCACCACCACCATCATCAGCGAGCCCAGCAAGAAGCCGAGCAGCGGCGAAATCAGGATGAAGGCCACGGTCTTGATCAGGCCGTTGCCCACCAGAGCGCCGGTACCCGCCTTGGCCACCGCAGCCCCGACCAGGCCACCGATCAGCGCGTGCGACGACGACGACGGAATGCCGTAGAACCACGTGATGACGTTCCACGCGATGGCGCCGACCAGCGCGCCGAAGATGACGTAGTGATCGACGATGTTGACGTCAATCGTGCCCGTGCCCACGGTGGCCGCCACCTTCAGGTGGAACACGAAGATCGCGACCACATTGCACATGGCGGCCATCGCCACTGCATGGTGCGGCTTCAGCACGCCCGTGGACACTACCGTGGCGATCGAGTTGGCCGCGTCGTGGAAGCCGTTCATGAAGTCGAACAGCAATGCGAGCACGACCAGCAGGCCGATCACCCACAAGCTCATTTGAATGGTTTGCATGCGAGTGCGCGCCTCAGGCGTTTTCCAGGACGATGCCTTCGATGATGTTGGCCACGTCCTCGCACTTGTCGGTAATGGTTTCCAACTGCTCGTAAATCGCCTTCAACTTGATCAGGCGCTTCACGTCGGTCTCTTCCCGGAACAGCTTCGACATGGCCGAGCGCATCACGCGGTCTGCCTCGGACTCGAGCTGGTCTATCTGCTGCGCGGTCTTCAGGATCGTGCTGGCATTGCCCATATCCTCGAGCAGCCCCACAGCGATTTTCACCTGGTCGCAGCACTGCACGCAGATCGTGGCCAGGCGGCGCGCCTCGTCGGTCAGGCTGGTCACGTCGTAGAGCGAGATCGTCTCGGCCACGTCTTCCATCAGGTCCAGGATGTCATCCATGGTCGTGATGAGTTTGTGGATCTCGTCGCGGTCCAGCGGCGTGATGAAGGTCTTGTGCAGCAGATCGATCGTGTCGTGCGTGATGCGGTCTGCCTTCTTCTCGGTGGCCTGCACGCGCCGGGCATGGGCTTCGGCGTTGGGCAGGTCGTTGACGAGGGCTTCCAGCTCGTGGGCGGCGGTCACCGCGCAATCGGCGTGCTGGTTGAAGTATTCGAAGAACTTGCCCTCGGTGGGCATGAATCGGCCGAACATGAAATGTCCTTGTGGCGCGCTCGCTGGCGCGTCAGGTTGTGTTGCAAAGGAGAGCCCGGCACACGCCGGCGCAGATTGCACGACAGCCGCGCTGGGCGGCTGTCATCAAAGCGCAATATTTTACAGGGTTACGGCCCGGTCAGGGGTCGCCTTATGGGATCAGGTGTCGTTGTCAAAGAACGCCGGGCCACCGCTGAAGTTGTCGAACTTCGTGAATTGACCCAGGAACGTGAGCCGAACGGTGCCGATCGGGCCGTTACGCTGCTTGCCGATGATGATTTCCGACGTGCCCTTGTCCTGCGAATCGGGGTTGTAGACTTCGTCTCGATAAATGAACAGGATCACATCGGCATCCTGCTCGATAGCACCGGATTCACGCAGGTCGGACATCACCGGACGCTTGTTCGGACGCTGTTCCAGGCTTCGGTTCAACTGCGACAGCGCGATCACTGGGCAGTTGAGTTCCTTGGCGAGGCCCTTCAGCGACCGGGAAATCTCCGAAATTTCGGTTGCGCGGTTCTCGCCGCCGCCGGAGCCGGACATCAGCTGAAGGTAATCGATGATGATCAGGCCGAGCTGCCCGCACTGGCGCGCCAGGCGGCGCGAACGCGCCCGCAGCTCCATCGGGTTCAGTGCCGGCGTTTCGTCGATAAACAGCTGCGCGTCATTCATGCGCTGGATGGCATGGGTCAGGCGCGGCCAGTCCTCGTCCAGCAGGCGGCCGGTACGCAGCCGGTGCTGGTCCAGCCGGCCTACCGAGCCCAGCATACGCATGGCCAGCTGCACGCCAGCCATTTCCATCGAGAACACGGCCACGGGCAGACCCTGCTCCACGGCCACATGTTCGCCGATGTTCAGCGAAAATGCCGTCTTACCCATCGACGGACGGCCCGCCACGATGATCAGGTCACCGGCCTGCATGCCGCTGGTCATTTTGTCCAGGTCGATGAAGCCTGTGGGCACGCCGGTCACGTCAGTGGCGGTATCGCGGTGGTACAACTCATCGATCCGCTCCACCACCTGCGTCAGCAGCGGTTGGATTTCCTGGAAGCCTTTCTGGCCCCGCGAGCCCTCTTCGGCAATCGCAAAAACCTTGGATTCTGCCTCATCAAGCAGTTCGCGCACCTCGCGGCCCTTCGGCGCGAAAGCGGCCGAGGCAATGTCGTCCGCCACGGTGACCAGCTTGCGCAGCACCGAGCGCTCGCGCACGATTTCCGCGTAGCGGCGGATATTGGCCGCGCTCGGCGTGTTCTGCGCCAGGGAGTTCAGGTAGGCCAGCCCACCCACCTCCTCGGCCTTGCCGGCAACCTGGAGCATTTCATACACGGTGATCACGTCCGCCGGCTTGGTGGCGGAGATCAGGCGCGCAATGCCCTGGAAGATGAGGCGGTGATCGAAGCGGTAGAAGTCCGATTCGGAGAGGAAGTCGGCAATACGGTCCCAGGCGGCATTATCCAGCAGCAGACCGCCGAGTACCGATTGCTCGGCCTCGATGGAGTGCGGGGGAACCTTGAGACTGTCTAGTTGGGGATCGGCGGCAGGCGCATTCATGGGGTGGGATTATAGCGGCGCCGGACCCGACCCAAGGGCGCGGCGGCAATAAAAAAGGCAGGAGCGCGGCTCCTGCCTTCTTGTGCATCGGACACACCGGCCGGGGCCGGCGCATCGATACGGTGCTGCTTAGACGTGCTCGCCCAGGACGGACACGGTCACGTCCACCACCACGTCGGTGTGCAGCGCAACGCTGACCGGGTGGTCGCCAACGATCTTCAGCGGGCCGTTCGGCAGACGCACTTGGGCCTTCTCGACCTTGAAGCCTTGGGTTTCCAGGGCTTCGGCGATGTCGGCGTTGGTCACCGAACCAAACAGGCGGCCGTCCACACCCGACTTCTGGGTGATCTGGAGGGTCAGACCGTTCAGCTTCTCGCCTTCGCCTTGGGCGGCGGCCAGCTTCTCGGCGGCGGCCTTCTCCAGCTCGGCGCGCTTCACTTCGAACTCGGCGATCGCGGTTTGCGTGGCGCGACGTGCCTTCTTCGACGGGATCAGGAAGTTACGAGCGTAACCGTCCTTCACGCGAACGATGTCGCCCAGGTTGCCCAGGTTGATGACTTTTTCCAGCAGAATGACTTGCATCGTGTATTTCTCCTTGCGGTCCTGGGACTATCAGTTCTTGTGCAGGTCGGTGTACGGCATCAGCGCCAGGAAGCGGGCGCGCTTGATGGCCGTATCCAGCTGACGCTGATAGTGAGCCTTGGTACCGGTCAGACGAGCCGGCGTGATCTTGCCGTTATCGCCGATGAAGTCCTTCAGGGTGTCCAGATCCTTGTAATCGATCTGTTCCACGCCAGCCACGGTGAAGCGGCAGAAGCGCTTGCGCTTGAACAGCGGGTTCTGTTGCTGGAAGCGCTTCTTGTTCTTGTTGTCACGTTTGACGAATGCCATGATTCAATCCTTTACGAATGCTTTACATCCAGTGATGTGAAAGACGAGTGCCTTGCTGTTGCGGTGCCTGCGGGCGAGGAATCCTTCGCAGTCGAGCAGCGTGCCGAGCGGTAACCGCTCCAGACGCTGGCCGACGGGACCAATCCCCATCGCCGCGATGGCGAATTCCACCTGCCGGGGCGTTTCCGCCTCCATGACCTCGCCGACATGCTGCAGGATGCAGTTGACGACGGGCACGCCGGCCGGGGTGTAGCGCAGCGCATCGCGCTCCGCGAGGGTGGCGGTCAGCCTTAACTGGTTCACCGCTGTGCTCCCCCGCTCTCGCTACCTGGCCTGCCGTGGTGGATTTCGCCTGCCACGACTGGCACCGCAGACTGCATTCAGGCAGCCTGGCCTTCCGTGGTCGTTTGCGCGGCCTTGCGGGCTTCTTCGCGCTGCACTTCCTTCATCATCGGCGAAGGAGCGGTCTCGGCCTTCTTGGTCTGCACGATCAGGTGACGCAACACGGCGTCATTGAACTTGAAGGCGTGCTCGAGTTCGGCCAGGGTGTCCTTGCCGCATTCGATGTTCAGGCAAACGTAGTGAGCCTTGGCCAGCTTCTGGATCATGTAGGCCATCTGACGGCGGCCCCAGTCTTCCACGCGGTGAACCTGGCCGTTTTGCGACGTGACGAGCTGCTTGTAACGCTCGATCATCGCCGGCACTTGTTCGCTTTGGTCCGGATGGACGATAAATACGATTTCGTAATGACGCATTGACGCTCCTTTTGGATGTAGCCACCCGGGCGCCATGTCCGGTGTGGCAAGGTTGAATAGCCCGCGAGTATAGCCCGGTTCCGGACCAGCACGCAAGCTGACATCCCGGCCGCACGCCGGGAATCCCTCAGTATTGACGGAAAACGGCCTGCAGGCGAGTCGGATCGGCGCCAAGCGACGCATCCGCCGCCAGCGCCAGCAGCAGCAGCACACGCGACTTGTAGGGATTGAGATTTCCGGCGGAGGCGAATTCACCCGAGGTCGGTCGCGGGCGTGCCGGCCCCGCCACATGGCCGGCGCCCGTGCGCGAGCTTCGCACCACGGCCACCCCCCGTGCGGCCGCATCGGCCAGCGCGTCGCCCAGCGTCTCATGGACCGAGCCATTGCCGGTGGCTGCCACCACGAACCCCTTCACGCCGGCCGAGACCATCGCATCCACGGCCACCCTGCCCGGCTGGGCATAGCTCGCCACGATCTCGACGAGCGGCCACGCCGCGGGCACGGGCAGCGCGGGCGCGTCATTGGGGGCCAGCGCACGCGTGAAGCGCACGTAGGCATCCTGCACGAAACCGATCGGACCGCCTGCCGGCGACGTGAACGCATCCACCGCCGAGGTATGACCCTTGGCGACATCGCGCGCCGCATGAATCTCCTGGTTCAGCACCACGAGCACGCCCTGCCCGCGCGCTTCCGGGCTTGCCGCCACGCGCACCGCGTCAAGCAAATTCAGCGGACCATCGGCCGAGAGCGACGTGGAGGGGCGCATTGCCGCCGTCAGCACCACCGGCACCGAACCCCGGTGCGTCAGGTGCAGGAACATCGCCGTTTCTTCAAGCGTGTCGGTGCCGTGCGTGATGACCACGCCCGCCACATCGGGCTGCGCAATCCAGTGCTCCACGCGCGCGGCGAGCGTCGTCCACAAGCTGAAGGCCATGTCCTTGCTGTCGATCTGGGCCACCTGCTCCGTCTCCACACGAGCCACCTCGCCCAGCGCGGGCACGGCCTGGACGAGTGACGAGACCGGCACGGTGGCCGCGCGGTACTGCGCAGTGCTTGCGGAACTGCCGGATGAGCCGGCGATGGTGCCGCCGGTGGCGAGCACGACGATACGGGGCAATGACGTAGACATATAGCGAGAAAATCGAGCGAAATGAGCGCGGGTCCGGGCGATTGTAACTGTGGCGCGCCGGACGCCGCGCCTCTCGCAAACCCGTGCCGCCGGGCGCACTGGCGCTGCCGGGGTGTCGTGCATGCCCGACATCGTCACTGCAAATTGTGCTTGCACTTCACTCGATACTGTATAAAATCACAGCATACTGTTTAAACATACAGTGCTTCGGCACGAGAGATCGGCGACCCATGGCGACCCTGACACCCCGGCAGCAGCAGATCTTCGACCTGATCCGCAACACGATCCGGCACACCGGCATTCCGCCCACCCGCGCGGAGATCGCGTCGGAATTCGGTTTCTCCTCGCCCAACTCTGCCGAGGAACACCTGCGGGCGCTGGCCCGCAAGGGTGTGATCGAACTGACGCCAGGGGCATCGCGCGGCATCCGCCTCAAGGTGGCACGCAGCGATTCGGAGATGCCAGACCAGTTCTCACTACCGATGGCCGGCGTGATGCAGTTGACGCTGCCGCTCGTAGGCCGCGTGGCCGCAGGCAGCCCGATCCTTGCCGCCGAACACATCGACCGTCAATACCAGGTGGACGCCTCCGTATTTGACGATCGCCCTGATTACCTACTGCGCGTGCGGGGCCTGAGCATGCGCGATGCCGGCATCCTCGACGGTGACCTGCTGGCCGTGAGGAAAGCCAGCGAAGCGGCCAACGGCAAGATCGTCGTCGCACGCATCGGCGACGACGTGACCGTCAAGCGCCTGAAGCGGCGCGGCGACATGATCGAGCTGATCGCCGAGAACCCGGATTTCGAGAATATCGTGGTGCAGGCCGGCCGCGAGGAATTTTCCCTGGAAGGCATCGCCGTTGGGCTGATCCGCTCCTCGGGCTTCTGATTTCCGAGACTGGGCAGGCGTCCGCCTGTCCCGGTCCCCAGATTTGCATTGCCAACGCCGCCCCGTTCTCCCCGGACGACGGGCGCGGACTCCTGCTGTCGCAAACTTCGAGGTGCCGCCATGCTACAAGTCAACCACACTGCTTCCCGCCGCCCGGTCAAGCCCGTACCGTTCCGCCAGACCAAGGGCGTGCGCGTCTACCAGGGCGCCCAGCGTCGCACGATGGTCGGCAGCATGGCCGCGATCTGCCGGATGCTGGAGCTTGCGGATATGCCCGGCAAGCTGGACGCATAAGCCGCTAGCGGCGGATCCGCGCCGCCAAAATCATTGTAAATTGTGCAGTTGCGAGCCCACCACGTGAAATTAAGAGAACGATTAATTCTGCGGGGAAGGTGCTTTACACTCGATGGCGCGCACCCGTAGTCCTGGCGCATTGGCGCCGATGCGCGAAACCGGAACTTGTCGACCCGCCGAGTGCCGGTTTTTTTTCGCTCCACCACCTGGGTCGGGCTAATCAACCTGGGTACATGCCTGTCATGTTCTTGCGCAGGCGATCCCACAGCATGCGGACGCGCCGTACAGTCGCGCTCAAACCCGCCGAATAGCCGGGATCGTAATAGTGAATCAGTAACGACCGGCGCTCGCCAACTTCCACATCCAGATTGGCATGCTGGAGCACAAAGCCGTTGAAGACATAGACGCTACCCGGCTCCACCGGCACGCGATTGCAGCGGCCACGCCGCAGATCGCGAAGTGTCAGCCATTTTCTGAACGGGAACGGCAGATTGCGCTGAATGCCATGGCGAAGCTTGCAGAAGACATTGCTGACCGTGGATACCGCCACGCGCGGCGGGTGATAAACCAGCAGATCGCCGTTGCAAACGCCATCGGGCGCGAGCTTCAACGGAATCAGCAGCGTCAGCAAATGCGAATCGTAGTGGCGGCAATGGCTCTCGTTGCGCGTTGACGTGCTGGCACAACGAATCACGTGGAATGCCTCCCAGCGCAAAGACTTCTTCAAGAGTGTGGCGGCCAAGGCCCGGGTCTCGGCGCACACCGTCTGCTCAAGCTTGCGGAAGGCTTCATTGCGGCGCAATAACTCGGCCATCGCGAATGGCTCGGCGCGCTCAGGCTGTTCGCCGAAGGATCGATCGATGGCCGCATTTATTTCAGCCAAGGTCGGCATCGGGATTACACCGGAGAATGCCGCCAGTGCGACATCAGGGTTGAATCGAATTCGCTCCGCCACAGTATGACCTCGCGCTTCGTGTAGGCGATTGCCTGGATGATATGGATTAGACCAGTTGGCCCGTCGTGAAGCGTAGCGAAAATCATTCTCGAAAACCTGTCGTTATGTGTGCTGGCACACACGATCAGGGAACAACGTCAACGATACACACGCCCCGACGGTTTTCCGGCACATGAACCGATCAGCGATTATTCTTTTGGTGAAGAATCGACGGGCACTAGCTGGCTACGTAAGGAAAGCTATGAGGACAAGGCTGGCGGCATGGCTCCTGGTCATCACTGCGCTGATTTCAGGGCCGGGGCTTGCTGCCGAATTCGGCAGCAAGGGCGGCCCCGAGCCTGCCAATATCGATCAAATTGCCGCCCTTCTTCACGAAGCCCCCTACGACCTGGAGCTGCTGATCAGCTTCGGGACATCAAAGGGCGGTTCGGCTGGCCACATCGCCCTGGGTGTCCGTGACGACGCGCTAGGCGATGACATCGTCTATTCGGCAAACTTCTACGCCGACCGCTCGCCCAAACACGAGAATGATTTTTACACCGCCGATCTGATGGCCGGCATCCCTAAGAAGGAATATCTGTTCAAGACCGCTTCCTCCATCGCGGAAAAGACGATGTTCGGCCTCGACTATGGCGAGATTTACAAGCGATCAGTGATTGGTGTGCGAGTCTTCGGCGTGCCTACTCAGGAAAAGCACTCGCTGGTCGATTACTTCCGCCGCATCAATGACGATTACCATCGACGGGCAACGAGCACCGAATATCACAGCGGCACGATCCAGTACGATTATTTGCGCCTGAACTGCGCCAAGACTATCGGTGCCGCATTCAAGTACGGTGCCGGCTACAAGGATCTGGCGATAAAGAGTCCCAAAGTCCTGTCCGGGCGGCGCGTGGTAGCAGCTGCGACCGCAAACATTCCCACGGAGATGGCGATGAAGCTAATCAAGGAATGGGGCAAGCGCGGCTACGGTATGGACGTGGTGCTGTACAAAAAGTACAGCAACTCCACCTATGTGGAACCTCGTGAAGAGGAGCGAGTGGCATTCAAGGACCTGCCCAACCGCTTTCCCTCCGTCCTGTCCCTCGATTTCCGCAGGGAACAAGGCGCCTATCGCGACTTCGACAATCTTTATGCGATGTACCTGTTCTACAACCTGGGCCGGTTCAGCGTGCGCGTGAACGAGCAGACGCTGCTGCTGGAGATCGAGAAGGACAAGGAACCGATGCCCTATCTGCAAGCCGCTGAACTGGCCAAGGCCAGCGCTAAATCGGACAGCGAGAAGTTCCGCCGTCACGCCGTCTTTGACCCGCTCGGCACAAAGATCGGCGAGACGCCGGACAACACCCATCTCTACAATTTTCCGGAGGGGAAGCAAGGAAGGACTTCGCCCTAAGCCCGGCCAACTGACATGACAACACGCGCGTAGAAAAGCAAAACGGCCACTGAGAAGTGGCCGTTTTGTTAAGCAATTTGGGGTGGCTGATGGGACTCGAACCCACGACGACAGGAATCACAATCCTGGACTCTACCAACTGAGCTACAGCCACCGTAGAGGTTTTGCCAGCTTGCCGCTGGCGCTTTCGCTATCCGGCGTTGCCGTTCAACGAAAACCAAGATTCTACAAGGATCTTCAGAGGATGGCTAGTATTCCGCACAAAAAAATTTCACCTTCCTACCTGCCTTATCGACTGCCGTGCCACTTCGCTTCCAGCAGCACCGCCTCCTTGATCGCGGCAACGGTCTCGGCCTCGCTCGGAAACAGACCGAGCAGTCGCCGGGACTTGCCGTTGAGCACATCACGCTGCAATGCCTTGCCAGCTTCCACTGACGTGCCAGCATGCCAGCAATACCGCGCAGTCCATTTGCCGTCCTGCAGGCGCTCGGCCACCCAGATCAGGCGGAAATCCTCAAAGACCTCGCCGAATGGCTCTTCCCCATCCACCATGAGCTACCCCTCAGGGCTCGCTTCCGATCTATCGCGCCGGCCCGTGCTCGTGCACGCACTGCGACGCCGACAACCGGCCAGCCCACTTGCTTTTCCCCCACCGAAATCCCGCTTGCGCAGGATTCACAGGCCACATGCCGACTGTCGCGGCATTGACGGCATCGTAACATGACGAAAACGTCGCTTACCTACTTTCAAGCATGCGATTCTCTATAGCGTGGAACATCGAACACGATTTCGCCAACTCAAAATGTCCATCGACTACCGCACGAAAAACGCGGGGCGCCCCACCAACGCAGGGTTCTGGCGCAATTGGTGCTGATAGATACTCTTTCGCGAGGGACATTGACCCCCCTCGACATTCCCGTCAGGCGGCCTTGGTAACCAAGAGTCGCCTGTTTTTTTTGGGGATGCACAGATGCGAGGGCAAAAAAAAAGAGCCCGCCGTAGCGGACTCTTAAATTAGCGATCTCAATGCCCTGAAGGCAGAGTCAATGTAGTTGGCCCAGATCGTGAGCACTATTCGGGCAAACCCAAGTGCGGTGGACAAAAAAAGAGCCCGCACACGGCGGGCCCAATAATCAGTTGAAGAAAGCCCTGTATTCGAGGGCAAGCACAGTGTAAGAAGGTGGCCGCCAAGCGGCGAATTAGGGGAATCCCTTTGCTGGTGCGGGATTCAGCGCCACCGACCGCCCAATACACCGCTGCGCGCACCCGCACGGGCACCCTGCATAGAACGATCGTTCGAAATTAGAGTCTTCCCTCGATTCAGCTGTGGCGATCAGGCCGCCTCAAGCAGGTCCGGACGCAAATGACTGCGTGCTTCCTCGAAGAGCGCATCCACGGCCATGCGGCTACGCGCGGCATGCATCCGGCGTGCATCTGACAGCACACGACGCCAGCCCCGGCCACCGTGGATGCCACGATGCAAGCCCAGCATGTGCCGCGTAACGGCGCCCATGTAGCCGCCCCGCTCCACGAAAGCGCCGATATAGTCCTGCATCGCCAATTCCACCTCCTGCCGCGCGGGGATGGGCGCGTTCGCGCCATAGAACCGCGCATCCATTTCCGAAAGGAAATACGGCTGGTGATACGCCTCGCGGCCAATCATCACACCGTCCACGTGTTGCAGGTGCTCGGCGATCTCGTCGTAGGTCACGACGCCGCCATTGATGAGAATCTCGAGCTTTGGAAACTCGCGTTTTAGCTGATAAGCAACCTCATAACGGAGCGGCGGGATTTCTCGATTTTCCTTCGGGCTCAGGCCCTTCAATATCGCGTTGCGCGCATGAACGATAAACGTCTCGCACCCCGCATCGGCAATCGTACCGACAAAATCGCGGACAAAATCGTAGTGTTCGATCGTATCGATACCGATCCGATGCTTGACCGTCACCGGAATGGACACCGCATCGCGCATCGCGTGGACGCAATCTGCCACCAGGGTTGGCTCCGCCATCAGGCAAGCGCCAAAAGCACCACGCTGCACGCGCTCCGACGGGCAACCGCAGTTGAGGTTGATTTCCTTGTAGCCCCATTGTTCGCCGAGTTTTGCAGCCTGGGCAAGGTCCGCGGGCTCGCTACCGCCCAGTTGCAGCGCCACGGGCTGCTCGGCGGCGTCGAAGTCAAGGTGCCGCGCCACATCGCCATGGAGCAATGCGCCAGTCGTCACCATCTCGGTATACAGCCAGGTGTGCCGGCTCAACGCACGGTGAAAAGTGCGGCAATGGCGGTCAGTCCAATCCATCATCGGGGCCACAGAGATGCGGCGGGGATTTGCGGTCATGCGGATCTTGGGATAGCGGATGGAGCCTGGGGAGCCCGGCCATCGGGAGACCCGCAGTATACGTGGTTTGCGGGGCATCGACAGGGGATGCGCCGGCAGCACACGCAGCGGCCGAGCAACAGAAAACGGCGCCCGAAAGCGCCATTTTCTGTTGCTCGTGATGCGGGTGCATCAATGCATGAACAGCCAGATCAGAACCAGCACGAAGGCCGGGACGCCGAGTAGCCACGCGACGATGTACGGCATGGTTTTCCTCCTGTGTATCTGTAGTGGGCTTGATTCCACTATAGAAACACGCACCTGCCGGCGATGTCGGAGCCGCCCCGCTTCGCTATGTAGGACTGGGCTGACCCTCCGTCCCCGCCTGGATCAACGGGCGGCGTTCTTGTCGATCCAGCTGGCAAACGTCGTGAGGTATTTGCTCAGGAAACCGCGTGTGGATTCGTTCGCAATCCCGCCCTGCGCGTCGAACAGCTTGTCGACACCGCTGATATAGGCCTCGGGCTGTTGCAACACCGGGATATTGAGGAATACCAGCGACTGGCGCAGGTGATGATTGGCGCCGAAACCGCCGATGGCACCCGGCGATGCGCTGATCACGCCGCCTGGTTTGCCGTCCCAAGCGCTCTGCCCGTATGGGCGCGAGCCCACGTCGATGGCGTTCTTGAGCACACCGGGCACCGAGCGGTTGTACTCGGGCGTGATAAACAGCACCGCATCCGCGCGGCGGATGCGATCGCGGAACGCCACCCACTCGACTGGCGGATTGTCGTCGTCGTCCTGGTTGTACATCTGCAGCTGCCGGATCTCCACGATATCCAGTTTCAACTGCGGCGGCGCCAGCGCCGCCAATGCCTTGGCCAGTTTCAGGTTCAGGGATTCCTTGCGCAGGCTTCCCACCACTACGGCGACATCACGAGGATTGCTCATCACGGTTTCCTTTCACTGTTGACGGTTGAAGTACAACGGATTGCAACGGAAGCAGCGAAAACCCTGCCAGGCATGTCGCCCGGCTCGGGTTGTCTATCGACCGAGACTGGCCAGCGGATGTTCCTCGCGCCGCCACGGACTGTCGAAGAATGATCGCACACGCGCCGCGCTCACGTCGTCGAGCCGCGCCGGCTGCCATTTCGGCTGGTGGTCCTTGTCGACGGCGAGCGCGCGGATGCCTTCCACCTTCTCGCCAATGCGGAACACGTGATACATCATGTCCAGTTCCATGCGTAGTTCGTCGTCCAGTGCCATCGACCGCGCGCGGCGAATCTGCTCGAGCGTCACGCACAGCATCAGCGGGGAACGGCTGCGCAGCATCGCGGCGGTCTGGGCAGCCCAGTCGCCTTCGGCATCGCTGACGGCCGCGAGGATGGCAGGCACCGTCGCGCCCGCGAACGTGGCGTCGATCTGGTCCGACAGCCGCGCGAGGCTGCTGTCGGCCGGCACGCAAGCCGCCGTGTGCTGGTCCGTGAACCTGGCGATATGGGCCAGCACCGACTCGGGGCTGGTAAATCGGGCCGCCTGCAGCGCCGCCACCATCTCGGCCAGCACGTTGGCGGGCAGGTAGACATCCGCCAGACGCGCGTACAGCGCATCGGCGGCGTGGATGACCGTGCCGGTCAGCCCCAGGTACTCGCCCAGCCGGCCCGGCGTGCGGGCGAGAAACCAGCCGCCGCCCACATCCGGGAACAGGCCGATATTGGTCTCGGGCATCGCCATCTTCGTGCGATCCGTGACGATGCGCAGGCGGGCACCTTGCGAGATGCCCATGCCACCGCCCATGACCACGCCGTCCATCAGCGCGATATAGGGCTTCGTGTAACGGTGAATCAGGCGGTTGAGCGCGTATTCCTCGACGAAGAACTGGTCCAGCAGCGGGTCCTGCGCGTGCCAGGCCTTGTGGAACCAGCGGATGTCGCCGCCGGCGCAGAACGCCTTGCCGCCCGCGCCCGCCACCACCACCGCATGCACCGCCGGATCGGCCTCCCAGCGCGTCAGCGCATCCGTGATCGCGCGAATCATCTCCAGCGAGAGCGCGTTCAGCGCCTGCGGGCGGTTCAGCGTCAGGTACGCCACCCCGCCACGCTCCTCGGTCATCACTTCCGCTACTACCTGCGTCGATCCAGACTCCGTCATGTGTCTCTGCTCCTTTCTTGTTGCCAGCGATTTTACGCCAGCCACATGACCATGCCCGGGCACTGTTCGATTTTCAGAATCGTCTCAACGGACTCGGCTCAGGCCATCCGGAAGGCGGCCATAAGACCCGTCAGCCGCTGCGCCTGATCCTGGAGCGACGCCGCCGCGGCGGCAGCCTCCTCGACCAGCGCCGCGTTCTGCTGCGTCATGCCGTCCATATGGGACACCGCCACGTTCACCTGCTCGATGCCGCGCGACTGCTCGTCCGATGCCGCGCTGATGCCACCGATGATGTCGCTCACGCGTCGTACTTCGTCCACGATGTCCTGCATCGCCCTGCCCGCCCCGTCCACGAGGGAGGTGCCCTCGCGCACGCTGGACACCGACGCGCCGATCAGCCCCCGGATCTCCTTAGACGCCGCCGCGCAACGCTGAGACAAATCTCGAACATCGCCCGCCACGACGGCAAAGCCGCGCCCGTGCTCGCCGGCGCGGGCAGCTTCCACGGCGGCATTGAGCGCCAGGATGTTGGTCTGGAATGCGATCTTCTCGATTACCTCGATGATGTCGACGATCCTGTTGGCGCCGGCGTCGATGGCGCGCATGGTGTCCACCACGCGCGAAACCGCCGCGCTGCCGCGCTCGGCCAGCGTCTGGGCGTTAGTCGCCAGCGAGGTGGCGTCGCGCGCGCTATCGGCGTTGTGGCGCACGGTGCCGGTCAGTTGCTCCATGCTCGAAGCGGTTTCCTCGAGCGACGCGGCCTGCTGCTCGGTGCGCTGCGACAGATTGGCGTTGCCGCTGGCGATCTGCGCGCTGGCGGCGGCGATCGAGTCGGCGCCACCGCGCACCTCGCCCACCATCTCGCGCAGCCGGGCCTGCATGCGGCCGAGCATCCCCAGCATGCGACTCGTCTCATTCCTGGCGTGCTCGTCAGCCATCACGCCGGCATCGTCCCGGTGCGCGGTGCCGAGGTCGCCGTCGGCGATGCGGGCGAAGCGAGCAATGGCCACATCGAGCGGCCGGACGATGGAAACGCGCAGGCGCCACGCCACCACGGTGCTGAACACCAGCCCCACAGCCAGTACGGCAAGCGAGAGCGTCAACAGCCGACCGTAACGATCTTGAGAACTTTCGTACACGGCCTTGGCGCTTGCCACCTGCAAGCGCCCCAGTTCCGTGTTGACGGCCGTGAACTGGATATCGAGCTTGGGAATCGTGTCCATGACTGCCGTCATCATCGCGTCGCGGTTGCCAGCGTGGAGCGCGGCAATCATCGGCGCCACACCCTGCGCGAACAGCGCCTGGCGGCGGGCCGATACGGCCTCGGTGGCACGCGTCTGTTCCTCGTTGCGAGGAATCTCAAGATACGACTTCCAGGCCGCGTCGGACTGGCGCGCGAAGTCCTGTGCCGTGGCGGAGCGCGCCTTGGCGTCGGCCGGGTCGGTGGCGAAAGCGGCCTGATCCAGCAGCACGCGCACCAGCAACTGGTTGGACCGCGCTTCGGCCAGATACGTCGCAGCGGCAAGCTGCTGCTGATAGACCTGGCGCGTAGCATCGTTGCTGCGCGACATGCCCAACCAACCAACGCCGCCGACAATCAGCAGCAACAAATTCGTGACAATCGTGAGGAGCCACAGCCGGGCTCCGATCGTAGTGTTGCGAAACATGGGGGCGACTCTCCGTAACGTGAAAAGCGGCCACTCCTCCCTGGCCGCTCACGCAATGACGGCGCGCCCGCGCGAACCTTGATGCATCGCGATGGATAGTCTGTGTTGCAGATTTGTGATGATGTGCGATAGGCGACCCGCACGCGTACGATGCGGCACCTGGCGGCGTATGGAGGAAGCCCTCCACGCAAAAACCTTAAGAATGTGCACACTTGCGCCATGCACGCCACGCCCCCCCAACCCGCCGGATTCGATCCCGGCCTGATCCTGATGGCCTTCGCGCCGGTCTTCCTGCTAACCATCGGCTGGGAGGCCTGGTACTGGGCGCGCCGCGACCCCGCTGTCTACAGCTGGCGGGACACGCTGTCCAACGCCAGCCTCGCGCTGATGCACCAGGCGTCGGATGCCTTCTTCCTCTGGCTGCTGATCCGCACGGTCTACACCTGGTGCTACGCGCACGGCCTGCGCGCGGTGCCGGAGACGTGGTGGTCCTTCGCGCTGCTGCTGTTGCTACAGGATTTTCTGTATTACTGGTTCCACCGGGCCAGCCATCGGGTGCGCTGGCTGTGGGCCTCGCACGTGGCGCACCACTCGTCGGAAGGCATGAATTTCTCAACAGCGTTCCGGCAGAGCCTGACCTACCCGATCTCGGGCATGTGGCTGTTCTGGATTCCGCTCGCGTTCATCGGATTTACACCAGATTGGGTGATCCTGGCCGTCGGCCTGAACCTCGCGTTCCAGTTCTTCGTCCACACCCGGCTGGGCCGACGCTGGCCGCTGGTTGAGATGGTTCTCAACACGCCGTCGGTGCATCGGGTGCACCATGCGAAGAATCCACAATATATCGACCGCAACTATGCGGGCGTGCTGACCGTTTGGGATCGCCTGTTTGGCAGCTTCGTACCCGAGGAGGCCGCTCCCGAGTACGGCATCACGCGGCAAATTCGCACGCACAACCCGCTGACGCTCACCTTCCACGAATGGCGCGATATGTTCCGGGATGCCTGGCACGCGCGCGATCCGCGCTACTTCTGGAAGCCGCCCGAGTGGCGCAGCCCCAAACACGTTGAACCATGAAAAAACCGCGCTCGAGGGCGCGGTTTTTTCTGGGGCAAACCGTTTTTACACGGTATCGCGCGAGGCACGCTTGCGCTCGTGCTCCTTCAGGTGGCGCTTGCGCAGACGAATGCTCTTGGGGGTGATTTCCACGAGTTCGTCGTCGGCGATGAATTCCACCGCGTATTCCAGCGACATCTGGATCGGCGGCACCAGGCGCACGGCTTCGTCGGTACCCGAGGCGCGCACGTTGGTCAGCTGCTTACCCTTGATCGGGTTCACGACGAGGTCGTTGTCGCGGCTATGGATGCCGATGATCATGCCTTCGTACAGCGCATCGCCCGGCTTCACGAACATGCGGCCGCGATCCTGCAACTTCCACAGCGCGTAGGCCACGGCGTCGCCGTCGTCCTGCGAGATCAGCACGCCATTGTGGCGCTCGCCCAGGCCGCCTTCGCGCACCGGTGCGTAGTCGTCGAAAATGTGGCTGATCAGGCCCGTGCCGCGCGTCAGCGTCAGGAACTCGCCCTGGAAGCCGATCAGGCCACGCGCCGGAATGCGGTACTCCAGGCGGGTACGACCCTTGCCGTCCGATGCCATGTCGAGCAGTTCGCCCTTGCGGCGGCCCAGCTCTTCCATGACGCTGCCCTGGTGGCCGTCTTCCACGTCCACGGTCAGCAGCTCGTACGGCTCATGCTTCACGCCGTCGATTTCCTTGAACACCACGCGCGGACGCGACACGGCCAGCTCGTAGCCTTCGCGGCGCATGTTTTCCAGCAGGATGGTCAGGTGCAGTTCGCCACGGCCCGACACTTCGAAAATCGTGTCGTCGCCGGTTTCGGCCACGCGCAGGGCCACGTTCGACTTCAGCTCGCGGTCCAGGCGTTCGCGCAGCTGGCGGCTGGTCACGAACTTGCCTTCACGGCCGGCCAGCGGCGACGTGTTCACGCAGAAGTTCATGGTCAGCGTGGGCTCGTCCACCTTCAGCATCGGCAGGGCGTCCTGGGCGTCCGGCGCGCACACGGTGCAGCCGATACCCAGTTCCTCGATACCGTTGATCAGCACGATGTCGCCGGCTTCCGCCTCGGGCACGATTTCGCGCTCCAGGCCACGGAACTTCAGCACCTGGTTGATACGACCCTTGATCGGGTTGCCTTCCGGGCCGAACTTGACCACCACGTCCTGCAGCGACTTGGCGCGGCCACGCGAAATGCGGCCCACGCCGATCTTGCCGACGTAGCTCGAGTAGTCGAGCGAGATGATCTGCATCTGCAGGGGACCGTCCGGGTCGTCGTTACGCACCGGCACCTTGGTCAGCACGGTCTCGAACAGCGGCTTCATGTCGCCGTCGCGCACGTCTTCGGTCAGGCCAGCGTAGCCGTTCAGGCCCGAGGCGTAGATCACCGGGAAGTCGAGCTGCTCGTCGTTGGCGCCGAGCTTGTCGAACAGGTCGAAGGTCTGGTTGATCACCCAGTCAGGGCGTGCGCCGGGACGGTCGATCTTGTTGATCACGACGATCGGCTTCAGGCCGAGTGCGAGTGCCTTGCGCGTCACGAAACGCGTCTGCGGCATCGGGCCTTCCACGGCATCGACGAGCAGCAGCACGCCGTCGACCATCGACAGCACGCGCTCCACTTCACCGCCAAAGTCGGCGTGGCCCGGAGTGTCCACGATATTGATGTGCGTGCCGTTGTATTCGACAGCACAGTTCTTCGCGAGGATCGTGATCCCGCGTTCCTTTTCCAGGTCGTTCGAGTCCATCACGCGCTCAACCATTTGCTGGTTTTCGCGGAAGGTACCTGCCTGGCGCAGGAGCTGGTCGACCAGGGTGGTCTTGCCATGATCGACGTGGGCGATGATGGCGATGTTACGGATGGCGCGGGTCATTGCGGCGTCCCCTTGACGCGGAGCGTTCGAAAAATTAACCCGACATTCTAGCATGCTGCGGCGCAAAACGCTCTGCTGCGGATCGACCTTCTATGTTAGCCGTCGTTGCGATTCCTGCAATGACGAATTTCCGTTCTTGCGGATCGTGGATCACATGCATATATTTGCCACAGCAATGATTGCAGCGACAAACAATGAGTGCCCCTGACAACACTTCCACGCCTGCCTCCACGCCCGCCTCGGCCGGGCCAGACCTGTTCGATCCGGCCAGCTACGAACCAGGCTCAAGCGTGGGCTACCTGCTGGCCCGGGCCAAGAACCTGCTCTCCCTCGGGATCGAGCAGGAAGTAAGTGGTCTTGACATCACACATACCCAGGCGAGCTGCCTGATGATGTTGTCGACGGGGAGCGCCCGCACGGTGACCGACCTCGGGCGTGGCCTGAATACCGATGCCGGATCCATCACCCGCCTGCTGAGCCGGCTTGAAAAGCGGGGACTGATCGTGCGCACGCGGCGCGACGATGATCGTCGCGTGGTGGACCTGTCGCTCACGGCGGAGGGCGAAGCAATCGTCGCCAAGCTGCCCGCGGTCTTCTGCAATGTGATGCGACGTCATTTCGTTGGCTTCAGCCAGGCGGAGATCGACGTACTGCGCGGCATGCTGCACCGGGTCATCGACAACGGCGGCGGCCAGGCTATCGGCGCCTGCTGGACGGACCGCGACGGCGGGTAGTCCATCCCCTGCACATCCGCCCTTTCGCACGTTTTCCGGATCACCACGCGCCACCGTCCTGGCGACACGTCTAAAGAAGAAGTCAGATCGATATGCAACCCGTTTCCTCCTCCGCACCGATCTCCTCCGCACCCCGCCGTCTGGGCGCCCTGGCCCTCACGGTCATGGCCGCGGCCGTGCTGGCCGGCTGCGCGGCACTGGGTGACTCGCGCAGCACCCAAAATCTGGCCGAGCCGCAGGCGCAGGCGCTGGCGTCGCCGCAGACCTTTACAAACGATCACGGCCAATGGCCGTCGCAGGACTGGGTCGATCAGTTCCACGATGCGCAACTCCGCGCGCTGGCCGACGAGGCCGTCAAGGACAATCCTAGCCTGCAGGCCGCGCTGGGCCGCGTGGCGGCATCGCGCGCGCTGGCCGAGGCCACGCGCGGTGCGCTGTACCCGAGTGTGGATTTCGAAGGCAGCATCGTGCGCCAGCGATTCTCCGAAACCGACCTGTTCGAAGGCACGCCGCTGGCGGGCTCCTGGCAGAACCAGTCGCGCCTGCAGATGGGCCTGTCGTGGGACCTCGATTTCTGGGGCAAGAACCGCGATGCGCTGGAAGCCGCCCTCTCCGACGACCGCGCCATGGAAGCCGAGAGCCAGGCCGCACGCCTGATCCTGACCACGTCCATCGCCCGCAACTACAACCGGCTGGCCGCGCTGTATGCGCAGCGCGATGTGGCCGAGCGCGCCATCGCCCAGCGCCGCGACCTGACCGACCTCTCGCGCCAGCGTCTGGCTGCCGGGCTCGATACCCAGGTCGAGACCACGCAGGCGCGCGGCACCGTGGCCGCCGCGCAGACCGACCTGCAACGCGTGGAAGAGGAAATCGCCCTCGCCCGCAACCAGATTGCCGCGCTGCTGGGCAAGGGCCCGGACCGCGGCCTGCAGATCGCCCGCCCCACCCTGCTCGCCAACGCCACGCCGCTGCTGCCCGATGACCTGACCATCGGCCTGATCGGCCGTCGTCCGGATGTGGTGGCGGCGCGCTGGCGCGTGGAGGCGGCATCCAAGGACATCAGCGTGGCGAAGAAGGAGTTCCTGCCCGACGTGACGCTGACCGCGTTCGCCGGCGTGGCCTCGCTCGATCCGTCGAACCTGCTGATGGGCATCAGCCGCACCTTCGGCATCGGTCCCTCGGTGCGGCTGCCGGTGTTCGAAGGCGGCCGGCTGCGCGCCAACCTCAAGGGCAAGAACGCGCAGTACGACATCGCCGTGGCGAACTACAACCAGACGCTGGTCGATGCGCTGCGCGAAACCGCCGACACCGTGACCAGCATCCGCAGCGTGGACACCCAGATCAAGACCCAGCGCGAGGCACTGGACCTGGCCGAGCACGCCTACGCGCTGGCCACCACGCGCTACAAGGCCGGCCTCGGCACGCAGCTGACCGTGCTCAACGCTGAAAGCAACGTGCTCCAGCAGCGCCGGCTGGCCACCGACCTCCAGGCACGGCGGCTCGATTTGCAGATGGGGCTGATGAAGGCGCTCGGCGGCGGCTACCAGGGCGAAACGCCCGACACCGCGCAAACGCCGCGCGCCGCCCAGGGCTGACCAAGCGCCCACCCGCCGACTCCCGACAATCCGTCAAAGACTACGCAAAAAGACAGACATCATGAGCAACACTCCCCAATCTGCCGCGCCACAAACCCCGGTCCCGTCCGCCGACAACAATGGCAAGCGCCGCCGCCTGCTGGTGGCGCTGACCGCCGCCGTCGTCGTGGCCGGGCTTGGCTATGGCCTGTACTGGGGCGTCTACGCGCGCCATTTCGAGAACACCGACGATGCCTACGTAGCGGGCAACGTGGTGCAGGTCACGCCGCTGGTGGGCGGTACGGTGATCTCGATCACCGCCGACGACACGCAGCTCGTCACCGCCGGGCAGCCGCTGATCCAGCTCGACCGCGCCGACTCCCAGGTGACCATGGAACAGGCGGAGGCCCAGCTCGCCCAGGCCGTGCGCGAAGTACGCACGCTCTATGTGAACAACGGCTCGCTCTCCGCCAACGTGGCGATGCGCCAGGCCGACGTGGCCAAGGCGCGCGACGACCTGCGCCGCCGCCAGGCGATTGCCGGCTCGGGCGCGGTGTCGAACGAAGAAATTGCTCATGCGCAGACCGCGCTGAAGGCCGCCGAATCGGCGCTGCTGGCCGCGCAGGAGCAACTCGCCTCGAACAAGGTGCTGACCGACCAGACCACGGTTGAGAAACATCCCAATGTGCAGCGCGCCGCCGCGAACCTGCGTTCGGCCTACCTCGCCTTCGCGCGCTCGACGATGCCCGCGCCGGTCACCGGCTACGTGGCCAAGCGCTCGGTGCAGGTGGGCCAGCGCGTGAGCCCTGGCACGCCGCTGATGGCCGTGGTGCCGCTGGACCAGGTGTGGGTGGATGCCAACTTCAAGGAAGTGCAGATCACGCATATGCGGATCGGCCAGCCGGTGGAACTGGAAGCCGATGTCTACGGCTCGAAGGTCAAGTACACGGGCCACGTGGCGGGCTTCTCGGCCGGCACGGGCTCCGCGTTCTCGCTGCTGCCGGCGCAGAACGCCACGGGCAACTGGATCAAGGTGGTGCAGCGCCTGCCGGTGCGCATCGCGCTGGATCCCCAGCAGCTGAAGGACCATCCGCTGCGCGTGGGCCTGTCGATGAACGTCACCGTCGACGTGCGCAAGGAAGAAGGCGGCGCGATGCTCAGCGCCTCGGCCGCCAAGCCGCTCGAGACCAATGTCTACGACAAGGTGGCGCAGGACGCCGACGAACTGATCGCCCGGATCATCGCGCTGAACAACGGTGGCCGCACCTCGGCCGCGCCGCAGGCAGCCCCGGCCGTGACCGGCAAGGCGGGCGCCGCGGCGGCCGTGGCCAAGCCGGCCAATACGTAATTGTCTGATTCCCCGATTTCCGGATTCCCTGTATCCCTGATTCCGCACGGCTGACCGCTCATGGCTAATTCCACCACCGCCACGCCGGGCGCAGGCGCCTCGCCGGCACCGGCACCGGCCAAGGCGCCCACCGCGGCACCACCGCCGCTCACCGGCGGCAAGCTCGTGATCGGCACGATCGCGCTGTCGCTGGCCACGTTCATGAACGTGCTCGACTCGTCGATCGCCAATGTGTCGATCCCGGCCATCTCGGGCGACCTTGGCGTCTCGCCCAACCAGGGCACCTGGGTCATCACCTCGTTCGCAGTGGCCAATGCCATCTCGGTGCCGCTGACCGGCTGGCTGACCACGCGCTTCGGCGCGGTGCGGCTGTTCGTGCTGTCGATCCTGCTATTCGTGGTCTCGTCGTGGCTGTGCGGCGTGGCGCCGAACCTCGAGACGCTGCTGGCCGCCCGGATCCTCCAGGGCGCGGTAGCCGGGCCAATGATCCCGCTCTCCCAGTCGCTGCTGCTGGCCAGCTATCCACCGGCCAAGAGTTCGATGGCGCTGGCGCTGTGGGGCATGACCACGCTCGTCGCGCCGATCATGGGGCCGCTGCTCGGCGGCTGGATCTCGGACAACATGACCTGGCCGTGGATCTTCTACATCAATATCCCGGTCGGCCTGGGTGCCGCATACGCTACCTGGGCGATCTACCGCGAGCGTGAAACGCCCACCAAGACCCTGCCGATCGACCGCATCGGGCTGGCGCTGCTGGTGATCTGGGTCGGCTCGATGCAGCTGATGCTCGACAAGGGCAAGGAGCTCGACTGGTTCCACTCCAGCGTGATCGTGGCGCTGACCGTGATCGCCGTGGTGGGTTTCCTGTTCTTCCTGATCTGGGAAAACTACGAGAAGCACCCGGTGGTGGACATCCACCTGTTCAAGGGCCGCAACTTCGCCGCCGGCGTGGTGGCCATCTCGGTGGCGTACGGGCTGTTCTTCGGCAACCTGGTGATCCTGCCGCTATGGCTGCAGACCATCGTCGGCTACACCGCCACGGACGCCGGCATCGTCATGGCGCCGGTGGGCATTTTTGCGATCATCCTGTCGCCGATCATCGGGCGCATCCTGCCCAAGGTGGACGCGCGCTGGGTGGCCACGGGCGCGTTCATCACCTTCGGCATTGTCAGTTTCATGCGGGCCGGGTTCACCACCGGGGTGGACACGCGCACGCTGATGATTCCCACGCTGATCCAGGGTGCGGCGATGGCGCTGTTCTTCATTCCGCTGACGTCGATCATCCTGTCCGGCCAGCCGCCCGAGAAGATTCCGGCGGCGTCGGGGCTGTCGAACTTCGTGCGGATCACGTTCGGGGCGATCGGGGCGTCGATCTCGACCACGGTCTGGGAAAACCGCTCGGCGCTCCATCACGCGCAGCTGGTGGAGCAGATCAACCCCTACAGCGCCACCTACACCGAGCAGCTGCACCACCTGATGCAGATGGGCATGACGCAGGCGCAGGCCATCGGGCTGATGGAGCGGAACATCTCGCTCCAGGCGTCGATGCTGGGCGCCAACGACATCTTCTGGATCTCGGGCGTGCTGTTTTTCGTGCTGATCGGCTTTGTCTGGCTAACCAAGCGCAGCCAGGGCGGCGGCGGGGCCGAAGCGGCCGGCGCGCATTGACCCGCCACTGAGCGCGCGCCGCTATCGACGCTCCGGCGGCGATGCGGCGCTGACGGGCGGCACCATCCGCGTGCCGCCCTGCCACGCAAACGCGGCCAGCAACGCAGCGGCGCCCCCCCAGGCGAACACCGGCAGCCAGGGCAACCAGCCCGCCAGCGGCGCGGTGGCGCCGGCAGCCAGCATGGCGATGCGCGCCAACGCCGCCAGGGCCGCGAGCGAGAACACCAGCCCGACGAAGCGCCCTTCCCGCCCCACATGGCCGGCATCGGTCGCCGCATTGACCACCGTGCCGAAGACCATCGCCCACAACACCCCCGCCAGGCCCTGCGCCAGCAACACGCCCGGGAGCGTGGAGGCCGAGGCGAAGCCAACCAGCGTAAGCGCCCCCAACAGGGCCGATGCCAGCAGCAGCACGGCAGCCGGCACGCGCTTCAGCCATGGCGCCTGCGGCAGCAACACGCCAAGGACAAAGCCCACCCAGAAGGCCGGCATGTAGCGCACCAGTTCCGTGGCCGGCGCGAAGCGGAGATAGGTGGCGCCGGAATTGATCGCGGTGTGGATCTGGAAGCCGAACGCCAGCAGCCACGTGGCGGCGAAGAACATCCACAGCGCCGGCATGGGCGCGGGCGGCATGCGGCGGGCCGGAGGAGCCTCGCGCGGCGGCAGCTCGATCCAGCGCAGTGCGACCACCGCCACCATCAGGCCGACACTCGCCAGCACGAACGGCACCAGGGGCGAGGACTGGCGCAGCGCAGCCGTCAGCATCGGAGCCAGCGCCCCGGCCAGCCCGATGCCCAATATCGACCAGGAAATCAGCAATGGCGTGGCGGAGCGTTCGAGGCGACGCGCGATGATGACCATCGGCGGCGCGCGCAACGCGGACGAGGTGGCGGCCCAGAGCGCGGTCAGCCCCACCAGCAGCGCCGGCGAAGTCGCCGCCGGCAGCAGCACGAAGGCCACGCCGGAGACGACCGAAATCGCCAGGATCCAGACACCCAGCCGGTGCATGGCGTTGGCCATGCGGTCGGCGGCGATGCCCATGGCGCTGTCGGCGATGACGAAGATCGCCTGATCCATCAGCAGAATCCACGCGACCTGCGCCTTGCCGATGCCGACCTGCGCGGCGAGTTGCGGCAGGAAAGCCACGTAGAGCGTCCACGTCACGGCCAGCAGGCACTGCACCGCGCAAAAAATCAGGCAACGCATGGCTCCCACCGCTGATCCGTGGCTGGTGGGTCAAGGATAGGTCATGGGGGCCCGGGGCCTGCGTGGCGGACTGCGTGTCGTTACCGCCACTTCCCGAGAACACCGTGGGTGTAGCTGAAGCCTAGCTGCCCCGCGCCGTGATCGAGATTCGTACCTGCGCCTGCGCGCTACCTGCGACATTGCGGGCCGTGACCGTGTAGACCGCCTGCGACTGCAAAACCGCCGGCGTGCCAGCAATCACGCCGGTTTGCGCATTCATGCTCAAGCCCACCGGCAAAGGGGGGCTGACTGCATATGCTGTGACCGCACCGCCAGTCACCACGGGGGTGTTGGGCACGATGGCTTCCGCCACAACGTAGCGGGCCGAGGGCGTGCTGAACGCGAGGCTGGCCGGTGCCACGGGGGCGGCCTGCACGGCGATACGCAATGCGGTGGTGGTCTCGCCTGCCCCGTTGCTGCCCGTGACGGTATAGCTCGACTCTGCCGCCAGGGCGGTCGGCGTGCCGGTGATGGCGCCGGTCTGGGTATTGAATGCCAGTCCGGCCGGCAGCGCCGGCGCGATGCGGAACGTGGAAATGGGGCCGCCGGCGCTGGTGGCCGTATTCGCCGTGATGGCTGTGCCGACGGTGTAGATGACGGCCGACTCGCGGTAAGCCAGCCCCGAAGGCGCCGCCTCAGTGTTGCGCACCTCGATCTGCACCCGGGCTGTAGCGCTGCCGGCGGCGTTCTCCGCGGTCACTACGTATACTGTTACGGCGCTGACTGCTGTGGGCGTACCGGCAATCACCCCGCTGGCCGCGTCGAGCGTCAGCCCCGCCGGCAAAGCCGGCACCACGGTATAGCGCGTCACGGCGCCGCCGCTGACGCTGGGCCGATTCGGGACGATCGGCTGGCCGGCTTGGTAGATCGCCGATGTCATGGTGTAACTCAGCCCGGCCGGTGCCTGGACACTGCCGTCGTCTTCATCGGTGACACACCCCGACAGCAGGGCCGCACAACCCAGAAAGAGTATCGCCAGCCACGACCGGGCAGACGACAGAACTGCATACGGTGCGCGCAGCGCGGCACCGAAGGTTCGGAATGACATGGACTACCCCGCAAGTTGTTGTTTTTATTGCGGCCCTGACCGCTCGCCGCGCTGATGCCTACGGCATCACGGCGTGAATATACAACACGTCCACGGGCGTATCGTCTAAGGCTCCCCGCCCAGTTTTCAGATCTTTACGAGCCGTTCCGGGCGCAGCGCGCCTTCTCGCATCCGGGCCACACCCAGCAGGCGGGACGGCTCGCCGCCGTACACGCGCGCCAGGGTCTCCTCTTCCAGCGCGGTGCCTTCGGGCAGGTCGCGCAGGGCGATGCGCTGGCCCTGAAGGAACCGCGCCATCGCGGCGTCGTCGAGTTGCACGGGCACGCAGCGCTGCAGCAAGGCGTCCACGGGCGCAAGCAGGGTCGGACGGATATCGTCGGATTGCTGGTCGATCTGCTCCAGCGTCACCGCGCCGTCGAGTGTGAGGTCGCCCACCGCCGTGCGGCGCAAGGCGGTCAGGTGGCCGCCGCAGCCGAGCGCTTCGCCGATGTCCTCGCCCAGTGTGCGGATGTAGGTGCCCTTGCTGCAACGTACGCGCATCGTGAATTGCGGCGGATTGGCGTCGATGGCCACGTCGAGCAGTTCGATTGCATGGATCGTCACCGCCCGCGCCGCGCGTTCGATGGTCTGCCCGGCGCGCGCGTATTCATATAGCGGCTTGCCGTCCTTCTTCAGTGCCGAGTACATCGGCGGCACCTGTTCGATCGGTCCTGTAAATCGTAAAACAGCCAAATCCAGTGCCGCGCGGTCGCAGGTGACCGGGCGTTCGGCAACGACTTCGCCCTCGGCATCGCCGGTGGTCGTCGTCATGCCTAGCCGTACCACGGCCTCATAGGTCTTGTCGGCGTCGAGCAGGTCCTGGGAGAACTTGGTCGCCTCGCCGAAACACAGCGGCAGCAGGCCGGTGGCCAGCGGGTCCAGCGTGCCCGTGTGGCCGGCTTTGTTGGCGCGCAGCAGGCGCTTGGCGCGCACCAGCGCGTCGTTGGACGACAGGCCCAGCGGCTTGTCGAGCAGCAGCACGCCGTGCACGTCGCGGCGTGGCAGCCGGGGCGGACGGGTTGCGGGGGAATCGGTCATTGCGGCGGGGGGAGAAGCGCGGCGCCGGAGCGGGTCCGGCGCGCGTCACAGAGGCGGAACGGCGCGACGGACTTACTCGTCGTCCTTGGCGCGCGTCGAATTGGCTTCGTTGATCAGCTTCGACATCTCGATGGCATGTTCCACCGACGTGTCGTGATGGAAATGCAGCGTCGGCACGGTGTGAATGTGCAGGCGCTTGAACAGCAGCGAGTGCAGGTAACCGGCCTTCTCGCGCAGGATACCGGCGGCCACCTCAGGCTCGGCGCCCAGCACCGTGAAGTAGACCTTGGCGTGCGCGTAGTCCGGCGTCAGCGCCACCGATTGCAGCGTGACCAGGCCCAGGCGCGGGTCGCGCAGTTCGCGCTGGATCATCTCGGCCAGTTCCTTCTGGATCTGGTCGGAAAGCCGCAGATTGCGGGAGGAGATATTGCCTTTCTTGGCCATTCAAACCTGTCTTGTGCCCAAAGTGAAAACGGCAGGCCGGAGCCTGCCGTCTTGCGTATCGCCTTACAGCGTACGCGCCACTTCGGTGATTTCGTACACCTCGAGTTGGTCGCCTTCCTGAACGTCGTTGAAGTTCTTGATCGACAAACCGCACTCGAAGCCTTGCTTGACTTCCTTGACGTCGTCCTTGAACCGCTTGAGCGAGTCCAGTTCGCCAGTGTGCACCACCACGTTGTTGCGCAGCACGCGCACCAGCGAGTTGCGCTTGACCATGCCGTCGGTGACCATACAGCCGGCCACGGCGCCAATCTTCGGTACACGGAAGACCTGGCGGACTTCCACCTGGCCGATCGTCGTCTCGCGCTTCTCCGGCGCCAGCATGCCGGACATCGCCGCCTTGATCTCGTCTACCGCATCGTAAATGATGTTGTAGTAGCGGATGTCGATGCCATTGTGCTCGGCCAGCTTGCGCGCGCCGGCATCGGCCCGCACGTTGAAGCCGATGATGACCGCCTTCGAGGCCACAGCCAGGTTGACGTCCGACTCCGAGATGCCGCCCACGCCGCCGTGCACGATCTGCACGCGCACTTCCTCCGTCGACAGCTTCTGCAGCGACTGCACCAGTGCTTCCTGCGAACCCTGCACGTCGGCCTTCACGATCAGCGGCAGCGATTGCACTTCGCCTTCGCTCATCTGCTCGAGCATCGTTTCCAGCTTGGCGGCCTGCTGCTTGGCGAGCTTCACGTCGCGGAACTTGCCCTGACGGAACAGGGCGATTTCACGCGCCTTGCGCTCGTCCGGTAGCACCAGCACTTCCTCGCCAGCGGCCGGCACTTCCGACAGACCCTGGATTTCCACCGGGATCGACGGACCCGCTTCCTTCGTCGGCTTGCCGTTCTCGTCAAGCATGGCGCGCACGCGGCCGTAGGCACTGCCTGCGAGCACCACGTCGCCACGCTTGAGCGTACCGCTGCTGACCAGGATCGTCGCGATCGGGCCCTTGCCCTTGTCCAGCTGGGCTTCCACCACCAGGCCCTTGGCCGGGGCGTCCACCGGGGCCGTCAGCTCCAGCACTTCGGCTTGCAGCAGCACCTGCTCGAGCAGGTCGTCGATGCCCAGGCCGGTCTTGGCGGACACCGGCACGAACGGCGAATCGCCGCCGTACTCTTCCGGCAACACCTGCTCGGCCACCAGTTCCTGCTTCACGCGGTCCGGGTTGGCTTCGGGCTTGTCGATCTTGTTGATCGCCACCACGATGGGCACGCCGGCAGCCTTGGCGTGCGCAATCGCTTCCTTGGTCTGCGGCATCACGCCGTCGTCCGCCGCGACCACCAGGATCACGATGTCGGTGGCCTTGGCGCCACGGGCACGCATGGCCGTGAAGGCCTCGTGACCCGGGGTGTCCAGGAAGGTGATCACGCCACGCTCGGTTTCCACGTGGTATGCACCAATGTGCTGCGTAATGCCTCCAGCTTCGCCCGCAGCCACCTTGGTGCGGCGGATGTAGTCGAGCAGCGAGGTCTTGCCGTGGTCGACGTGACCCATCACGGTCACCACCGGCGGACGCGGCAGCAGTTCGGCGTCGGTATGGTCTTCGCCATCCACCACCAGCAGCGCTTCCGGATCGTCCAGCTTGGCGGCAAACGCCTTGTGGCCCATTTCTTCCACCACGATCATGGCGGTTTCCTGGTCCAGCACCTGGTTGATCGTGACCATCTGGCCGAGCTTCATCATCTGCTTGATGACCTCGGACGCCTTCACGGACATCTTGTGCGCCAGGTCGGCCACCGAGATGGTTTCCGGCACGTGTACTTCACGCACCACCGGCTCGGTCGGCGCCTGGAAGTTGCTGCGGTCGTCGGCATGCTGCTTGCCGCCGCGGCCACGCGGGCCACCGCGCCAGCCACCCACGCCGCCCGACGTATCGCCGCGCGTCTTCAGGCCGCTGCCCTTCTTGCGCGAGCCTTCGTCCTGCCACGTACCGGTCTTGACCGGCTTGCCGGTCTTCTTGTCGACGGTGGTCGTGGCCGTGGTGGTGGTCGTGGCCGGTTTCTTCTCGTCCTTCTTGGCTTCGGTCGTCGCGCCGGCCGGCTTCACCGGCTTGTGCAGCGTGCCGGTCTGCTCGGCCTTCTTTTCCTCGGCCTTGCGTTCCGACGGCGCCTTCAGCACGCGGGCCGGGGCGTTCAGCATCTGCTGGATCGCACGGGCCTCGGCCTCGGCAGCCTCGCGGCGGCGGCGGGCGGCGTCCTGCTCGGCACGGGCCTTGTCGGCCGCGGCCTTCGCGTCGTCCGCATCCTTCTGCACCTGCACGCGCTCGGCAGCCACGCGGGCCTGGTCGTCCTCGGCCTTCTTGCGCACGGCGGCGTCCTCGACGGCGTTGTTCACCGCCTGGGCAGCCGCAGCCTCTTCCTCGGCCTTGCGGGCTAGGAGTTCGGCCTGGCGGCGCTGCTCGGCCTCGAGGGCTTCCTGGCGCGCACGGCGCTCGGCTTCCTCGCGCTCGGCGGCTTCCTGGCGTGCCTTCAGCTCGGCTTCCTGGCGCGCGAGCGCCTCGGCCTGCTGACGGCTTTCCTCTTCCTCGCGGCGCGCCTGTTCAGCGGCGGCTTCAGCCGCTTCGGCGGCGTCCACGCCATCGGCGTGTACATCCCCGGCGGCCTCGTCACGCTTGATCAGGACGCGCTTCTTGCGCACCTCGACCTGAACGGTACGGGTCTTGCCGGTGGAATCGGCCTGACGGATTTCGGACGTCTCGCGCTTGGTCAGCGTGATCTTCTTGCGTGCGCTGTCGTCGGCCTGACCGTGCGACCGCTTGAGATAATCAAGGAGTCGGGTCTTGTCCGATTCGGTGATGATGTCTTCCGGCGTCGCTTTGCCCACCCCAGCTGCCTGCAATTGTTCCAGCAGGGCAGCTGCGCTGCGGCTCAGTTCTGCGGCCAGTTGGGCAACTGTTGTGCTTGCCATTCAAACCCTTTCAATGCTCGGTTTCTACGTCGGGACAATCGTATGCGGAAAGCGCCGGGGCCCCTGGCCCCGTACGTGTCCCTCAGTTAAACCAATGTTCCCGTGCTTTCATGATCAGCGCCTTGGCTTCCTCATCCGCCACGCCGGCCAGCTCGACCAGTTCGTCCACGGCCAGTTCGGCCAGGTCGTCACGCGTGTGGATATTGCCTTCGGCCAGCTTGCCGATCAGCTCGGGGGTCAGGCCGTCGAGCGAGCGCAGGTCCTGCGACACCTCTTCCACCTTTTCTTCCCGGGCCAGTTCCATCGTCAGCAGCGCATCGCGTGCGCGGTTGCGCAGCTCGGTGACGGTGTCCTCATCGAAGGCCTCGATTTCCATCATTTCACTGATGGGCACGTAGGCAACTTCTTCCAGCGTGGAGAACCCTTCCTCGATCAGGATGTCCGCCACTTCTTCGTCCACGTCCAGCTTGGCCATGAACAGCTTGCGTACCACTTCGCTTTCCTCGGCCTGCTTCTGCGCCGATTCTTCCTGCGTCATGATGTTGATCTGCCAGCCGGTCAGCTCGGACGCCAGGCGTACGTTCTGGCCGCTGCGGCCAATGGCGACGGCGAGGTTTTCCTCATCCACCACCACATCCATGCTGTGCTTTTCCTCGTCCACCACGATGGACTGCACCTGCGCCGGCGCCAGCGCACCGATCACGAACTGCGCCGGGTCTTCCGACCACAGCACGATATCCACGGCCTCGCCGCCGATCTCGTTGCGCACAGCCGTCACGCGGGTACCGCGCACGCCGACACAGGTGCCGATCGGGTCGATGCGCTTGTCATGGGCCACCACGGCGATCTTGGCGCGCACGCCGGGGTCGCGGGCGGCTGCCTTGATCTCGAGCAGGCCCTGTTCCATTTCCGGCACTTCGTTCTCGAACAGCTTGATCAGGAACTCGGGTGCCGTACGCGACAGTTCGATCTGCGGGCCGCGCGCGGCGCGGTCCACATTGAGGATATACGCCCGCACACGGTCACCGGTACGGAGATTTTCCTTCGGAATGATCTGGTCACGGGCCAGCAGCGCTTCCACGCGCCCCGATTCCACGATCAGGCCCTTCTTGTCGGCGCGCTTGACCGTGCCGGTCATGACCTTTTCGCCACGATCCAGGTAGTCGTTCAGGATCTGCTCGCGCTCGGCGTCGCGGATACGCTGCAAAATCACCTGCTTAGCCGCCTGGGCGCCAATCCGGCCAAATTCCACGGACTCGATCTGCTCTTCGACGAACTCGTCGAGCTGGATGTCCGGATCCTGGTCGCGGGCTTCGAACAGCAGGATCTGCTTGTCCGGCTCCTGCAGGCCCTGCTCGTCGGGGACGACAAGCCAGCGGCGGAACGTTTCGTGCTCACCGGATTCACGGTCGATGGCGACGCGGATATCCACGTCCTCCTCGAAGCGTTTCTTGGTGGCCGAAGCGAGTGCTGCTTCGAGCGCACCGAATACCACATCCTTGTCGACGTTCTTTTCACGCGCAAGCGCATCGACGAGCAACAGAACTTCGCGGCTCATTGCTTGTTCCCTTTTCTTTGATTTCCCTTGAAGTCGATCACTGGCACGAGCCGTGCCTTGTCGACGTCGGATATGGCGAATTCCAGCAGTGCCGGGCCGTCGCGTCCTTCGAATTCCAGGCCGATTTTCTCGGCTCCGGCATCGCCAGTGGGTGCCTGGATGATGCCGACGAAATTCTTCTGGCCATTCACCGGGAGGCGCAGCGTGATCCTGGCCTCGACGCCGGCAAAACGGACGTAATCGGCCAGCTTCTTCAGCGGCCGGTCCAGACCGGGCGAGGACACCTCGAGGCGCTCGTAGTCGACATTTTCGACCGTAAGCACATGGGTAAGCTGGCGGCTTACCTTCTCGCAATCCTCAATGACGATGCCGGTTTCAGGCTGATCGATATAGACACGCAGCAGTCCGGCCGGGGCACGCTCAAGCTCAACCAACTCGTAGCCCATGCCGTTAAGGGTGGTTTCGATCAAATCTGCCAGATGCACTGTATTCCCGAAATAGTGGCCTTCAACACCATGGCAGACACCGGACAACGACTTCCGTTCTGAAACTAGGTTCTGAAACGAGGTTCTGAAACGAACCGCTGCCTTGCCTGCCCCGTCATCCCCGGCGCCGGCGTGGCGCAGTCGCGGCCACAAGCACAAAACGGGCGAACCAAAAAAAAATGGGCGCAATGCCCATCATTCGCCCATCCCCGCTAAGGATGACACTTTTGAATAGACTTTGATTATACGCGGATTATGTCCAAAAGGCAAAAGCCTGACGGGATCCGCGGGCAGCATCCAGGCCAGGGCGAGCCCCGGCCTGGATGCTGCCTGCCTGGCTTAGCGGTGACCGCCCCCCTGGTTGCCGCCGCGACCGCGCGGACGACGCGGGCCACTGGCATTGCCGCCACCCTTGGTTGCCTTCGGCATCACATTGCCGTTGGCCTCGCCACCGCCGCGACGCTGCTGGCCGCGCTGGCCACCCATGCCGCCACCGCCCAAACCACCGCCGCCGCCGAGGCCGCCGCGATTGCCACCGCGCCCACCGGCACCACCGCCACGCAGGCCACCAGCCGCGCCACCACTGAACTTGGTGGTGTGTGACGTCAGCGGCGCCGGGCCGGTCGGGATGTAGCCCATCGAGGTCTGCATCGGATCCGGCTGACCACGGCCGGCACCGCCGTTACCGCGCGCGCTACCCTTCTCATAGCGCGGCAGACCGTCCATGCCGGTGTGCATCGGCATGCCCGCGATAGCCGCCTCGGTGCGTGCCTTGCGGCCGCCCACCTTGGTGGCGCCCTTGCCGCCCTGCTCGCCCTTCGCCGGGGCTTTCAGGCCGATATTGGCCATCAGCGCACGCACGTCGGTCGGGTCCAGCTCCTGCCAGCGGCCACGCTTGAGGCCGCGCGGCAGCAGGAACTGGCCATAACGCGTACGGATCAGGCGCGACACGGTCAGGCCGACGGCCTCGAACATGCGGCGCACCTCGCGGTTGCGGCCTTCGGTCAGCGCCACGTGATACCACTGGTTCACCCCTTCGCCACCGCCATCGGCGATGCGCAGGAAGTTCGCCTCGCCATCGTCCAGCTGAATACCGTGCAGCAGCGCCTGGCGATCGGCCTCGGCCAGCTCGCCCAGCGTGCGCACCGCGTATTCGCGCTCCACGCCGTAGCGCGGGTGCATGAACCGGTTGGCGATGTCGCCCGAGGTCGTGAAGATCAGCAGGCCTTCGGTATTGAAGTCGAGACGGCCAACCGCCACCCACTTGCCGGCCTTGATGCGCGGCAGGCTGTCGAACACGGTCGGACGGCCTTCCGGATCGCTCTGGCTCACGATTTCGCCTGACGGCTTGTGATACAGCAGCACGCGCGGCGGCTTGGACGACACCTTGCGATGGATCAGCTTGCCGTTCACACGTACCTGATCGGTCGGCAGGATCCGCTGCCCGATGTGGGCCGGCAGGCCGTTCACCGAGACACGACCCTCGAGGATCAGCTGTTCCATTTCGCGGCGCGAGCCGAGGCCGCCTTCGGCCAGCACCTTGTGCAGCTTGGGCGCATCATCGTCGGCAGACAGTTCACGCACCGGCTTGGCCTTGGTGCGCGGCAACGCCATCTCTTCCTGATCGAATTGTTCCGAGATCACGAACTTGAAGACGTCCTCGGCACCGCCGGCAGGCTTGCCCGCCGGCTTGCCGCCCTTCGCGCCACGGCCCGGCTTGTCACCAAGGCGGTGCTCGGATTTCTCAGAAGGCTTGCCACCTGCGGCACCCGCCTGACCCTTGCGCTGGCCCTGACCACCCTGGCCACCTTGGCTACCCTGACCGCGCTTGTCGCGCCGGCCGGGCTGCTGGGCTGCTGGCTTGTTGTCGCCATCGACCAGCGCGGCCTTGCGCTGGGGCTGCTGGCGGCGCTTGCGCACGCCGGCGCCGTGCGGCTGCGCGGACTGGCCGTCGGCGTCACCCGCCTCGGCACGCGGTTCGCGGACGTCACCGGTATCGCGATCGGCTGCCGGCTTGCGGCGACCACGGGGACGCGGCTCGCGGCCGGCCGGTGCGGCGGCGGCGGGCGGCGGCGCGTCGGCCTGCGTCGGCGTAGCGGCATCGCCCTCGGCACGGCCACCCTCGCGGTCCTGTGCGGACTGGCGGCGCGACGCCACCAGATTGCGCAGGCCACGGCGCAGGCCCTTGCGGCGCGGCGCGCCGTCGGTGCCATTGCCCGCGTCGGGCGCAGCGCCGGTATCGCCCGGCGCGTCCGGTTGCCGGACGTCTTGCTCAGCGGAATCAGACAAAGTATTCACTATCGATGTTGCGTGTTATTCAGTTGGACACGCGTTCGTCGTCCTCAGCAGGATGCGGCGCGTTGCCGTCCCGGACCGAATCGTCGGCCGCTTCCGGGGAGGAAGCAGCTGTGTCCACGTGGAAACCGTTGGCGTGGGCCAGCGGCGCGTCGTCGTCCTGGCCGCCATCGGCGGGCCACTGCGCAACGCTGTTGTCTTGCGGGTGCGGCGTGTCGTTCTGTTCGGTATTGGCGCCGTGGGCTTCCGTCTCCACCGGCTCCCCATGGTCGCCCTCCGCCGCGGCCACGACCTCCGCTTCCACCACCTCGGTAGCGGTCTCGACGGACTGGGGCTCGGCAAAGGCCTCTTCGTCGCCAGCCGGCGGGTTGGCCGTGGCAACTTCCTCAAAATCTATCGCCTGCTGGTCCAGCAGGGCAGCCTGGACCTGGGCCTGGGCATCCTCGAGCGGCGGCAGCTCATCCAGCGTGCGCAGCCCCAGATCGTCCAGAAACGCCTTGGTCGTGGCGTAGAGCGCGGGCCGCCCCGGCACGTCCCGGTGGCCGATCACCTCGATCCAGCTGCGATCCTCGAGCTTCTTGATCACGTCCGTGCTGACCGTCACGCCGCGGATTTCCTCGATATCGCCGCGCGTTACGGGCTGGCGATAGGCGATGATGGCAAGAGTCTCCATCACGGCGCGCGAATACTTGGGCGGCTTTTCCGGGTTGAGCCGGTCGAGGAACTCACGCATCTCGGGTCGGCTCTGGAAACGCCAGCCGCTGGCCAGGGCCACGAGTTCCACACCGCGTTGCTGCCAGTCCTGTCGCAATTCGTCCAACAGGACGCGGATGGTGTCGGCGCCGACATCGTCGGCGAAAAGACGGCGCAGATCGTTGACGCGCAGGGGCTCCTGCGCACAAATCAGCGCGGTCTCGAGGACGATCTTCGCCTCTTGGGTATTCATGTGATTGTGTGCAGCCTGTCTTTGCACCTGCTCCCGGACGAATCCCGGAGCACTGGAGATTTCGGATACAGCGGTACCGATGCCACCGCCATCTCATTGCGCAGCCAACTCGCAGCCTGTCGCAGCCCAGGCAGCCAAGCGGTGCACTTCGTTCTTTTGCATCGATTTGCCGGGTCGTTCCGGCAGGAGATCGTCCGAATCCGGCTGGCTTCGCCGGGAGTCGAACCTCTTGCGTCGCGCTCTCGCCTTTACCCTCGCAGGCGGAACCCTTCCCCTTGGAGCGGACATTCGCCAGGACAATCAGATTGCCAAGGCGGCAAGAAAAAACGGATATCGGCCCGGACAAGCTTCGTCCTGCGCCTGCGCCACCACTCCACAAGGCCGCCCGGCCTCTTAAACCAGATCTTTTGAACCGGATGAACTGTGGGGACGGATCCGGCAAGCCAATGCTGCCTCGGACCCATGGACACGCATCCCAGATCAGGGATGCCGGCCCGGCGACGCCAGGGAATTACATGGCGCGATACCGTGGTTCTCGCGATTGTATGGCATTCCCGGCCCCGTCCGCAACCCGCCCGCTGCCCGGCGTGGCAAATGGCACGAACCCGGATGGGCTGCCCCCCGCTCGGAATTGCCTCAGAACACCACGCAAAACCCATGCGCCGCCAGGGTCTCCGGCAGCCAGACCGCCCGCGCCACGCCCACCATGCCGAAGCCGATGATCAGCACCCCCGCCACGGCCCGGACCACCGGCCGGCGCGACAAATGGCGCACATACCCCGAAAGCCCCGAAATCGCCAGCAGGTTTGGCAGCGTTCCCAGCCCGAAGGCGAACAGCACCAGCGCGCCGGACACCGCATTGCCGGCCAGCAGCGCCATCGCGAGTGCCCCATAGACCATCCCGCACGGCACGATTCCCCAGGCGAGCCCCAAGCCGAAGCGCCTCATGAGCGGCGTATGTCGGGCGAGGCCGGCGGGCAGCCTGATACCGAGCGCGCCCATGCGACCCACTACCCCCTGGGCCACGCGCACCGCGAGCGCCTCCAGGCGCGCCGCGCGCATGCTGCGCCCACGCAACAGCCAAAAGCCCGACGTCACCAGCATCGCCCCGCCTGCGCCATAGAGCCATCGCTGCACGGGCAGATAGTCCTGCTTCCATACGGTGGCGCCTACGGCACCCATGACGGCCCCCAACAATGCGTAGGTGGTCAGGCGCCCGGCGTGCATCGCCAGTAGTTCGACAAGCCAGCCGCGCGGCGAGCGATGGATCGTCACTGGCACGCGCACTGCCGCGCGCTGCTCGGCGGCCATCGCTATGCCGCCGCACATTGCGGCACAGTGGACGCCACCAAACAACGCAACGATAAAAACACTGAAAAGCACACCAAATGGCAACGGTCCCTCGCTTCCGCGTCACTTCACGCGGTAAAATTGACTTGTCGCGCCCCTGCTGCAATGCGCATCACCAAGAGCCCTCAATTGCTTACCTCCATTCCCGTCACCGAGATCTCGCCCCGCTGCTCCACGTGCGGGATGGGTCAGCTTTGTCTGCCGGTAGGCATGTCGCAGCAGGACCTCCTGAAGATGGACACGCTCGTGCAGGAACGCGTGCGCGTGCACAAGGGCGAAACGCTGTATCGCATGGGCGATCCGCTTACCGCCGTCTATGCCGTGCGCTTCGGCACGCTCAAGACGCACGTGACGCTCGAGGATGGCCGCTCGCAGATCACCGGCTTCCATCTGCCCGGCGAGATCGTCGGCCTGGATGGCCTTGGCGAAATGCAGCATGCCTCCGATGCCACGGCCCTCGAGGACGCCGAAGTCTGCGTCGTACGCTTCAGCGAGCTGCAGGCGCTGTCGGGTGACCTGCCCTCGCTGCAAACCCAGTTCCTGCGCTTGATGAGCAAGGAAATCTCGCAGGACCAGGTCATGCTGATGACACTGGGCTCGATGCGCGCCGAGGAGCGGCTCGCCGCGTTCCTCGTCAATCTTTCCGAGCGCCTGTCGGCGCGTGGCTACTCGTCTAGCGAGTTCGTGCTGCGCATGAGCCGCGAGGAGATCGGCAGCTATCTGGGCCTGAAACTGGAGACCGTCAGCCGCCTGTTCTCCCGTTTTGCCGAGGCGGGCCTGATCCAGATCCGCCAGCGCCACGTCAAGCTCATCGACATGGCCGGCATCAAGCAGATCTACAACCGATCCTGCTGAGGCCACCTTGCCGGCGGTGGTGCGCGGGCTACTCGAGTTCATCGGTATCGCTGAGCGGCGTCGGCATGGTGTAGAGCGTCAAGCCGCTCGACAAGGCGCAGAACAGCCACGCCAACAGGAATCCCACGGTGTAGATCGCTTCGCGCGACGCGTCGACCGGATGACCGAAGAAGTTCAGGTCACTGGGATCCACAATCGAGAACACCGTTGCCGTGGCCACGCCGCCGATCAGAAACGCTGGCCACATCACCCACATCAGCCAGCGCAGTCTCATGGCCGCCTCGCCGTGTCATTGACATGGGCGTCGGCGCGTGCGGCGGACCCATCCAGCTTTTCCACCACCAGCCCATGCCGCGCAGCATTGCGCACCGGCACGTCGGCGTGGGTATTGGCGAGCCAGATCGTCACGCCACAGCCGATCATCGCCAGCAGCGGGCCACTCATCAACAACCACGGCCACGGTTCCTTCCACCACGGCTTGATTTGTTGCGCTGTCATTGCCTACTCCTTGCGTCGATAGTTTCCTGGATGACCCGCACTACAGGCCGCGCGGCACGATGAAGCTGGTCGCTTCCTGGATCTGCGCGCGTTCCCGCGCATCGTCCACGCCCTCCCCCGTGACCGTGATGCGGATCTTGTGCGTACCCTCTGGCGCGTCGTCGATAGGGATACGGATACGCACGGGCAACAAGCGGTTCGACGTGGGCGCCAGTGTTTCCGCCGACTTGTCGTACTCGATGGTCAGCCCTTGCAGCGCCGCGCTCGTCGCCTGCACCCGGACGCGCATCGGAGCCTCGGTGGTATTGATCAGTTGCAGCCGGTACACGTTCTCGATCCATCGACCTTCGACCTCGCGGCCCAGGGCACCACGATCGCGAATGACATCGACCTTGAGCGGCGCGCGCATCGCCAGCGACCCGATAAAGCCCCCCACCAGCACCGACCAGATCACCGCGTAGATGATCGTCCGCGTGCGGAACAGCCGCCTGCGCGCCGCCACCGCCGACAGGCTCTTGCGCATTGCGTTCTCGGAGGTGTAGCGGATCAGGCCGCGCGGATAGGCCATCTTGTCCATGACCTGGTTACAGGCGTCGATGCAAGCTCCGCAACCGATGCACTCGTATTGCAATCCGTCGCGGATGTCGATCCCGGTCGGGCAGACCTGCACACAGATGCTGCAATTGACACAATCGCCAATGCCGGCGGCCTGCCGGTCTGTCTTGCGCGATCGGCTGCCGCGCGGCTCGCCACGACCTACGTCATAGGTCACCACGAAGGTATCGCGGTCGACCATCACGCTCTGAAAGCGCGCGTACGGGCACATGTACTTGCACACCTGTTCGCGCATGAAACCCGCGTTGCCCCAGGTGGCGAACGCATAGAACAGCATCCAGAACGACTGCCATGGCCCCAGCGAGAAATCAACCACCTGCCCGCCCAGCTCGCGGATCGGCGAAAAGTAGCCGACAAAGGTGAAGCCGGTCCACAGGGCGACCACCACCCAGAGCGCGTGCTTGGTCGCCTTGAGCCGCAGCTTGCGCAGGCTCCACGGGTCGCCGTCCAGCCGGATGCGGGCGATGCGGTCGCCTTCCACGCGCCGCTCGATCCACATGAAGATCTCGGTGTAGACGGTCTGTGGGCACGCGTAGCCGCAGAATAGCCGGCCCGCAATGGCGGTGAACAGGAACAGCGCCAGGGCCGAGATGACGAGCAGGACCGCGAGGTAAATCACGTCCTGCGGCCACAGCACGAGGCCGAAGATATAGAACTTGCGGGCGCCGAGGTCGAACAACACCGCCTGCCGGTTGTTCCATTGCAGCCACGGCGTGCCGTAGTAGACCAGCTGGGTGAGGATGACGAGCCAGACGCGCCAGCTCGAGAAGGCGCCCGTGACCGAGCGCGGATAGATCTTGCGCCGGACCTCGTAGAGCGTCTCTTCAGAAGATTCAGCCGATTGGGCGGGCTGGGCAGGCTGCCCGGATCGAGGCGCGGCTGCCGGGCGCCATGGCGGGCTGTTGTCCGGCCGTGAGGGCTCCGGCGTGGCGGCGTCGTCCGCCACGGGCTGTGCAGCGTTGGGGGGCGCGTTCATCTGGTGTTCCTCGCGCCCCGGCAGGCGGCTTGCCGCCCTGCCCGGGGGCTGTTGATCATTGTCCGGCCGCTCCTGTGTTGGAGAGACCCCACACATAGGCCGTTAGCATGCGGATACGCTCGGGCGTCAGGATTTCCTCGTGCGCGGGCATGTGGCCGTTGTGGCCCTTCAGGATCGCCTCGACGATGGCATTTTCCGAGCTGCCGTAGAGCCAGACGCTGTCCGACAGGTTCGGCGCGCCAAGCGCCTGGTTCCCCTTGCCGCTTGCCCCATGGCAGGCTGCGCACGTGGTCTTGAAGGTGCCTTCTCCCCGCGACGCACGGATCGGATCGGACGCCAGGCCCGAAAGCGAGCGCACATACTGGGCCGTGTCCCCGGCGAGTTTGGCGTCGATGGTACCGGCGAACGGCGGCATCATGCCGTTGCGGCCCTTGGCGATCGTCTGACGGATCGTGTCAGGGTCGCCGCCATAGAGCCAGTCGTTATCGGCCAGGTTCGGGAAACCGCGGCTGCCGCGCGCGTCGGAGCCATGGCACTGCGCGCAGTAATTCAGGAACAGGCGCTGGCCGATCTCGCGAGCCTCGGGGTCGGCTGCGACCTTCGTGACGTCCATCGCCATGTACTTCCCGTAGATCTCGTTCTGAATCTTCTCGGCGGCCTGGCGATGCGCAGCCAGTTCGCCCTGCGAGGAGAAGCCCAGCACGCCTGCGTAGGAACCCAGGCCCGGATACAGAACCAGATAGCCCAGGCTGAAAATGCAGGCCAGCAGGAACATCCACATCCACCAGCGCGGCAGCGGATTGTTCAGTTCGCGCAGGTCACCGTCCCAGACATGGCCGGTATCCTCGGTCACAACCTGGCTTTTGGGCACCCGGCGCTGCGAGAACAGCAGCCACACGCACCACGCGATGCCGACCAGCGAGATGGCCGTGATGTAGTAACTCCAGTAATCGGAAATGAAATCGCTCATGGCTGTGGGTTCCGGCTTGTCGTTATCGTGGTCTCGTCAGGCAACGCGAAAGGCAACATGGCCGACTCCTCGTTGGCGGCCTGGCGACGCGTCGACCAGGCCCACCAGCAGATGGCGAGGAAAGCCAGCATCGACAGCACGGTGGCAGCGGAAGTCAGGATAGCCATGGCGTTTACTCCTTCGGGGCGGTGGCCGCCGTGGTGGCGTCCACGCGCACATTGCGGCGGTTCAGGCCGAGGCCTTGCAGGTACGCCACCATCGCGTCCTCTTCGGTCTTGCCGGCGAGTTCCTCGGGGGCGTGGGCGATTTGCTCCTCGGTGTACGGCACGCCCAGTCGCTGCAGCGCGCGCATCCGCGCCTGGATATCATCAGTCGGCAGCGTAGCCTTCTCGAGCCACGGGTACGACGGCATCACCGATTCCGGCACCACATCGCGCGGATTGCGCAGGTGGATGCGCTGCCAGTCATCCGAATACCGCCCGCCCACGCGGGCGAGATCCGGCCCGGTACGCTTGGAGCCCCAGAGGAACGGATGGTCATACACCGACTCGCCGGCCGTCGAGAAATGGCCATAGCGCTCGGTCTCGGCCTGCAGCGTGCGCACCTGCTGCGAATGGCAGCCGACGCAACCCTCGCGGATATAGATGTCGCGGCCCATCAGGCGCAGCGGCGAATACGGCACGATGCCCGCATCGGGCTTGGTCGTGGAATGCTGGAAGAACAGCGGCACAATCTGCACCAGGCCCGCAATGCTCACCACGATGATCGTGGCGATGATCAGCCAGCCGACGTTCTTCTCAAGCGTTTCGTGGGTGAAGAATCCTTGTTTTTGTGACATCTCAGCAATCCTCGGCGGTCAATGTGCGGAAGCCTGCAGGCTGACCGGAATCGGCGCGTCCGTGGCGGGCTTGCCGACAATCGTACGCACCACGTTGTAGGCCATGACCAGCATGCCGGTCAGGAAGCACAGGCCACCGAGCAGGCGGATCAGGTAGAACGGGTACTTCGCCTTGACCGCCTCCACGAATGCGTAGGTCAGCGTGCCGTCCGGCTGCGTGGCGCGCCACATCAGCCCTTCCATCACGCCGGCGATCCACATCGAGGCGATGTAGAGCACCACGCCAATCGTCGCAATCCAGAAGTGCCACTCGATCAGCTTGACGCTGAACATCTCCTTCTGCCCGAACAGGCGCGGAAACAGGTAGTACAACGAGCCGATCGAAATCATCGCGACCCAGCCCAGCGCACCCGAGTGGACATGGCCGATCGTCCAGTCCGTGTAGTGCGACAGCGAATTCACGGTCTTGATGGACATCATCGAACCTTCAAACGTGGCCATGCCGTAGAACGACAGCGCCACCACCATGAACTTGAGGATCGGGTCCGTGCGGAGCTTGTGCCAGGCACCGGACATGGTCATGATCCCGTTGATCATCCCGCCCCAGGACGGCGCGAGCAGGATCAGGGAGAACACCATGCCGAGCGACTGCGCCCAGTCCGGCAGCGACGTGTACTGCAGATGGTGGGGGCCAGCCCACATATAGGTAAAGTTCAATGCCCAGAAGTGGACAATGGAGAGCCGGTACGAGTAGATCGGCCGCTCGGCCTGCTTCGGGATGAAGTAGTACATCATCCCAAGGAAGCTGGTGGTCAGGAAGAAGCCCACGGCGTTATGGCCGTACCACCACTGGATCATCGCGTCCTGCACGCCCGCATAGGCGGAGTACGACTTCCACATCGACGCCGGCATCTCGATGTTGTTCACGATATGCAGGATGGCGATAGTCAGGATGTACGCGCCGAAGAACCAGTTGGCCACATAGATATGGCGCGTCTTGCGCTTGATGATGGTGCCGAAGAACACCACCGCGTAGGCGACCCAGACCAGGGTGATCAGGATGTCGATCGGCCACTCGAGTTCCGCATATTCCTTGGAAGTCGTGATACCGAGCGGCAGCGTGATGGCCGCCGCCACGATGACGATCTGCCAGCCCCAGAACGTGAACGCCGCCAGCGGCCCGCAGAACAGGCGCGCCTGGCAGGTACGCTGCACGACGTAGTACGACGTGGCAAACAGCGCGCTGCCGCCGAAGGCGAAGATCACCGCGTTGGTGTGCAGCGGCCTCAGGCGCCCGAAGGACAGCCACGGGGTGTTGAAATTAAGATCCGGCCAGATCAATTGCGCCGCCAGTAGAACGCCGACGGCCATGCCGACGATCCCCCAGACCACGGTCATCACGGCAAATTGCCGCACGACGCCGTAGTTAAAGGTGTCGACGCGTGGAGACGCGGTAGAGACATCCATTCAGACCCCCAAATACAGAAGTAAAGATCG
Source organism: Cupriavidus sp. SIMBA_020 (assembly GCF_046535395.1). NCBI lineage: Bacteria > Pseudomonadati > Pseudomonadota > Betaproteobacteria > Burkholderiales > Burkholderiaceae > Cupriavidus > Cupriavidus sp. SIMBA_020. The sequence goes on along the minus strand of NZ_JAWRWU010000004.1, from coordinate 255,330 downwards.
TTTAACCCTAGTGTTGGTGTGACTTTAGAAAGCCGCCGCCACCCGCGTGTTGATCCCGGTCAAGTCGCAATTCAACGAAAGGAACTGTTGCGGCCGCGCGCCACCATGGCTCGTAAAAAGCTTGCAATTCATGGCTTGTCGTTATCGAGCAGGATGGCTTCGCCGGGCCGGTCAAGGTCGTCGTACTGCCCCGCGTTAAGCGCCCACCAGAGCGCGCCGGCGATCAGCGCCACAAGCACCAGGCTCATCGGCACGAGCAGGTAAAGGGTTTCCATGGTCAGCGCTCCTCGCGTGATGTCGGGTGCGGCACAAGTGTCTTATTAGGTACATGCAGCAGGCGCCAGGCATTGGCGACGACAAGCAGCGACGATGCAGACATGCCAATGCCTGCCATCCAGGCCGTGACCAGCCCGGTGGCGGCCAGCGGTATGGCCACGATGTTGTAGAGGAAAGCCCAGCCGAGGTTCTGGCGCACCACGCGGCGCGTACGGCGCGCTGCGGCAATGGCGCTGGCAATCTCGGCCACGCCCCCATGCGTGAGAACCGCGTCGGCGCCGGCCTGGGCCAGCGGCGCGCCGCTCCCGATCGCGATGGAGACCTGCGCCTGTGCCAGCACTGGGGCATCATTGATGCCGTCGCCCACGGCCAGGACCACGGCGCCGTCGCGTTGCAGCGCGGCCACATAAGCGCGTTTGCCCTCGGGCGTCACGGCGCCCTGCGCAGTTTCCATGCCGAAATAGTCCGCCCACCAGCGCACCGCCTCGACGTTGTCGCCAGATATCAGATGGGTGCGGACGCCAAGCAGATCGAGCGCGTCGAGCAGCGCCGGGGTCTGCGCACGCGCGACGTCGGACAGGCAAAACCGCGCCAGCAGGCCCTCGGAAGCCCCTAACCAGACCTCGGTGGCGCCGCGATGGGGGTTGCCGGAGGCGCCGATGACCGCGTCATCGCCGACCCAGACGCCACAGACGCCAGCTTCCAGCGCCAGCGCAGCCGCGAAGTCGCGCCGGCCAAGCCGCATGCGCCGCCCGTCGATAAAGGCTTCGACACCCTGCCCCGGCGCGTTGTGCAAATCGTCCACTGAAGGCTGCACCAGCCCGGACGATGACGCGCAGGCATCGCGGAACGCCCGGGCTATCGGATGCTCCCCGCCCTGCTCCATCGCCGCGGCAATCGCCAGACAGGCGTCCGCTTCGAGGCGGCCGGTGGCCTCTGTCAGTACCACTGCGAAGCGTCCCTCGGTCAGCGTGCCCGTCTTGTCGAGCACGATATCGGTAACGCGTGCGAGGGTTTCGATGGCGTGAGACCGCGTCAGCAGCACGCCGCGCCGCGACAGCGACGCTCCGGCCGCCGCCAGCGCTGCAGGGGTAGCCAGCGACAGGGCGCAAGGACAGCTCACCACGAGCACTGCCACCGTCACCAACAGCGCGCGCGATGGATCGATCCAGCCAGCCCAGACGACGCCGGTTACCGCCGCCATTGCAAGCAGCGCGCCGACAAACCAGCCCGCGACGCGGTCGGCCAGTAGCGCCAGCCGTGGCTTTTCCACGAGGGCACGATCCAGCACCGCCACGATCTCGGCCAGTCGCGTATTGGCGCCGATGCGTCCCACGCGCACCTCGAGCGGGCTAGCCGTGTTGAAACACCCGGCGAGCACGGCGTCGCCGATACTCCGTCGCACCGGGCGGGCCTCGCCGGTCAGCATTGATTCGTCGAGCTCACTGATGCCTGCCAGCACCACACCGTCCACGGGCACGATTTCACCGGCCTTGACCCGGATGCGGTCGCCAGCGCCAAGGCGAGCCACTGGCACACGCTCGACGGTTCCCCCCTCGGTCAGGCGCTCGCACGTGGCCGGCAACTGACGCGCCAGCATCTCGGCGCCGCTTCGGGACGCCTGACGCACGCGCAGCTCCAGATATCGCGCCAGCAGCAGGAACGCCACGAACATCGTCACGGAGTCGAAGTACACCTCTCCCACGCCACGCACCGTGGCAACTGCGCTGGCCAGGAAGCCGGCGGCCACGCCGATGGCCACGGGCACGTCCATGCCCATCGCGCGTTGCCGCAGGCTGCGCCAGGCGCCGGCAAAGATCGGGGAAGCGGAATAGAAAACGACTGGAAGCGTCAGCGCGAAGCTGGCCCAGCGCATCAGTTGCAGCTGGCCAGGATCGATCGTGGCTTCATGCGTGTAGATCGGCCACGCGTACATCATGACCTGCATCATGCCGAGCATCGCCACGGCCATCCGCATCAACAGCCCGCGCCGCTCGCGGCGGTCCTGGCGGTCGCTGCGGGACACCTCGAACGGCCACGCCATATAGCCGATGTCCGCCAGCGCGCCGAGCAAGGCAGACACGGATTGTTGCGATTCGCGCCAGCGCACCACCACGCGGCGCGTTGCCACGTTGGCCACCGCCAGTTCCACACCCGGCAGTTGGCCCAGGCGCTGCTCGATCAGCCACGCGCAGGCCGCGCAGCGGATACCTTCAGGCGCCAGGGTGACTTCGGCCTTGCCATCGCCAAGCGGGCGGACGAACTGCTGGCGTAGCTCGGACGTATCGTAGGCGGCCCAGACCGGCTCGGCTTCCCGGCGCGCAGTGGCGTCAAGGGGCCGCGAGAAACGCGAGGTGTCGCCATACAAATGACCGAACCCCGCCGCGTGGAGCGTCTGCGCCAATGCCTGGCAGCCGCCGCAGCAGAAGCTGCGCGCGCTGCCTTCGACATCGGCAATGAATGCCGGCTCAGCCGGCGTCAGCAGTTGGCCGCAGTGAAAGCAATGGCCGTCTACGTGCGTGGAATTCGATCGGGATGGCGAAGCGCCCGCCATCGTGGGTGCCGGAGGCGTCGCGGGAAACCCGCGCCGGACGGCGGATGGCGGTGATAACGTTGCCGCGGTCGCCGGCAGCGCCCCGGGGGGGCCACCAGCCGGCACGAGTGAGGGTGTAGGTAGGGACGGGGACGGCATGGTGCGCTTTTAATACCCACGGATAGTAGGTAGCACGCACACCATACGCCTTGATACAGATCAAATAGGTCGGATTCGTACCTGTCCGACAACAGCTTGCGGCTCCCCCCGCGCGGCCCGCTTCAGCTTGGGTCAGGTCAGCGAAGTGTCCATGGTCCGTCGCTCGGACTCCAGGTACTCCCGCGACTGCATTTCGATGATCCGCGACACCGTGCGATGAAACTCGCCGGCCATCTGGCCTTCGGTATACAACTCGTCGGCGGGCACCTCGGCGGACATCAGCAGCTTGACCTTGTGGTCGTAGAACACGTCGATCAGCCAGGTGAATCGGCGAGCCTCCGACGACATCCGCGGCGTCATCTTCGGCACATCGGACAGGATCACCGTATGGAATTCCGACGCCAGTTCCAGATAGTCGTTTTGCGAGCGCGGGCCGCCGCAGAGTGTGGCGAAGTCAAACCAGACCACGCCATTCGCCTTGCGCAGCGCTTTGAGTTCACGGTGCTCGATATGGAGGATCGGCGATTCGTCCGCCGTGCCGGCAATACCCACAAAGGCATCGCGCAGGGCCGCGCTGGCTTCCCGGTTCAGCGGCGTGTGGTACGCCTCCACCTGCTCCAGGGCGCGCTTGCGGTAGTCGATGCCTGCGTCCACGTTGAGCACATCGAGCTTCTCCTGGAGGAGGTCGATCGCAGGCAGCACCCGTTCGCGGTGCAGGCCATCCGGATAGAGCAGATCCGGGCGATAGTTCGACGTCATCACAAACTGGACGCCGTTTGCGAACATCTGGTCCAGCAGGCGGTGCAGCATCATGGCGTCCGCCACGTCGCTGACGTGGAACTCGTCGAAGCAGATCAGCCGGTATTTGCGTGCGATGCGCTTGGCCAGCTCGTCGAGGGGGTCGGGCCGACCTCGCAATTCCTCCAACTGGCGATGCACTTCGCGCATGAATTCGTGGAAATGGAGCCGCGTCTTGCGCACCACGGGCACGCAGGAATAGAAGCTGTCCATCAGGAATGACTTGCCGCGCCCCACCCCGCCCCACAGATAGACGCCCTTGGGCACCTCGGGGTGCACCAGCAGCTTCTTCAGCGCGTTGTTGCGCCGGTTCTTGTAGGCCACCCATTCGTCGTAGCACTGCTGCAGCCGTGCCACGGCGCGCAGTTGCGCCTCGTCCGACTGGTAGCCGCGCTGCTGCAGTTCTTTCTCGTAAAACTCGGTGACGTTCATGCTGGGTTCACGCTGGGGGCAACCGACGCGAGATGCGCGGGTGCTGCAAGTGAAAACGGCGCGCCGCTGGTTGCGGCGCGCCGGAGCTCACGCAATGGCAGGCATCAGCCTTACATGTTGAGCTGGCGCTTGTCCACGGCCAGCGCGGCTTCGCGCATGACTTCGGACATCGACGGGTGCGGATGGCAGACGCGACCGATATCTTCGCTGGCGGCCTTGAACTCCATGGCCACCACGGCTTCGGCGATCAGGTCCGACGCGTTGGCAGCCACAATGTGCACGCCCAGGATCTCGTCGGTCTTGGCATCGGCCAGCATCTTGACGAAGCCGTCCGAGGCGCCCATGCCCAGCGCACGACCGTTGGCCATGAACGGGAACTGGCCCGACTTGTACTGGCGGCCTTCGGCCTTCAGCTGCTGCTCGGTCTTGCCGACCCACGCGATTTCCGGGAAGGTGTAGATCACCCACGGAACCGTGTTGAAGTCGATGTGCGGCTTCTGGCCGACGATGCGCTCGGCCACGGCCACGCCTTCGTCTTCCGCCTTGTGGGCGAGCATCGGGCCACGCACCACGTCGCCGATGGCCCACAGGCCCGGCACCTTGGTCTGGCAGTGGTCGTCCACTTCGATGAAGCCGCGCGCGTCCACGCCCAGGCCCACCGCTTCCAGGTTCAGGTTGTCGGTGTTCGGCACGCGGCCGACGGACACGATCAGGCGGTCCACTTCCAGCGTCTGGGCCTTGCCGTCCTTGTCGTCATAGCTGACGGTGACGCTGTCCTTGCCGGTCTTGACCTCGTTGACCTTCACGCCGAGGCTGAACTGCAGGCCCTGCTTGGTCAGCAGCTTCTGCGCTTCCTTGGCCACGCCTTCGTCGGCAGCGCCCAGGAACGCAGGCAGCGCTTCCAGCACGGTCACTTCGGCACCCAGGCGGCGCCACACCGAGCCCAGTTCCAGGCCGATCACGCCGGCGCCAATCACGCCCAGCTTCTTCGGCACGGTCGGGAACTTCAGTGCGCCCTCGTTATCGCTCACGAGGTTGTTGTCCACGGTGATGCCCGGCAGGTGACGGGCCTTCGAGCCGGTAGCGATGATGACCTGCTTCGCGGTCACGACCTCACCGGCCACTTCCACCTGGAAGCCCTCGGCAGCCTTGCCAGCGAACTTGCCGTAGCCCTTGAGCAGCGTCACCTTGTTCTTGCGGAACAGGAACTCGATGCCCTTGGTCATCTTGCCGACGATGTCGTCCTTGCGCTTGAGCATCTTGGGCACGTCCACCTTGACATCACCCACGGTGATGCCGTGGTCGGCCAGGTGGTGCGAGGCGTTCTCGAACTCTTCCGAGGAAGCCAGCAGGGCCTTGGACGGGATGCAGCCCACGTTCAGGCAGGTGCCGCCCAGGCGCGGCTCGCCCTTGGGATCGTCATAGGCGTTGCCTTCGCAGCAGGCCACATTCAGGCCCAGCTGGGCTGCGCGGATGGCGGCGATGTAGCCGCCGGGGCCGGCGCCGATCACCAGCACGTCGAATTGTTTGCTCATGGAGTTTCCTTCTGGACGGCCTGCTCCCACCCGCCCGATTCAACGGGCGGCGGGGAGCGGGTGTCCTTCAATTCAGAGGGAGGAGACGGACGCTTACAGGTCCAGCAGCAGGCGGGCCGGATCTTCCAGCGCTTCCTTCATCGCCACCAGGCCCAGCACGGCCTCGCGACCATCGATGATCCGGTGGTCGTAGGACATGGCCAGGTAGTTCATCGGGCGAATCACGATCTGGCCGTCTTCCACCACGGCACGGTCCTTGGTGGCATGCACGCCCAGGATGGCCGATTGCGGCGGGTTGATAATCGGCGTCGACAGCATCGAACCGAACGTACCGCCGTTCGAGATCGAGAACGTCCCGCCCGTCAGCTCTTCCAGCGACAGCTTGCCGTCACGGGCCTTGGCGCCGAACTCGGCGATCTTCTTCTCGATGTCGGCCAGGCTCATCTGGTCGGCGTTGCGCAGAATCGGCACCACCAGGCCACGCGGCGAACCCACTGCGATACCGATGTCGAAGTAGCCGTGGTAGACGATGTCGTTGCCATCCACCGAGGCGTTGATGATCGGGTACTTCTTCAGGGCGTGTACGGCAGCCTTGACGAAGAACGACATGAAGCCCAGCTTCACGCCGTGTTCCTTCTCGAAGCGGTCCTTGTACTTGTTGCGCAGGTCCATCACCGGCTTCATGTTCACCTCGTTGAACGTGGTGAGGATGGCGTTGGTGGACTGCGACTGCACCAGGCGCTCGGCGATACGGGCGCGCAGGCGGCTCATCGGCACGCGTTCTTCCGGGCGGTCGCCCAGCGCGGCGAAGTCCACCTGGGCGGACACCTGCTGCAGGGCCGGCTTGGCCGGAGCCGGTGCCGGGGCGGCCTTGGCGGCCGGTGCGGGTGCCGAGCCGGCGGCCAGCACGTCACCCTTGGTGATGCGGCCATCCTTGCCGGTGCCAGCAACCTGGCCGGCGGACAGGCCGCCTTCGGCCATCAGCTTGGCAGCCGACGGCATGGCGATGCCGCTGGCGCCGGTAGCGGCAGCCGGTGCCGGTGCGGCGGCGGCAGGTGCAGCGGCCGGAGCCGGGGCGGCGGCTGCCGGAGCGGCGGCGCCAGCGGTGGCTTCGGTATCAATCTTGGCGATCAGTTCATCGGCCACGACGGTATCGCCGTCGTTCTTGATGATCTGCGACAGCACGCCGGCGGCGGGGGCCGGCACTTCCAGCACGACCTTGTCGGTCTCGATCTCGATCAGGATCTCGTCCTGGGCAACGGCTTCGCCCGGCTTCTTCTTCCAGTTCAGCATGGTCGCTTCGGCGACCGATTCAGACAGTTGCGGAACCTTGACGTCAACAATAGCCATGGTGAGAAATTTTCCTCGATGTATGCGTGTATGTTCAAACAGGCCGAAGCCCGGCGCGCACCACTGCGCACCGGGCCGGCCGTCTTATTACTTGGTCAGCACAAAGCCCTTGAGCTTGGAGAACGCAGCGTCCAGCAGCGCCTTCTGTTGCTCGTTGTGCTTTGCGTAGTAGCCCACCGCCGGCGAAGCCGAGGCGGGACGACCGGCATAACCGAGCTTCTGGCCTTCCGTCATGTTTTCCATGATGTAGTGCTGCACGAAGAACCAGGCACCCTGGTTCTGCGGCTCGTCCTGGCACCACAGGATTTCGGTCACGCCCGGGTACTTCTTGAGCTCGGCGGCCACGGCCTTGTGCGGGAACGGGTACAGCTGTTCCAGGCGGATGATCGCCGTGTCGGTGGCACCGCGCTCCTTGCGGGTGTTGACCAGGTCGTAGTAGACCTTGCCCGAGCACATGATCACGCGCTTGACCTTGCTGGCGTTCAGTTCTTCGTGATCGGGGATAACCGTCTCGAAGTGACCCTTGGCCAGGTCGGACAGCGGCGACACCGCATCCTTGTTACGCAGCAGCGACTTCGGCGTCATGATCACCAGCGGCTTGCGGAACAGACGGATCATCTGGCGACGCAGCAGGTGGAAGATCTGTGCCGGCGTGGTCGGCTGCACAACCTGCATGTTGTGGTCCGCGCAAAGCTGCAGGAAACGCTCGATACGGGCCGAGCTGTGTTCCGGACCCTGGCCTTCGTAGCCGTGCGGCAGCATCATCGTCAGGCCCGAGGCGCGGCCCCACTTCACTTCACCCGACGAGATGAACTGGTCGATCACCACCTGGGCGCCGTTCACGAAGTCGCCGAACTGGGCTTCCCAGATCACCAGCGCGTTCGGTTCCGCGGTCGAGTAGCCGTATTCGAAGCCGAGCACGGCTTCTTCGGACAGCACCGAGTCGATCACGGTGAACGGGGCCTGGTTCTCGGACACGTTCTGCAGCGGCACGTAGCTGCCGGCATCCCAGCGCTCACGCGCCTGATCGTGCAGTACCGAGTGACGGTGCGTGAAGGTGCCACGGCCGGCATCCTGGCCGGTGATACGCACGTGATAGCCCGAGGCCACCAGCGATGCGAACGCCAGGTGCTCGCCCATGCCCCAGTCCAGCGGCTGGTCGCCACGGCCCATGTTGGCGCGGTCCTTGATGACCTTCTCCACCAGCGGGTGCAGCTTCAGGTGCTCGGGGATCGTCGTGATCCGCTCGGCCAGGCGCTTCAGCTCGGTCACCGGCACGGCGGTGTCGGCGGCGTCGGTCCACTTGCGGTTCAGGAACGGCATCCAGTCCACGGCGAACTTGTTCTTGAAGTTCGACAGGACCGGGTCCACCGTGTGCTTGCCCGCGTCCATCGCGGCACGGTATTCCTTGACCAGCTGGTCGCCGAAGTCGGCGGGCACCAGGTTCTGCGCGGCCAGCTTGTCGGCGTACAGCTTGCGCGTGCCCGGGTGTTGCGAGATCTTCTTGTACATCAGCGGCTGCGTCACAGCCGGCGTGTCCTGCTCGTTGTGGCCCAGCTTCCGGAAGCAGATGATGTCAACCACGACATCCTTCTTGAATTCCATGCGGAAGTCGGTGGCCAGCTGCATGGCGTACACCACGGCTTCGGGATCGTCGCCGTTCACGTGCAGCACCGGGGCCTCGATCATCTTGACCACGTCCGTGCAATACAGCGTGGAACGCGCGTCGCGCGGGTCAGACGTCGTGAAGCCGATCTGGTTGTTGATGACGATGTGCATGGTGCCGCCCGTGCCGTAGCCGCGGGTCTGCGCCAGGTTCAGCGTCTCCATGACCACGCCCTGGCCAGCGAAGGCGGCGTCGCCGTGCACCTGCACCGGCAGGACTTCCTTGTGACCGGCTTCGCCACGGCGTTCCTGGCGGGCCTTCGACGAACCCTCGACCACCGGGTTGACGATTTCCAGGTGCGACGGGTTGAACGCAAGCGACAGGTGAACCGGGCCGCCTTCGGTCGAGACATCGCTCGAAAAGCCCTTGTGGTACTTCACGTCGCCGGCAGGCAGGTCATCGACGTGCTTGCCTTCGAACTCGGCAAACAGGTCCGCCGGCATCTTGCCCAGCGTGTTGACCAGCACGTTCAGACGGCCACGGTGGGCCATGCCGATCACGATTTCCTGCACACCCTTCGAACCGGCGTGCTGGATCAGCTCGTCCATCGCGGCGATGAAACTCTCGCCGCCTTCGAGCGAGAAGCGCTTCTGGCCGACGTACTTGGTGTGGAGGAAGCGCTCAAGGCCCTCGGACGCCGTCAGGCGGTCCAGGATGTGCTTCTTCTTTTCCAGCGTGAACACGGGCTTGGAACGCGTGGTTTCCAGGCGCTCCTGCCACCAGCGCTTCTGCGCCTGGTCGCTCACGTACATGAACTCGGCGCCGATGGTGCCGCAGTAGGTCTCGCGGAGGTTGTTGAGCAGCTCGCGCAAGCTCATCGACTCCTTGCCGAAATACGTGTTGCTGGCATTGAAGACGATGTCGAGGTCGGCCTCGGAGAAACCGTAGAACGCCGGATCCAGGTCAGGCAGGGGCGGACGCTCCTGGCGCTTCAGCGGATCGAGGTCGGCCCAGTGCGAACCGATGTTGCGGTAGGCGGCGATCAGCTGGGTCGCAGCAACGCGCTTGCGGCCCATGTCGGAATCGGCCGAGGCAACGATGGTCTTGATGGGGCCCTGCTTGGCGCGCTCGGCGAACGAGGCGACGATCGGTGCGTGGGGAATATCGCGGGAGTTGGAACCATCCACAGCCGGGACATTCTGCATCGCGTCGAAATACGCGCGCCAGTTGTCGGGAACCGAGCTGGGATTCTGGAGATAGGCCTCGTACAGCTCTTCCACATAGGGGGCGTTGCCGCCGAAGAGGTACGAATTGCTCTGATACTGCTGCATCATGGGGCGCTCACTATTCTCCGGGAATGCCGGAGTTAAGCGGGTTCATCAACCTTCCGCGACACGGCTTGACCGGTTAGCGGATTGCAAACAACTCTTGGGAGCCAGACAGCGCTACCTTGAACGAACGGCACCGCAAAGGTGCCGTCTGTCTTGGGTCTCACCGACAGCCCGAAAGGGCAAGTTGTGCGGGGAAGGACCTTAGTCTTCACTCGCAAAAGCATAGCACGTTTGCCCAACGACAGTGGGGACTTTTCGTGATGCAAAATCATGACCGTTGTCGGCAGACATCGGCGCCACGCCAGTCAGCCGGCCGGCTCGATCCGATCGACCGCGTCCGTGATCAGTCCGTCCAGCCCCCAGGACAATAGCTCGGCGGCCCGGGACTCGTCGTTCACCGTGTAGCACAACACTTGAAAACCCTCCGCATGGGCGCGGGCGATGACGGCTGCATCCAGTTCGCGATGGTTGGCGTCGAGCGCCACGCAGCCCAGCCGGCGCAGACGCTCGGGCCAGTCGGCGGGCAGCTTGTCGAGCAGCAGCGCGCGCGGCAGGCCGGGCGCAACCTGGCGCGCGGCGTCGAGCGCCTCCTCGGAAAACGACGAAAGCAGCGGCGGCACGTCGGCGCCCTGCCAAAGTGAAAGTGCGTCAATCGCCACTGCAGCACCCGTGCGCCATTCGGTACCCGGCACCGGTTTGATCTCGATATTGACGTGGAAACCATTGGCGCGTGTATAGCGGGCGATGGCTGCCAGCGTCGGCACCGGTTCGCCGGCATAGGCCGGGCTGTGCCAGCCGCCGGCGTCCAGCGCGGCCAGTTCGCCCAGCGTCAGCGCATCGACACGGCCCTTGCCCGACGTGGTGCGGTCCAGCGTCGCATCGTGCATCAACACCAGCTTGCCGTCGGCCGACAACTTCACATCGAACTCGAACATCCGGTAGCCGAACGACGCGCCGTGCCGGAACGCGGCCAGCGTATTCTCGGGCGCGAGCTTGCCGGCGCCCCGGTGCGCGATATGGCGCGGATACGGCCAGTTGGCCGCGTCGATCACAGGAAAAGTGCCGCTTGGCGCACTCATGCCAACGCCTCGATACGCTTGCCCGACGTCGCATCGAAGAAGTGCAGATGATCGGCCGAAGCCGTCACCGGCAGCCGGTCGCCGGCGCGCACCGGCATGTGGCTGTCCAGCCGGACCACAATCGGCTGGCCACCCAGCGAACCATAGGCGAATGAGTCGGCACCCAGCGCCTCCACCACGCGCACATCAACGTGGGCGATGGCGTCATGGGCCGCGCAGGGCTCGATATGCTCGGGACGCAGCCCCATCAGCGCCTGCTCGGGCAGGTGCAGGCCCATCGGCAGATGGCCAAGCGTGGCCGGTGCGCCCTGCCCCTCGCCCGCACCATTCGCCTTCGGCACCACACGCATCTGCGCCTCGCCCTGGGCAGCGTTGGTGCGCACCACCGGCACCAGGTTCATCGGCGGCGAGCCGATAAAGCTGGCCACGAAGGTGCTGGCCGGACGCGAGTAAACCTCGAGCGGCGTGCCGATCTGCTCCACGCGGCCGCCGTTCAGCACCATCATGCGGTCGGCCAGCGTCATGGCCTCGACCTGATCGTGGGTGACGTACAGGCTGGTGGTGCCCAGGCGGCGATGCAGGTCCTTCAACTCGAGCCGCATCTGCACGCGCAGCTTGGCGTCAAGGTTGGACAGCGGCTCGTCGAACAGGAACACGGCCGGCTCGCGCACGATGGCGCGGCCCATCGCCACGCGCTGGCGCTGGCCACCCGAGAGCGCGCGCGGCTTGCGTTCGAGCAGCGCACCCAGCTCCAGAATGCCCGCCGCATGCTTCACGCGCTGGTCGATCTCGGCCTTGGACATGCCGCGGATGCGCAGCCCATAGGCCATGTTGTCGTACACGGTCATATGCGGGTAGAGCGCGTAGTTCTGGAACACCATCGCGATGTCCCGCTCGGCCGGCTCGAGGTTGTTGACCACCTTGTCGCCAATATGGACCTCGCCACCGGTGATGGTTTCCAGCCCGGCGACCATGCGCAGCAGCGTGGACTTGCCGCAGCCCGAGGGGCCGACGATGACGATGAACTCGCCATCGGCGATTTCCATGTCGATGCCGTGCACGACCTGCGTGCCGCCGGCGTAGGTTTTCTGAACGTTGCGAAGTGACAGTTTTGCCATGGCTTTCTCGTAATTCGCTTATTTTTTCGCTTACTTTTCCGTTTCGACCAGGCCCTTGACGAACCACCTCTGCATCAGCACCACCACCACGGCGGGCGGGATCATCGCCAGCATCACCGTGGCCATCACCAGATTCCAGTCCGTTGCGGCATCGCCCGAGCGCGAAATCATCTGCGTCACGCCAACCACCACCGGGGTCATCGATTTTTGCGTAGTAATCAGCAGCGGCCACAGGTACTGGTTCCAGCCATAGATGAACTGGATGACGAACAGCGCCGCGATGCTGGTGCGCGAAAGCGGCAGCACCACGTCCCAGAAGAAACGCAGCGGGCCGGCGCCATCGATGCGCGCAGCTTCGGCCAGCTCGTCCGGAATCGTCAGGAAGAACTGGCGGAACAGGAACGTGGCTGTGGCCGATGCGATGATCGGAATGGTCAGGCCGAAGTAGCTGTCCAGCAGGCCGAGGTCCGACACCACCTTGTAGGTCGGCAGGATCCGCACTTCCACAGGCAGCATCAGCGTGATGAAGATCAGCCAGAAGAAGGTCTTGCGCAGCGGAAATCGGAAATAAACGATGGCGAAGGCCGAGATGATCGAGATCGCGATCTTCCCGAGCGCGATACCCAGCGCCATGATCAGGCTGTTCTTCATCATGGTGGCGACCGGCGATGCGGCCTCCCCCACGCCCTGGAACAGCACGGTGCGAAAGTTCTCAATCAGGTGGCTTCCGGGGATCAGCGTCATGGGCGAATCGAGCACCTGTTCGGCCGTCAGCGTGGACGCCACGAAGGTCAGGTACACCGGAAACGCCACAACGACGATACCGAGGATCAGCACCACGTGGGTGATGACATCAAGAATTGGACGACGTTCTACCATTTTTGGGCGCCTTTCGTGTCAGTACTGGACCTTGCGTTCCACGAACCGGAACTGCACCACGGTCAGCGCAATGACGATCACCATCAGTACCACCGACTGCGCGGCCGAGCCGCCGATGTCCATGCCGCGGAAGCCGTCGTGGAACACCTTGTAGACGAGCGTGTTCGTCGAATTGAACGGGCCGCCATGTGTCACGGCATCGATGATGGCGAAGGTATCGAAGAATGCGTAGACCACGTTGATGACCAACAGGAAGAACGTGGTCGGCGAAAGTAGCGGAAATATGATGGACCAGAAGCGCTTCCACGGCCCGGCCCCGTCGATGGCGGCCGCCTCGATCAGCGAGCGCGGAATGCTTTGCAGCCCGGCCAGGAAGAACAGGAAGTTGTAGCTGATCTGCTTCCACGCCGCGGCCAGCACCACGAGCGTCAGCGCCTGGTTGCCATTAAGCAGGAAGTTCCAGTCCACACCGCCCTTGCGCAGCGCGTAAGACACCACGCCCAGCGTCGGGTTGAACATGAACATCCAGAGCACACCCGCCACGGCCGGCGCTACGGCATACGGCCAGATCAGCAGCGTCTTGTACCCGGTGGCCACGCGCACCACGCGGTCGGCGAAGTAGGCCAGCAGCAGCGCCACCGAGAGGCCGACCACCGTCACGCCAATGGCGAAGATGGCCGTGACCTCGAACGACTCCACATACTGCGGGTCTGCCCACAGCGTCCTGAAGTTATCGAGCCCCACGAATTCGAGATTGATGCCGAAGGCATCCTGCTGGAGCATCGACTGCCACAGCGCCTGGCCGGCCGGCCAGAAAAAGAAGATCATCGTGATGGCGATCTGCGGCAATACCAGCAGATACGGCAGCCACGGCGACCGGAAAACGACGCGTTTTTCCATCGTCAAGCCTTTTTATAACGCAAGCGGGCGACGGTTTCGCCGCCGCCCGCCTGCCGCACGTCTGGCGCCCGCCAGCCGGAACCGGTGATACCGGCCAGGCCGCGCGGGCGCCCCTGTCTTACTCTTTCGCGGTCTTCTGGAAGCGCTCAAGCAAGTCGTTGCCGCGGGCCACCGCCGTGTCCAGCGCGGCCTTCGGCTCCTTCTTGCCGGCCCAGACGGCTTCCAGTTCCTCGTCCACCACGGTACGGATCTGCACCAGGTTACCCAGGCGCACGCCGCGCGACTTGTCCGTGGTCTTCACGACCATTTGCTGCACGGACACATCGGCACCCGGGTTCTTGTCGTAATAACCCGATTTCTTGGTCAGATCGTAGGCCGCCATCGTCACCGGCAGGTAGCCGGTGGCCTGGTGCCAGTCGGACTGGATCTCAGGCTGCGACAGGAACGTGAAGAACTTGGCCACGCCCTTGTATTCCTCGGCCTTCTTGCCGCCCATCACCCACAGCGACGCGCCGCCGATGATCGTGTTCTGCGGGGCACCCTGCACGTCCGGGTAGTACGGCAGTTGCGACACCCCGAACTGGAACTTGGCGTTCTTGCGAATGTTGGCCAGCGATGCCGACGAGCCTGTGAACATCGCGCATTCGCCGTTGAAGAACTTGGCCTGCGACTCCGCCTTGCGGCCGCCGTAGCTGAAGTAGCCCTTCTTCACCATCTCCTGCAGATTGCTGATGTGCTTCACGTGCAGCGGGCTGTTGAAGACCAGACGGGCGTCGGTGCCGCCGAAGCCGTTGTTCTTCGAGGCGAACAGCGTGTTATGCCAGGCCGAGAAGCTTTCCAGGTGTACCCAGCCCTGCCAGTCGGTGGTATAGGCGCAGTTCGTGCCCGATGCCTTCAACTTGGCCGAATATTGCATCACTTCGGGCCAGGTCTTGGGCGGCTCGGACAGGCCCGCCTTCTTGAAGGCGTCCTTGTTGTAATAGAAGACAGTGGTCGAGCTGTTGAACGGGAACGACAGCATCTCGCCCTTCGACGAGGTGTAGTAGCCGGCCACGGCAGGGATGTAGGCCTTCTGGTCGAACTTTTCTCCCGCGTCCTTCATCACCGTGGATACCGGCTTGATGGCGCCCTTGGCGCTCATCATCGTGGCGGTGCCCACTTCGAACACCTGGAGGATCGCCGGCGCGCCGCCCGCGCGGAACGCGGCGATGCCGGCCGCCATGGTTTCGTCGTAGTTGCCCTTGTTAACAGGCACGATCTTGTATTCGGTCTGGCTCGCGTTGAACTTGTTGGCGATCTCGTTAACCTTGTCGTTCAGCGCGCCCTGCATGGCGTGCCACCACTGGATCTCCACCGCGGCGTGGGCGGTGCCGGCCATGGCCAGGGCGGCGACGGCAGCGAATTTCAAGGCGGTGCGTGGAAAGGACATGGACTTCTCTCCTGAGGCTGTTATCAGTCGGGCAAATGGGCAAGAAACGCGAAAAAGCGACCGACTGTATGCATTTTTTGTGACAGCGGCATGTTACGCCCGTCGCACCTCGCCGCAAACCGGGCAAACCCGCCTTGCGGTGCGAATATTGCTGCATTTTGACGACACATTGATGTCACACAATCGGCTGTGCCGCGCCGGGGGACGTTTGCGTACAATTCTCGCCCATGAGCACGATGAAACCCTTCGCCACCTTGCCGGACGCCGCCCTGCGCCGCGTACGCGGCATCCTGACCGACATCGACGGCACCCTGACGACCGATGGACGACTGCCCGCCCCCACCTATCTCGCACTGGACCGGCTGGCCCGGGCCGGGCTACATGTCGTACCCGTTACAGGGCGCTGCATTGCGTGGGCTGAGATCCTCGTCCGGCTCTGGCCGGTCGATGCCATCATCGGCGAAAATGGCGCCTTCTTCTCACATTTGCGCGATAACAAGCTGATCACGCGCTTCCTCGACGATGCGCAGACACGCGCCAGCAATCTTAAGAAGATCCACGCACTTGGCGAGCGGATCTTGCGGGACGTGCCGGGCTGCGCGCTGGCATCGGATCAGGCATGGCACGCGGCGGATCTTGCCATCGACCATGCCGAGGACGTGGCACCCCTGCCCCAGCCGGCGGTGGACCGGATTGCCGCGCTGATGCGCGAGGCCGGCATGACGGCCACGGTCAGCTCGATCCATGTGAACGGCTGGTTCGGCGACCATGACAAGCTATCAATGAGCCGGCTTTGCGTGCAGGAGCTGCTGGGGGATGACGTCGACGCCGCGCGCGACGAATGGCTGTTCATTGGCGATTCGGCCAATGACGCGGCGATGTTCGGCCACTTCCCGTTGTCGGTGGGCGTGGCGAACGTGCGGGAGATTCTGGATCAGTTGCCGGTGGCGCCGGCCTACGTCACGGAGGCGGCCGGCGGTGAAGGCTTCGCCGAGATGGCGGAGCGCCTGTTGGCGGTACGCGGCAACGGCTGAGACTGTTCTTGCTTCTCTCCTCCCCGCAGCGGGAGAGGAGAGAGACGTCTCAACTGCGGGACATCAATCGAATCCCAGCTCCTGCAACTTGCGGGTAATCGTATTCCGTCCAATCCCAAGCCGGGTGGCCGCTTCCACGCGACGCCCGCGTGTGACGCCCAGCGCGGCTTCGAGCACAGCTTTCTCGAAGCGCCGCGTCAGCACATCCATGACCTCGGGTTGGCCGGCTTCCAGCATCGACTTGGCCTCGCCGGCCAGCAGCGATTCCCAGCTCGCGGATACCGCATTGCCTGCGAAGGCCGGTGCGGACGCCATGCCTGGCGCCGTGGCGGTCATCGGCGGACGTGTGGCGACCATCGTGTCGCCCTCGCCTGCCGGCGTGCCCATGCCGTAGTCCGACGTCTCGATCGCGTCATAGTCGCCACCCGCCATGCGCGGCTCGCCACCCGGCGCGCGCATCGACGAACCGGTACTTTCCGCCTGGGACGTGCCGATCATCTCGCGTGGCATATCCTTGACTTCGATGGTCTGCGCCGGCGCCATCACGGTCAGCCAGTTGCACAGGTTCTCAAGCTGTCTCACGTTGCCCGGGAACGGTAGCGTGCTGACGTAGGCCAGCGCCTCGTCGGACATGCGCTTGGGTTCCACGCCAAGCTCCTTGGCACTCTTCTGCAGGAAATGGCGCGCCAGCAGCGTGATGTCCTCGGGCCGCTCGCGCAGCGGCGGCAGCCGCAGACGAATGACGTTCAGGCGGTGGAACAAGTCCTCACGGAACAGCCCCTCCTTCACGCGCGTCTCGAGGTTCTGGTGCGTGGCCGCGATCACGCGCACATTGGCGCGCAACGGGTTGTGGCCACCCACGCGATAGAAGTTGCCGTCCGACAGCACGCGCAACAGCCGCGTTTGCAGATCGAATGGCATATCGCCGATTTCGTCGAGGAACAGCGTGCCGCCCTCGGCTTGCTCGAAGCGGCCGCGCCGCATCGTCTGCGCACCCGTGAACGCGCCGCGCTCGTGGCCGAACAGCTCGGATTCCAGCAGGTCCTTCGGAATCGCCGCCGTGTTGAGCGCGATAAATGGCCCGTTGGCGCGCGGGCTGTGCTTGTGCAGGGCCCGGGCGACGAGCTCCTTGCCGGTACCGGACTCGCCGGTAATCATCACCGTCACGTTCGACTGCGACAGGCGGCCGATGGCGCGGAACACGTCCTGCATCGCCGGCGCCTGGCCGAGGATCTCGGGCGCGTCGACTAGCCGATCGTCCATTTCCTCCTCGCGCAGGCTCTCTTCGAGCGCGCGCCGGATCAGTTCGACGGCCTTGTCAACATCGAATGGCTTGGCCAGGTATTCGAAGGCGCCACCCTGGAAGGCCGCCACGGCGCTGTCCAGATCGGAATACGCGGTCATCACGATGACCGGCAGGCCGGGGTGCCGCGCCTTGATGGCCTGCAGCAGGTCCAGGCCCGATCCGCCAGGCATGCGGATATCGGAAATCAGGACCTGTGGCTCGTCATCCTCCAGCGCCGCGAGCACGTCGCGGACATTGGTAAAACTGCGAGAGAGCAGGCTTTCACGGGCAAGGGCCTTCTCGAGGACCCAGCGGATTGATTGATCGTCGTCGACTATCCAGATCGGCTTCATGTGCGTCGCTTGTCTGCTCGGTGTCATGTGGTCTCCCGTTGTCCCGCCATATTCCCACTCAGGCAGGTCCCGCACCGCTCGCACATCCTGGCCGGTCAGAAGGCGTGGGGTGTCAGTGCAGCGGCAGCAGGATACGGAAGTCGGTACAGCCCGGCCGGCTCTCGCATTCGATCAAGCCCTCGTGCTGCTGCACGAAGGTTTGAGCGAGTGTGAGACCGAGTCCGCTGCCGCCGTCCCTGCCCGATACCAATGGATAGAAGATGCGTTCGCGGATGTCCTCGGGGATGCCCGGGCCGTTATCGATGACATGCAAGTCCAATGCCAGCTTGAACAATCGCTTGGCAATCGTCACCTGCCGCGCCACCCGCGTCCGCAATACGATCTGGGCATCGCCACGCGCGATGCGCTCGTGCAGCGCCTGGGCAGCGTTGTGCACGATGTTCAGCACGGCCTGGATCAGTTGCTCCATGTCGCCGCGCAGGTCGGGCAGGCTCGCGTCGTAGTCGCGCACGATCTCCAGCCCGTTCGGGAATTCGGCCAGCACCACCGAGCGCACCCGCTCCAGGACCTCGTGGATATTGAGGTCCGAGACGATATGCGGGTGCCGGTGCGGCTCCAGCAGCCGGTCCACCAGCGTTTGCAGGCGGTCCGACTCCTTGATGATGACCTGCGTGTACTCGCGCAGGGATCGTTCGGGCAACTCGAACTCCAGCAACTGGGCCGCGCCACGGATGCCCCCGAGCGGATTCTTGATCTCGTGGGCCAGGTTGCGGATCAGTTCCTTGTTGGCCGAGGTCAGGTCGAGGATGCGCTCCTCGCGGTCGCTGCGCACCTTCTGCTCGTTCAGAAGAATCTCAACCAGGACCGTATTGGCATGACCTTCGATCGCCCCGATCACGACGTGGGCATGCAGCGGCTCCTGCAGCGGCGGGCGCAGCACGAGGTCCTGGCGCCGCACGTCGACCTGCCGCGCGATCACCGTCTCGATCATGCTGTCCAGCTCATCGATCTGGCCGAAGAGGTCTGGCAGCGTCAACTCCACCATCGCCCGGCGGGACAGCGCAAAGCTGGCCTCGGCGGCCGGATTCGCGTAGACGACCTGCAGCCCCGGCTGGCGCACCAGCAGCACCGGGTTGGCCACCACGTCCAGGCCGGGGTGGAACGCCGCGTCGCCCAACGGCAGGATCTCGGCTTCCGCCTTGCGGTCTGCTCCGGTGACTTTGCGCGACACTCCGCGAATCAGGCGACCCATGGCCATTTCACTATTCCTTCAGGTTCGATAGCTCACGGCGCAGGGAGGCGGCGTTGGCCTCGCTGCGCGCGACGTCGTCACGCAGGCGCGCCGTGCGATCGAGATATTTCTGATAATTGCGCTCGTTGCCCTGGCGCTCGGGCTCGCCGTTGTTGTACTCGGCGCGCAGCCCGGCCAGCTTGGCTTCCTCGCTCTGGAGTTCCTGCTCCAGCACCGCGCGGCGCTCGCCGTCGCGGTTCTTCTGCGTAGCGCTGTCCACACGCGGGAAGGCCGCAGGAGACGCCGCTGGCGCGGCCGACTTGCCGCCGCCCGAGCTGGCAGTGCGCGTGCCCGGCACCGTGATCACGTCAGGCAAGCTCAGCTTCCTGCAGTCCTTGCTACCGCCCGGATTGCCGTTGCGGTACTCGGGCACGCCGTTCGGGCCCTTGCACATATAGACATCCGATGACTGCGCCGGCGCGGGCCGGCTCCAGGCGCCAAGCCCCAGCGCCATGGCCATCACCATAATGGGGAATCCCACCCGGATCTGGTGCGTCATCCGGTATGAACCCTGGTGCGACAGTCCGCCTTGGCGGCTGCGCATGACCTTGTTTGACATCGCGTTCATGAACATCGGCATGAAGGTTAGGAAAGGAGCCCCATTCTAGCGATCAACCCGCCCGCAAAACAAAAAGGGACAGCCGAAGCCGCCCCTTCCTGGTGCAACTGTTGCCCGGTGACAACCTGGCAACCGGACGCGATTACAGCGAGTAGTACATCTCGAACTCGATCGGGTGCGTCGTCATGCGGAAACGCGTGACTTCTTCCATCTTCAGTTCGATGTAGGCATCGAGCATGGAGTTGGAGAACACACCGCCGCGGGTCAGGAACTCACGGTCGTTGTCGAGGTATTCCAGGGCCTGGTCGAGGCTCGAGCAGACGGTCGGGATCTTTGCATCCTCTTCCGGCGGCAGGTCGTACAGGTTCTTGTCGGCAGCTTCGCCCGGGTGGATCTTGTTCATCACGCCGTCCAGGCCGGCCATCAGCAGCGCCGAGAAGCCCAGGTACGGGTTCATCAGCGGATCCGGGAAGCGCGTTTCGATACGGCGGCCCTTCGGGTTCGCCACGTACGGAATGCGGATCGAGGCCGAACGGTTGCGGGCCGAGTAAGCCAGCTTGACCGGGGCTTCGAAGCCCGGCACCAAACGCTTGTACGAGTTCGTGCCCGGGTTGGTCAGCGCGTTCAGGGCGCGGGCGTGCTTGATGATGCCGCCGATGTAGTACAGCGCGAATTCCGACAGGCCGGCGTAGCCGTTGCCTGCGAACAGGTTCTGGCCGTCCTTCCACACGGATTGGTGCACGTGCATGCCCGAACCGTTGTCGCCCACCACCGGCTTCGGCATGAACGTCGCCGTCTTGCCGTAGGTGTGCGCCACGTTCTGGATCACGTACTTCTGGAGCTGGGTCCAGTCGGCGCGCTGTACCAGCGTGCTGAAACGCGTGCCGATTTCGTTCTGGCCCTGGCCAGCCACTTCGTGGTGGTGGACTTCAACGGGAATGCCGAGCGATTCGAGGATCAGGCACATTTCCGAACGGATGTCCTGGAAGGTGTCGATCGGGGCAACCGGGAAGTAGCCGCCCTTCTTGCCCGGACGGTGACCGCTGTTGCCGTGCTCGAATTCCTTGCCCGACGACCACGGGGCTTCCTCGGAATGGATCTTCACCGAGCAACCCTGCATGTCGACGTTCCAGGTCACGCCGTCGAAAATGAAGAATTCAGGTTCCGGACCGAAGAAGGCGGTGTCGCCCAGGCCGGTGCTCTTCAGGTAGGCTTCGGCGCGCTTCGCGATGGAACGCGGATCGCGGTCGTAACCCTTGCCGTCCGACGGCTCGATCACGTCGCAGGTCAGCACCAGCGTCGGTTCTTCGTAGAACGGGTCGATGTGGGCCGTGTTCGAATCCGGCATCAGCAGCATGTCCGAAGCTTCGATACCCTTCCAGCCGGCGATCGAGGAACCGTCGAAGGCGTGGCCGCTCTCGAACTTGTCTTCGTCGAAGTGCGACACGGGCACAGACACGTGTTGCTCCTTGCCTTTGGTATCCGTGAAACGGAAATCGACGAACTTGACGTCGTTTTCCTTCACGAGCTTCATCACATCTGCAACGCTGTGGGCCATGCCTATCTCCTGGAAATTCGGGCTGAGTCTGGGAAAGCCATTGTTGGGTCCGGCCCCGGAAAACCCTCGCGGGAACCGCCCCAAAAGGGACGAGGAATGTTAGCAGAAAGCATGCCAACCGACGCCCTCATTTGCCCTCGCCATCCCGAAAAATGTGCAGTGATCGGTCACGCCGCACCGTGGCGGGGGTCGCGGATTGCATACAACTCGACCGGGCCGTGCCGGCGCGGCTAACGATCCACTTGCGCACCGCCACGCAGCAACTTCATCAAACACCATTACGGTGCATGAAGCAAGAAAACGCACTATTTTAGTGCTGTCGCACCAAAATGCGCACCGAAGACGGGCGCGCGCCGCGAGCACTGATTTTCCGGGGATGGCCGTGGCTGCGCGCTAGAATAGCGCCGAACGCGGCGACATCCCAGTGCCGCGCCAGATGCCGGGCAACGCTGTTGCCCCGGCACAGCGAACCCGCTTTTCTCCCGCTTCTCTTATTGACTCCGTCACAGAAGATGACTACCCGAGACGACCTCCTCCAGGCGGCGCACGCGCGCCAGCAACAGAACCAGCTTGCGTACTTCGGCGCGCTGGACCCGCAGCAAGCCTATGAACTGCTGCAGGCCGACCCGAAGGCTGTGCTCGTGGACGTACGCACGCAGGCTGAACTGGATTGGGTAGGCGGCGTGAACCTGCCGGACGAGCAATTCGCCCATGTGGAATGGAACAGCTACCCCGGCGGCAAGCAAAACCCGAATTTCATCGAGGAACTCAAGGCTCGCGTCCCGACCGATGCGCCGGTGCTGTTCCTGTGCCGCAGCGCCGCGCGCTCGAAGCACGCGGCCCGGCTGGCGGCCGAGGCCGGCTATTCGTATGCGATGGATGTGCTGGAAGGCTTCGAAGGCGCCCGCGACGAGGAATACCACCGCAAGACCGTGGAAGGCTGGTGCAAGCGCAACCTGCCGTGGCACGGGGCGTAAGGGGAGCCGTCAGCTAGCGCCCGTCCATGGCGTGTGGGAGCGGGGTCGCCCGCTCCGCGCGCAGGTCAGCCAGCGCCTGGAGACAGTAGTGCCCGAACCAGGGTACGGCAAAGATCAGAATCGCCATGTATGCCCACATGACGAACAACAGGACCACCGGCAGCAGAATGAGGACTGCCATGGACCCGATGCCTACCATATTGACTAGCCAGCCCAGGAAGCCGCACAAGACGCCGATGCTGATCAATGGCGCTTCGCACGAGTTCCCGCATGCCACCCATCAGACTGGGTTTCTACTGCTCGACGATCTCGTACCCCATGGCGCGGACGCCCTCGAGCAGCATCGCATAGGCCGGCGAGATCTGTTCTGCCGGCCCCTTCACCCCGAGGTCGATGTGGCGCCGCGCGAAGCGGTCGCCCCGGCTCACATCGCCCACGGATGGCAGGCTGAATACGCGGATGCCGGCGAATGCGGCCTCCACCTGCTCCATCAGCGGCGTCAGGGTGGACTCGGGCGCCTCGAACACATAGAAAGCGCGTGACTGCGCCACTTCCAGGTGGAACAGGTGAGCGTAATAGTGGTCCAGCACCCATTCCATCATCGGCCACGCCATGACCGGGAAGCCGGGCATGAAATGATGGTCGGCGACCGAGAAGCCCGGAATGCGGTTATAGCTATTGGGGATGATGCGCGCCCCGACCGGAAATTCGCCCATCTTGAAGCGATGCTGGTTCTCGGGCAGGTTCAGGTCCGCCTTGACCGGGTCGCCGTTGGCGGTCTCGGCAATGCGCAGCGCAATCTGCTCACGCGCCTCGGGGTGTAGCGCCAGTTCCACGCCCAGCGCGGCCGCCGCACACTGGCGCGTGTGGTCATCCGGCGTGGCGCCGATGCCGCCCGTGCAGAAGACCACGTCTGGCCCAGCCAGCGTGCGGCGCAGCGTGGCGGTGATGCGCTCGCGCTCGTCGCCCACATACTCGGCCCAGTCCAGCGCCAGGCCGCGTGCGCCCAGCAGTTCGATGGTCCGGCGCATATGCTTGTCCTCGCGCCGTCCGGACAGGATCTCATCGCCGATGACAATCAAACCGAAACCCATGGTGTTCCTCGCTCAGGATTGTTCAATGCGGCGCACGTCGCCCGGCGCCAGGTCGATCACGTCGGTAGCTGGCGGCGGCGGGGGTGCCGCGGCGTCGCGCTCGGCGCGCAATTCGGCCAATGCCCGCAGGCAGAAATGGCCGAACCAGAGCGCCGAGAAGATGAAGATCAGCACGTACAGCCACAGTGTGCCGGCCAGCACCACCGGAAACAGGAAGATGATGACAGCCGACCAGACCCACAGCAAGGTCGGCGCGGAGCCGAGCAGGCCCACGGCCACGCCGATCATCAGCAGCGAGGTGCGATGGCGCTTCATCAGCGTCTTGCGCTCCTCGGCCGTGGCGTGCTCGGCCAGGGCGTCGTAGGTCATCACACGGTAGGTGAGCCAGCCCCACAGCACGGGCGGAATCAGCGCGAAGAACGGTGGAATCAGCCATAGCGGCATCGTCACGAGCACCAGCAGCAGGAACACCACGGTGTTGCCGAGCGCCTGGAACACGCTGCCGGCGACGCTGCCGCCGCGCGCCTTGAGCAGCCCCGGGTAGCTGCGATCCAGGTGTTTCACCACGGCCGGCACCGAGAACAGGCTGATGAAGATCAGCATCGACGCAATGACCAGCGGCACGGCCATCGTCAGCACGAACAGCGGCGCCACCACGGTGCGCAGCGACTGCAGGCCGAGCCAGTCCAGCGCGGAGTAGATCCAGCTCGTGAAGACGGAACCTTCGAGGATGGCGCGCGCGCCGCCCATGATCGGGTCCCAGCCCCACCAGATCAGGCCGCCCCAGAGCACGGTGGCGAGGACGAATGGCACCAGCGTCAGCATCAGCATGCGCGGATGCAGCTGGCTGATCAGGGCACGGCCAAACGAGCGGAAGATATCGTTCATTCAGGAAAGAGGAAAGCGGTCGGAAAAACCTTCAGAGCCTAGCACAGGCCGAAAAGATCCCACGCCGACGGCGTTCCCGGTCAGCGCAGGCGCAGCAGCCGCTTCACGCCCAGCCACTGCTGTGCCAGGAATCCCGCGCCGTAGTCGCGGCCGTGGCCGGTGGGTGGCGGAAGCTGGTCCCGGATGCCCGTCGGATGGTAGGCATCGACGAATCGGGCCGTCCGGAACAGCATGTCCCACCACGGAAAGATCACGCCGTAGTTGCAGCCGCCAAGCCGCACCGGCTTGCCTGCCGTCTGCTGCTCATGGCCGAGCCCCACCGCATGGTGGGTGCGATGGAAACGCGGCGAGACCAGCAGCCGCTCGCCAAGCCAGCCGAAATGCAGTCGCAGGTTGGCATGCTGGAGACTTTGCAGCAGTTGCGAAAGCGCCACCAGCAGCACGTACTGCGACGGCTCCACGCCAACCGCCAGCGCCACGGTCGCAAAGACCGCGTCGCGTAGCATATCGTCCAGAAGATGGTTGCGATTGTCGCTCCAGAGCGTCATCTGGCGCTGGCTGTGATGTGTGGCGTGCAGGCTCCACCACCAGCGGTAGGTATGCGAAAACCGGTGATACCAGTAGTCGAGCAGGTCGAACAGCAGCAGGTAGACGAAGAAGCTGACCAGCGGGATCGACGTCACGCCGGGCCACCAGTCCTCTACATTGATCCGCTGCCAGCCCAGCAGGCGCAGATGGCCCTCGAGGCCATCCATCAGCGGTGCCAGCACGAAAAACATCGCGAGCCGGAACAGGCCCAGGCGATGGATCATCGTATAGAGCATGTCGGTGCGCACGGCGGCGCGGTCCGTCACCGGCTCCACGGGTCGCAATTTCTCCAGCGGCCCAAGAATCAGCGCCATCACTGCGATCTGCACCACCCCAACCAGCAGCCATTCGGTGCCGGTGAAGGCGTCCTCGGCGTAGCCGCCGAAACCGAGTTGGTAGACCACCGGCAGCACCACGTCCTGGAATACCGTGGCTTCCACCTGGCCCGCCCAGAGGCTGATCCAGTTAGTGAATGCGTCCCACATTACCGCCTGCCCTCCGCCCCGTGCTGCTGGAACCAGTCCTTGTAGCGGGGATGCTCGCGCAGCGTGGCGAAGCAGAATCCCTTCTGTTCGAGGCCGGTCAGCAGCGGTTCGAGCACACCCGGCGCCCAAGGGTCCTTGCGCGACCAGATGCCAAGGTGCGCCATCGTAATATCGCCATCCCGGAGGTCACGCAACGCGCGGTCCAGCAAGGCCTGATTCGGAAATTTCTCGGACGACAGCTCATCGCCGAGGAAGCCGGCCGGCGCCCAGCCTACATGCCTGAAGCCGCATTGCTCGGCCCAGGCCAGCGTCTGCGGGGCGGTGCGGCCGCCCGGCGCACGCCAGATCGGCGCCATCGGCTGGCCCGTCATCGACTGGAACGCCTTGGCACTGCGGCGCAGTTCCGTGCAGAACGCGTCGGCTGTCATCGCGACGTCCTTGCCGCCCTGCGCGCCAAACTGCGGACGCATCGTCACCTTGTCTCCGTGCACCCCGCGCAGGTAGACGTGGTCGAACGTATGGGAGCCAAACACGTGCCCATCGGCGGCCAGCGCCTTCCAGTAAGGGGCCCAGGTCGGGTCGAGGGAGTTGTCGTGGTTGACAGTCGGCTCGCTGGCCAGAAAGAACGTGGCGCGGATATGGTGCCGGCGCAGTGTGCGGGCGATCAGTTCCGCCTGGCTCATGCTGCCGGTGTCGAAGGTCAAGTACAGCGTGCCGGCGCGGCAACTGGCGGCGGCGTCCGCCGCCGAGGCAGCGCCGGCCAGGGCCAGCATCGATGCCAGCACGGCAAGAATACGAATCAGCAGCCGAGCCATGTCGAACCCTGTCTCAATAGAGCGGCGCCCGCGTGCGGAAGTAGATGCCGTGCGGCGACTTGCCCACGCGGATGGTCTTGACCAGCTTGCGGCTCGCCACGTCGATCAGCCCCACCGAGCGCGCCCAGCGGAACGTCACCCAGAGCGTCTTGCCGTCGGCAGTCAACTCCATGTCGTCCGGGCCCGGCAGCAGGCCGGTGATGTCGCCCACCTTCGAGAGCGTCTGCTGGTCGATGATGCTGATGGACCCCGAGACGCGATTGGTCAGGAACAGGTGGCGCTTGTCGCCCACCGCGCGGAAGTTGTGCGCGCCTTTGCCGGTCTGGATCTGCTTGACCACGGTGCGCGTGCGCCAGTCGATCACGGCCACGTAGTCGGCGCCCGTCATGCCCACCAGCAGGTATTTCTGGTCCGGCGTCACCCAGATTCCAGCCGGCGCCGAGCCGGCGTCCATGGTCCAGAGCACGGTCAGCGAATTGAGGTCGATCGCGGCGATCTGGTCGCTGTCCTGCAGGGTGATGAAGGCGATCTTGCTGTCCGCCGTGAACGCGATATGGCTGGGCGTCTTGGGCAGCGGGAACTGCTTGGCGATCTTGAGCTGGCGGCCATCCCAGCGGTAGACATCCACGCGGTCGAGCCGGTTGCCCGTCGTCACGAACCATTTCTGGTCCGGCGAGAAGCCAATCTGGTACGGATCGTCGATATTCGGCACGCGCTGCTGCACCTTGCCGGTCACCGGATCCAGGAACACCAGGTCGTTGCCGACCGCGTTGGCCACGATCAGCGACTTGTCGTCCGGCGTGGCGATCAGGTGGTGCGGTTCCTTGCCGACGGGAAAGGTTTCCAGCACCTTCTGCGTGTCCTTGTCGATCAAGGTGACGGTTGCATCACCCGAATTAAGGATCGTCACAACCTCCGCGCGCGCGGAGGCGGACACCACTGCCAATGCCAGCGCGCCGACCGACACCACGCTAGCCACAACACGACGCAACGAGAGCATAAGACCGTCAACCATGAGGAATCGGGCATTCTAACGTTTGAGCCGGGGGTTCCGCTGACCGTTTGCGCGAATTTATCTTTCGCCGGGCATTCGGACACAAACCGTGGTTTTCGACACAAACCCCGCTTCAGCGCTGCATGGACTCCCACACCTTCTGCAAGCGCTTGACCGACATCGGCACCGGCGTGCGCAACTCCTGCGCGAACAGCGCGATGCGCAACTCCTCGAGCATCCATCGGAATTCGTCCAGCCGGGCATCCTCGGCCCCCCTGCCCTGCGTGCGGAGCAGCTTCTCGGCGCGCTGCCACTGCTGCACCAGCGGCGCCATTTCCTGGGTACGCTGGCTGTCGCGGCCGGGGTCGCCCTTGAGCTTGTCCACGCGCATCGCCATGCCTTTCAGATAGCGCGGGAAGTGCACCAGCTGCGTGTATGGCGTATCGATCACGAACGACTTCGTCATCAGCCGCGCCAGCTGCGCCTCCATGTCCTGATGGGCGGAGCCGAACGGCTTGGCCTGGAGCAGCTTGCGCGGCAGCCCCGCGTATTCGGCCAGGATCGCGCCCACCAGCCGCGCCATCTCCTGCGCCAGCAACGACAGCCGCGCGCGCCCCTCGTCCTTGCGGGCGTTGAACTCGGCCTCGTTGCGCGGCAGCGGCGCCTGCATGCAGGCACGCTCCAGCGTGACCATCACGATCTGGTTGCGCAGTTCCTCCTGCGTGCCCAGGGTCATGTACTGCATCGCCATTTGCTGAAGATTCGGGATGTTCTTCTCGATGAACTTCACCGGCTCGCGCAGTTGGATCGCGAACAGCCGGCGCAGCCCCGTATGGTGGATGCGCGCCGCTTCCTGCGGGTCGTCGAAGACCTCCACATCGCAATGGTCGCCATGATCCACAAGGGCCGGATAGCCGAACAGCGTCTGGTTGCCCTTGCGGATTTCCAGCAGTTCGGGCAGTTCGCCGAACGACCACGACGTCAGGTTTTCGTACTGGCCGGCCTCGGCCGCCGGCACGTCGCGGGCGGCAATGTTCTGGAACGACTGCTGCGCCTGTCCGCCGAACTCGGCTCGCAACTGCGCCAGATTTCGCCCCATTTCGAGCTGCCGGCCAT
Source organism: Cupriavidus sp. SIMBA_020 (assembly GCF_046535395.1). Classification (NCBI taxonomy): domain Bacteria; kingdom Pseudomonadati; phylum Pseudomonadota; class Betaproteobacteria; order Burkholderiales; family Burkholderiaceae; genus Cupriavidus; species Cupriavidus sp. SIMBA_020. Next base: position 226,868 of record NZ_JAWRWU010000004.1, on the reverse strand, counting down.
GCTCGTCGATGACCTTGAAGTTCATCGAATGATGGGCAGGCAGGGTCTCCAGCTTGAAGTCGGCGCGCCGTACCATGGTGCCGGTCTGCTCGCGGATGTCGGCAATCAGCACGTCGATCAGTTCGCCCTCGCCAAACGGCTGGCGATCGACAAACCCGCCCGCATACTCGGGCAGCGGCACGCAGTGGCGGCGCAGCTTCTGCGGCAAGGACTTCAGCAGCAGGTGCACCTTCTCCTTGATCATGCCGGGCACCAGCCATTCGGTGCGCTCGGGCCGCACCTGGTTCAGCGCGTATAGCGGCACGGTCAGCGTCACGCCGTCGCGGTGGCTGCCAGGCTCGAAGTGGTACGACAACCCCATGTCCACGCCGGCAATCGGCAGCAGCTTCGGGAACAGGTCGGTCGTGATGCCGGCCGCCTCGTGCCGCATCAGTTCGTCGCGGTTCAGGTACAGCAGCTTGCGATCTTTCGCGCTCTCCGCCTGGTACCAGGTCTCGAAGCTGGTCTGGTTATGGAGGTCCGCGGGAAGCGCGCGGTCATAGAACGCGTAGATCAGCTCGTCGTCCACCAGCACGTCCTGCCGGCGCGACTTGTGCTCCAGATTCTCAATTTCGCGTCGCAGCCGCTGGTTGTGGGCGTAAAACGGCAATTTCGTGTCGAATTCGCCCTCCACCAGCGCGCGGCGGATAAACAGCTCGCGCGCCTCGGCGGGGTTCATCGGCCCATAGTGCACGCGGCGATGCTGGTAGATGGGCAGGCCATACAGCGTGCCGCGCTCCATCGCCAGCACCTGGCCGGCCTTCTTTTCCCAGTGCGGATCGCTCCAGCTCACCTTCAACAGATGGCGACCCACCTGCTCGATCCATTCCGGCTCGATCCGCGCCAGCGTGCGTGCGAACAGCCGGCTCGTCTCGACCAGTTCAGCGGCGATGATCCAGCGGCCCACCTTGCGCGCGATCAGCGAGCCCGGCCACAGGTGGAACTTGATGCCGCGCGCGCCCAGGTACTCGCGCCCGCGCCCGTCGGCCTCGTCCAGCTTCAGGCCGACGTTCCCGAGCAGCCCGGTCAGCAGCGCCTTGTGGACTTGCTCGAACGTCGGTTCCGTCTCATTCAGGCGCCAGCCCTGCTCGGTCACCGTCGTCAGAAGTTGCGAGTGAACATCTCGCCACTCGCGCAGCCGCACGTGCGAGAGGAAGTTGGCGCGGCACTGGTCCTGCAGCTGCCGGTTGGTCTTCTTGTGCGCCACCGCCTCCTCGAACCACTTCCACAGCTTGACCCAGCCCAGGAACTCGGACTTTTCGTCCATGAACTTGCGATGGGCCTGGTCGGCGGCTTCCTGCGCCTCCTGCGGACGGTCGCGCGGGTCCTGCACGGACAGCGCGCTGGCGATGATCAGCACCTCGCGCAGGCACTGCTGCTCGCGCGCGGCCAGGATCATGCGCGCCACGCGCGGGTCCAGCGGCAGCTTCGCCAGCTGGCGGCCCGTGCCGGTGAGCTGGTTGGCCTCGTCCACGGCGCCCAGTTCCTGCAGGAGCTGGTAGCCATCGGCAACCGCCCGGCCCAACGGCGGCTCGATGAACGGAAACGACTCGATGTCGGTCAGCCGCAGCGCCTTCATGCGCAAAATCACCGCCGCCAGCGACGAACGCAGGATTTCCGGATCGGTAAAGCGCGCGCGCGCGATGAAATCAGATTCCTCGTATAGACGGATGCAGACGCCATCGGCTACCCGGCCGCATCGGCCGGCGCGCTGGTTGGCGGCGGCCTGCGAAACCGGCTCGATCTGCAACTGCTCCACCTTGTTGCGGTACGAGTAGCGCTTGACGCGCGCAAGCCCCGTATCCACCACATAGCGGATGCCCGGCACGGTCAGCGAGGTTTCGGCCACGTTGGTCGCCAGCACGATGCGCCGCGCGTTCGACGGCTTGAACACGCGCTCCTGCTCCTGTACCGAGAGCCGCGCGAACAGCGGCAGGATCTCGGTATGCGGGGGATGGTGCTTGCGCAGCGCCTCGGCGGCCTCGCGGATCTCCCGCTCGCCTGGCAGAAAGACGAGAACGTCGCCGGGACCGAGCCGGCACAGCTCGTCCACGGCCTCGACAATGCCGTCGTAGAGGTCGCGCTCGCGGGCCTGGGCGGATTTCGGCGCGGCGTCGGGCGGCGCATCGGACTGGATCGGCCGGTATCGCACTTCCACGGGATACAGCCGCCCGCTGACCTCGATCACCGGCGCCGGCTTGCCGTTGCGGGCGAAGTGCTCGGCGAACCGCTGGGCGTCGATCGTCGCGGACGTGATGATCACCTTCAGGTCCGGCCGCTTCGGCAGGATCTGGCGCAGGTAGCCGATCAGGAAGTCGATGTTGAGGCTGCGCTCGTGCGCCTCGTCGATGATGATCGTGTCGTAGGCGCGCAGCAGCGGGTCGTTCTGGGTCTCCGCCAGCAGGATGCCGTCCGTCATCAGCTTGACGGACGCGCCGGCGGACATCGTGTCGTTGAACCGCACCTGATAGCCGACGTTCTGGCCCAGCGGCGTGCCCAGTTCCTGGGCAATGCGCTTGGCCGTGGACGTGGCGGCGATCCGCCGGGGCTGGGTGTGGCCGATCAGGCCGCCGCCTTCCTTGCCTTCCCGCGCCGGGCCACGGCCGATCGACAGCGCGATCTTCGGCAGCTGGGTGGTCTTGCCGGAGCCAGTCTCGCCGGACACGATGACCACCTGGCTGGCCTGCAGCGCGGCGGCGATCTCTTCGCGGCGCGCGGAAACCGGCAGCGCCTCGGGGAAGGTGATCTCGGGCAGCGGATTGGCCAGGCGCACCGGACGCGCCGGGCGCTCCGCGCGCGGCTGACGCGGCTCGCGCGGGGGCTGGGCGTCACGCGGCGGGCGCGGCGCGCGCTCGGACCGCGGCTCGCGCCGCTGCTCGGAAGACTCCTGGGGCCGCTGCTCGGGGGGCTGGCCCGCCGGGCGCGCCTCACGGGGTGGACGAGGCGGGCGTGGCGGCCGGGAAACAGGTTTGACGGGGCGTTGTGCTGACATTGGCCGGGATTATAATCCGCGGCATGAACGCCAGAACCTCCAATGCGCAGGCGCCTGCTCCGGCCCCTGTCGCCCCCGACGAAGATGCCCCCGCTGCCCTGAGCGCAGCCCCCCTTCCCGTCGCCGAACCCGCCACGCCCATCCCGTCCGCCACGGCCGCCGCCGAGCTGGCCGAGGCCAGCGGCCCGGACCACCAGCAGTTCGTGGACTGGCTGCGCGCCGTCGCACCCTATATCCACGCCTTCCGCGGCAAGACCTTCGTAATCGCCTTCAGCGGCGAGATGGTCAAGGCCGGCGTGCTCAACGCGCTCGTCAACGACGTGGCGCTGCTGCACGCCATGGGCATGCAGATCGTGCTGGTCTTCGGCTCCCGCCCGCAGGTGGAAGAGCAGCTGGCATTGCGCCATGTGGAATCCCAGTACGCGGACGGCGTGCGCATTACGGACAACGCCGCGCTCGAATGCGCCAAGGAGGCCGCCGGCGAACTGCGGCTGGACATCGAGGCCGCCTTCAGCCAGGGCCTGCCGAACACGCCGATGGCCGGCGCGCAGCTGTCGGTGGTCTCCGGCAACTTCATCACCGCGCGGCCGGTGGGTATCGTCAATGGCGTCGACTACCAGCACACCGGGCTGGTGCGCAAGATCGACTACGACTCGATGCACATGTCGCTCTCGCACGGCAAGGTAGTACTGCTGTCGCCGCTGGGCTTCTCGCCCACCGGGCAGGCGTTCAACCTGTCGATGGAAGACGTGGCCAGCGCCACCGCCAGCGCGCTGAAGGCCGACAAGCTGATCTTCATCACCGAAGTGCCCGGCGTGCCGGACCCGGTGGGCAAGCTGATGAAGGAGATGTCGCTGCGCACGGCCGTGGAGCGGTTGCAGAACAACCACCTGCCGCCGGACGTGGCCTATTACCTCGAACATCTGGTCAAGGCGCTCAAGGGCGGCGTGCCGCGCGCGCACCTGATCCCCTATTCGCTTGACGGCTCGGTACTGCTGGAACTGTTCCTGCACGATGGCGTGGGCACCATGGTGTCCGATACCGACCTGGAAAGCCTGCGGGAAGCCACGCTCGACGACGTGGGCGGCATCCTGCAACTGATTGCACCGCTCGAGGCCGATGGCACGCTGGTGCCACGTGGACGTCACCTGATCGAGCGGGATATCGGCAATTTCTCGGTGATCGAGCACGATGGCGTGCTGTTCGGCTGCGCCGCGCTCTACGAATTCCCGCGCGAGAACATGGGCGAGATGGCCTGCCTGACGGTCTCGGCCGAGGCCCAGGGCACCGGCGACGGCGAGCGACTGCTCAAGCGCATCGAGCGCCGCGCCCGCGCGCTGGGGCTGGACCGGCTGTTCGTGCTCACCACACGCACCGAGCACTGGTTCCTGAAGCGTGGCTTCGTCCACGCCACCGTGGACGACCTGCCCGAGGACAAGCGCAAGCTCTATAACTGGCAGCGCAAGTCGATGGTGCTGATGAAGAAACTGTAACGCCGGCAGGGCCAAGCCCAGCCTTGGCCGGGCTTGGCTACAATAGCGGCCACGCAGCCGCCCAGAACCGGCATCACGAATCGGCGTCCCCTCGCACCACAAAAGCGCCACGAACAAGGAGTTTCACATGGCCCGCATGGTCCATTGCATCAAGCTGAACAAGGAAGCCGAAGGCCTCGACTTCCCGCCGCTGCCGGGCGAACTTGGCAAGAAGATCTGGCAAAGCGTGTCGAAGGAAGCCTGGGCCGGTTGGCTCAAGCATCAGACCATGCTGATCAATGAGAATCGTCTGAACATGGCCGACGCCCGCGCGCGCCAATATCTGCTCAAGCAGACCGAAAAGTACTTCTTCGGCGAAGGCGCCGATGCTGCCGCCGGCTACGTGCCGCCAGCGAACTGATTCGCCAGTCTGGAAAAACAAAAAAAAGGGGTGCTTTATCAAGCACCCCTTTTTCATGGGCGACTGGCTGAGCGGCTCGGGCCGCTCGGGCCATACATCCTATTAGTAGTCCGTGCGTTGCACGCCCTGCTCCGTGCCCAGCAGCAGCACATCCGCGCCACGCAGCGCGAACAGGCCCACCGTCACCACGCCCGGGATCTGGTTGATCTGCTGCTCGATGTCCTTGGGCTGGCTGATGCGCAGCGCCGAGACGTCCAGAATCACGTTGCCGTTGTCAGTCTTGTAGATGCCGCCTTCCTTGGTCATGCGCAGGCGCGGCTGGCCGCCCAGCGCGGCGAGCTTGCGCGCCACAGCGGCACGTGCCATCGGGATCACCTCCACCGGCAGCGGGAAGGCGCCGAGCGTGTCCACGAGCTTGCTGCCATCGGCGATGCAGACAAAGCGGCCGGCCACGGCGGCCACGATCTTCTCGCGCGTCAGCGCGCCGCCGCCGCCCTTGATCATGGCGCCCGAGGCGTCGATCTCGTCGGCGCCGTCCACGTAGACGGGAATCTCGTCCACTTCGTTCAGGTCCAGCACCTGGATGCCGTGCTGCTGCAGGCGTCGCGTGGAAGCCTCCGAGCTGGACACCGCGCCCGAGAAGCGCTCCTTGAACGCCGCGATGGCGTCGATGAAGAGGTTGGCGGTGGAGCCGGTGCCCACGCCGAGTACGGCGCCCTGGGGCACTTCCTGCTTCACGTAGTCGGCGGCGGCTTGCGCCACCAGCGCCTTGAGTTCATCCTGCGTCATGTGAAAACAGCCTGATTGCTTGGGGGGAAACGCGTAGTGTAGCGGATCGGCGTGTGACGGCGGTGTTTCCAACCGTGCCAGCGCCGTTACAATGAAAGCTGACTTCCCAAGCGGGCGGCAACTGACGGAACCGGATGGAACAGATCATGACCGAGCTAGAGCAACTGAGACAATTCACCACGGTAGTGGCCGATACTGGCGACTTCCAGCTGATGAAGCAGTACACGCCGCAGGACGCGACCACCAATCCGTCCCTGATTCTCAAGGCGGTGCAGAAAGCCGAATATCGGCCCCTGCTCGAGCAGGCTGTGCGCGACCATCATGGCAGCGCAGGCCTGGACGCCGTGATGGACCAGCTCCTGATCGCCTTCGGCTGCGAGATCCTGGCCATCGTGCCGGGCCGCGTGTCCACGGAGGTTGATGCGCGGCTCTCGTTCGATACCCAGGCCACCGTGGACAAGGCGCGCCACCTGATCGGCCTGTACGAGCAGCGCGGCGTGGCGCGGGAGCGCGTGCTGATCAAGATCGCCTCCACCTGGGAAGGCATCAAGGCCGCGGAAATCCTCCAGCGCGAGAACATCCGCTGCAATATGACGCTGCTGTTCTCGCTGGTGCAGGCCGTGGCCTGCGCCGAGGCCGGCGCGCAGCTGATCTCCCCGTTCGTGGGCCGCATCCTCGACTGGTACAAGAAGCAGGCCGGCGACAAGTGGGACGCCAACGCCAATGCCGGCGACAACGACCCGGGCGTGCGGTCGGTGCGGCAGATCTACGATTACTACAAGAGTTTCGGCCATGCGACCGAGGTGATGGGCGCGAGCTTCCGCAGCACCGGCCAGATCCTGGCCCTGGCCGGCTGCGACCTGCTGACCATCAGCCCGGAACTGCTCGAGCAACTGGCGGCCGGGCGCGGCACGGTCGAGCGCAAGCTGTCGGTGGAGCATGCGCAGGCGGCGAATGTGGCGCGCGTCGTGGCCGACGAGCCGGCCTTCCGCTGGCAACTGAACGAGGACGCGATGGCCACCGAGAAGCTGGCCGAAGGCATCCGCCTGTTCGCTGCCGACGCGGTGAAGCTGGAAAAGCTGGTGGGAGAGCTGGCCGCCTAGGCCGCTACCACAGCGCCGGCAGGCATTGCCCTGCTGGCGCCGCCAGCACGAGGTCCGCGGTGGCGTCCAGCGCCGACGGCTGCGGATTGACCACGATCACGAACGCCCCGTTCTCCCGGGCCATGCCCGGCAGCGCCGCCGCCGGGTACACCAGCCCCGACGTGCCGACCACCAGGCACAGATCGCAGGTTTCCGCCGCGTGCTCGGCGCGATAGCGCGCCACGCGTGGCAGATCCTCGCCAAACCAGACCACTCCGGGCCGCATCATCGCGCCGCACAGCGCGCAATGGGGCGGCTCGCCCGGCACCGGCGGCACCGTGTCGCACCGTCCGCAGCCATCCAGCCATTTATTGGCAAACAGGTTGCCGTGCAGCTCGATCACTTGCTGGCTGCCGGCCTGCTGGTGCAATCCGTCGATGTTCTGCGTGACCAGCGTGACCGGTCTCTGGTCGGCCAGCTGCGCCAGTGCGAAGTGCGCGGGATTGGGCTGGGTGGCAGAAACCATCGCCCGGCGGTGCTCGTACCACTGCCAGACCAACGCCGGCTGGCGCCGGTACGCAGCCTCGGTGGCGAGCTCTTCGGGGTCGAAGCGGGCCCAGAGGCCGGTCAGCGCGTCACGGAACGTCGGCACGCCCGATTCCGCCGAGACCCCGGCGCCGGTCAGCACGAAGATCTGGCTGGCCGCCGCGATCCGGTCGCGCGCCTGGGCGAGCAATGCCGCGTCCAGAATCATCGCCGATAGGCCGATGTCAGCGCGGCAGCCGGCGCTGGCGTACCGCTTCGTACAGGCAGACGCCGCTCGCCACCGAGACGTTCAGGCTTTCCACGCCGCCCGCCATCGGAATGCCGACCAGTTCGTCGCAGGTCTCGCGGGTCAGCCGGCGCATGCCCTCGCCTTCGGCACCCATGACGATCGCCATCGGGCCCTTGAGATCCAAGTCGTACAGCGTCTTCTCGGTGCCGTCAGCCGTGCCGACCACCCAGATGCCGCGTTCCTGCAGCTCGCGCAGCGTGCGCGCGAGGTTGGTCACGGTGATGTAGGGCACGGTTTCGGCCGCGCCGCTGGCCACCTTGGCCACCGTGGTGTTCAGCCCGACGCTGCGGTCCTTCGGGGCGATCACCGCGTGCGCGCCGGCGCCATCGGCCACGCGCAGGCAGGCGCCGAGGTTGTGCGGATCAGTCACGCCATCGAGCACCAGCAGCAGCGGCGTGCCTTCGATGCTATCGAGCAGTTCGTCCAGATTGAGTGCCAGCGAGATGTCGTCGGCGCGCGCCACCACGCCCTGGTGGCGATCGGTGCCGGCCATGCCGCGCAGGCGGTCGGCATCCACCGGGTGCAGGCGCACGCTCAGGCTTTCCGCGAGGCGGATAAAGTCCTGCATGCGGCGGTCGCGCCGGTTGGATTCGATATAGATGTCGGACACGCTCTTCGCGTCTTGGCGAAGGCGTGCGTTCACGGCATGAAAGCCGATCAGGAGTTTGTGTTTGGCCATGGCGGGATTGTACCCGCCATGGCCACCCCGGCGCCGCGTGTTTTACCGCTTGCGTGCCGGGCGGGCGGTCTTGGCCGCCGCCTTGGCGGTCCGCTTGGCCGTGGGCTTGCGTGGCTTCTCGAGGTGCGCGGGCTTGGGCTTGGCCGCGCGCTTGGCCGGCTTGCCGCCGGTCTTGCCATGCGGCGCATGGCCGACATGCGGCTTCAGCGGCGTCATCACGGCCTCGAATACCGGCTGCTCCTCGATCACGCGGTCCAGCGTCTCGTCGAACGATTCCTCGGGCTTCGACGTGCCGCCAAGCAGCGCCGCCAGCTGGCGGCCCTTCTTGCGCGCGGGCACCGCGTGGGCGGCCGGCACACGCGGCTGCACCTCGGGTCCCGTCGTGCGGGCGCGCAGCGTCTTGGCCGACGGCTCCTGCACCAGGCGGAAATCGATCTTGCGGGCGTCCAGATCCACGCGCGACACCTGCACGCGCACGCGGTCGGTCAACCGATAGCGGATACCCGTGCGCTCGCCGCGCAGTTCGTTACGCGCCTCGTCGAACTGGAAGTAGTCGCTGCCCAGTTCGGTCACGTGCACCAGCCCTTCGACATAGAGTTCGTCGAGCTGTACGAAGATGCCGAACGAGGTAACCGCGCTGACCGTGCCGGCGAAGTCGCTGCCGAGCTTGTCGCGCATGAAGTAGCACTTCAGCCAGGCTTCCACGTCACGCGAGGCCTCGTCGGCCCGGCGCTCGTTCGCCGAGCAGTGCAGGCCCAGCTCGTCCCAGATCGCCTCATTGCGCTTGGCCCGGGCGGCCGAGTTCTGCGCCTTCTTCTCGGCGTCGGCCGCATTCATGCGGCGCGCCTTGGGCGAAACGGCCGTGTTCAGTTCGGTGCCAGGCGGGAACGCCGGCTGATACTTGGTGTGCGCCAGCACGGCCTTGATCGCGCGGTGCACGAGCAGGTCGGGATAGCGGCGGATCGGGCTCGTGAAGTGGGCATATGCCTCATACGCGAGACCGAAGTGGCCGATGTTGTCGGGGCTGTAGACCGCCTGCTGCATCGAGCGCAGCAGCATGGTCTGGAGCATCGCCGCGTCCGGGCGGGACTTGATCTTGTCCATCACCTCGGCGTAGTCCGATGCCTGCGGCTTGTCGCCGCCGCCCAGTGACAGGCCGGACGTGCGCAGGAACTCCCGCAGATTCTTGAGTTTTTCCTCGCTCGGGCCCGCGTGGATGCGGTACAGCGCCGGATGCTTGAAGCGCTCGAGGAAGTCGGCCGCGCAGACGTTGGCCGTCAGCATGCACTCCTCGATCAGCCGGTGCGCGTCGTTGCGGGTGCGCGGCAGGATCTGCTCGATCTTGCCCTGCGCGTTGCAGACGATGTAGGTCTCGGTGGTGTCGAAGTCGATTGCCCCGCGCTCGCGTCGCGCCTTGAGCAGAACCTGGAACAGCTCGTACAGGTTCTGCAGATGGGGCACCAGGTCGCCGCGCTTGTGCGCCTCGGGACCCTTGGTGTTCGACAGCACGGCCCAGACCTCGTTGTAGGTCAGGCGCGCCTTGGAGTGCATCACCGCCGGGTAGAACTGGTAGCCCTTGAGCTCGCCCTTGGCCGTGATCACCGCGTCGCAGACCATGCACAGGCGGTCCACCTGCGGGTTCAGCGAGCAGAGGCCGTTGGACAGCTTCTCGGGCAGCATCGGAATCACGCGGCGCGGGAAGTAGACCGACGTGGCGCGATCCAGCGCATCGGCGTCCAGTGGCGTGCCGGGTCGCACGTAGTGCGACACATCGGCAATCGCCACGATCAGGCGCCAGCCCTTGGCCCGGCCAATCTTGACCGGCTCGCAGTAGACGGCATCGTCGAAGTCGCGCGCGTCCTCGCCATCGATGGTGACCAGCGGGATGTCGCGCAAGTCGATGCGATGGTCGAGGTCAGCCTCGCGCACCTCGTCCGGCAGCCCCTGCGCTTCCTTGGCGGCGGCCGGCGAGAACTCATGCGGCACGCCGTACTTGCGCACGGCGATCTCGATCTCCATGCCGGGATCGTCGATATCTCCCAGCACTTCCACCACGCGGCCCACTGGCTGCACGTAGCGGTCCGGATACTCGATCAGCTCCACGCTGACCACCTGCCCCACGCGGGCCTTGCCCTGCTGCTTGGGCGGAATCAGGATGTCCTGACCGATGCGCTTGTCCTCGGGCGCTACCACCAGCACGCCGTTTTCGGACAGCAGGCGGCCAATCACATAGCGGTTGGCGCGCTCGACGATCTCGACGATCTGCCCTTCCGGGCGGCCACGGCGGTCGTAGCCCACCACGCGCACTTGCGCACGGTCGTTGTGCATCGCCTTCTGGAGTTCGCGCTCTGGCAGGAAGATGTCGTCCTCGCCGTCATCGCGAATCAGGAAACCGAAACCGTCGCGGTGCCCCTGCACGCGGCCGACGATGAAATTCGGTTGATGGGCCAGCTCGTAGCGGCCCTTGCGGTTCAGTTCGATCTGGCCGTCGCGCTCCATGGCGGCGAGGCGCTTCTGGAAGCCGTCGTGCTCCTTGCGCGTAACGGCCAGGGCCTTGGCGATATCGCCTGCCGATTGCGGCGACCCCGAAGTTCTCAGCACGCCGAGGATTTCTTCCCGGCTAGGGATCGGATAGTTGTTCTGATTCAATTTTTCTGGAAACTATTTGACAAACGTTTTACGGTCGCTATAATGGCGGCTTCGGTTGTTTCGACACCTGCCCAGGTGGCGGAATTGGTAGACGCACTAGGTTCAGGTCCTAGCGGTGGCAACACTGTGGAGGTTCGAGTCCTCTCCTGGGCACCAGGTTTCAGCGAGAAGCCCGCAACGCAAGTTGCGGGCTTTTTGTTTTGCGGCATCGCATTGTTTTTCGCGCTGCCGACGCTGATCCGAGAAACCTGCAAATCCGCACTCCCCTCTATGCCTTTCCGGCTGTGAATTCATTGGCGGCATGGCGCCGTCGATGAGTGTATCAGTTTCAGTGCCGATTCCAGCATTATCCGGCACGATTCGGCCACCCTTGGCGAAAAACAAACGGCAACAATGGCCATTTACCGCGTTGACAGCCCGGACATCTGTAACTATGATGGTTTCACATTGAGATTCCCCCCATGAGTACCAGCAGCCGGTTTGCCGTCGCCGTTCATATCCTGACCCTGCTCGCGCAGAGCGACGGCCCCGTGCCGTCGTCGATGATCGCCGGCAGCGTCGGCACGAACCCGGCACTGATCCGGCGCATGATCGGCGCCTTGACCGACGCGGGATTCGTGACCACCACGATGGGCAGCACCGGCGGCGCCATGCTCGCGCGGCCCGCATCGGCCATTACATTGCTCGAAGTGTTCCGGGCTGTGGAAACACCGTCGATGATCACGCTGCACCAGAGCGCGCCCAACCCGGCCTGCATGGTCGGCCGTGAAATCACCGGGGCGCTGCGCCAGGTGGCAGACCGGGCGCAAGCTGCCATGGACGCCACGCTCGCAGGCATTACCATTGCCGGCATGCTCGAAAATGTCGAACACGCCGCCGCACAGCGCCGCAAGCGCTGATTTTTTTACCTCGATATGTAACCAGTTTAGTTTCATATCGCCACTACAAAGGGGCAACAACCATGAAGATCGCCATCATCGGCGCCACCGGCAACGTGGGCACCCGCCTGACCGACGAAGCACTGCGCCGCGGCCACACCGTGACCACCCTCGCCCGCCAGGCCAGCAGCCTGCCGGACCGCGCCGGCGTGACAGCACGCAATGTAGATGTGGCCGACGGCGCTGCCCTGGCCGCCGCCCTGACGGGCCACGATGCCGTCATCAGCACCGTGCGGTTCCTGCAAGCCAAGGCGCCGCAGATCGTCGATGCGGTGAAGGCCGCTCGGGTCGAGCGCTTGCTGGTAGTGGGTGGCGCGGGCAGCCTGTTCGTGGCGCCCGGCATGCAACTGGTCGATACGCCGACGTTCCCGGCCCAGTACAAGGACGAGGCCGCTGCAGGTCGTGACTTCCTGAATGCGCTGCGCGGCGAGACCGCGCTGGCGTGGACGTTCCTGTCACCCTCCGCCCTGTTCCTGCCGGGCGAACGCACGGGCAATTTCCGCCTCGGCGGGGAGGAACTGCTGGCCGATGCGGCTGGCAAGAGTTCGATCTCGATGGAGGACTACGCGATCGCCATGCTCGACGAGATTGAAGCGCCGGCGCATGTGCGCCGGCGCTTCACGGTCGGCTACTGAGTCCGGATCGCGGACGGCGCAGCCGACGCGGCGATGGCTCGGCCGGCTCAGGCCGCCGAGTCGTCGTCCAGCAGCGAGGCACGCTTGCCGCGCTTGAGCCAGGCGGCCAGGTTGTGCGGACGCAGCGTGTCGTATTCCTCGAACGGCTGGTGGATCCAGGGGTTCGACGGCAGGAACGTCACGTGGTAATCCGGCTCCACCTTCGAACAAGCCTTGTACCAAAGCACGGCCGAGCGCACGTCGGTCACGGCCGGGTAACGCTCCTTCAGGTGGCGGCCCACGCGCTCCAGGGTCACGCCCGAATCGACAAGGTCATCCACGAGCAGGATCTTGCCTGACAGCTCGCCGCGCGTCATCGTGATGTATTGGGCGATGTCGAGATCGCCCTGCTGCGTGCCGGCTGCCTCGCGGTATGAACTGGTGGCCAGGATGGCCAGCGGCACGTCGAAAATCCGCGACATCTGGTCGCCCACGCGCAGGCCGCCGCGCGCCAGGCACAGGATCTTGTCGAACTTCCAGCCCGACTCGTGCACGTTCAGCGACAGCCGCGCAATCAGGCGGTGGTAATCATCCCAAGAGACCCACAGGTTCTCTTCGTCATTGGTAGGCAGGTTCATGATCTGTTCTTCTCTCAGGTCAGGTCTCTGGTCGATGACCGATAGACAAAGCCGATAAAGCTTCGGCCCGCATTACGCGGGCCGATTGGCTTGGTGAGGCCGCGGCACTCGTGGCGCCGCGGTCATGCTCACAGGTAATACCGATACGTCAGGCCACCTGGTACGGGTGGCGCAGCAGGATCGTTTCGTCGCGGTCCGGGCCGGTCGAGATCATGTCGATCGGAATGCCGACCACTTCCTCGATCCGCTTCAGGTACACGCGGGCCGCCTCGGGCAGCGCGTCCCACTGCTTTACGCCGAAGGTCGATTCGTTCCAACCCGGGAATTCCTCGTACACCGGCACGCAGGCGGCCACGGCGTCCGAGCCGCGCGGCAGGATATCGACGGTCTTGCCGTCGAGCTCGTAGCCTACGCACAGCTTGATCGTTTCCAGGCCGTCCAGCACGTCGAGTTTGGTCATGCACAGGCCCGACACGCCGTTAATCTGCACCGAGCGCTTCAGCGCGGCGGCGTCAAGCCAGCCGGTGCGGCGCGGACGGCCGGTCACCGAGCCGAATTCCTTGCCGACGTTGGCCAGACGCACGCCCACGGCGTCCTGGCGCGCGGGGTTGTCGTTGTCGTACAGCTCACTCGGGAACGGGCCCGCACCAACGCGCGTGCAGTAGGCCTTGGTGATACCGAGGATGTAGTTCAGCCGGCCCGGGCCGACGCCCGCGCCCGCGGCGGCCGCACCGGCCACGCAGTTGCTCGACGTGACGAACGGATACGTGCCGTGGTCCACGTCCAGCAGCGTGCCCTGCGCGCCTTCGAACATCAGGTTGCCGCCGTTCTCGTTCACGGCATACAACTCGGCCGACACGTCCGCCACCATCGGCTTCAGGCGCGGCGCGTATGCCAGCATCTCGTCGAGAATCTGCTGGTAATCCACGGCCTCGGCGCCCAGGTACTGGGTCAGCATGAAGTTGTGGAATTCCACGTTCTCGCGCAGGCGCTCGGCGAAGTGCTTCGGATCGAACAGGTCCTGCACGCGCAGCGCGCGGCGGGCAACCTTGTCTTCGTACGCCGGGCCGATGCCACGGCCGGTGGTACCGATCTTGGCGGCGCCACGGCGCGCTTCACGAGCCTTGTCGATGGCCACGTGGTAGGGCAGGATCAGCGTGGCGGCTTCGGAGATGCGCAGGCGGTTCTGTACCTGCAGCCCGGCGGCCTCGAGTTCCTCGATTTCACGGAAGAGTGCCTCGGGCGACAGCACGACGCCGTTGCCGATGTAGCAGACGGTGCTCTCGCGCATGATCCCGGACGGGATCAGTCGCAGGATGGTCTTCTTGCCGCCGATGATGAGCGTGTGGCCAGCGTTGTGGCCGCCTTGGAACCGCACCACGCCTTTTGCATGATCGGTAAGCCAATCGACGATTTTCCCTTTGCCTTCGTCACCCCACTGGGTTCCGATCACGACGACATTGCGTCCCTGGCCTACTGCGGATGCGGACATGTTGAATTGGTCAGAAGGTTAAAAACGTATTCTACTCTCGTTGCCGGACGGTTCCCGATTTTCGGGCGCACGTATGACACCGCGACAGCGATTTTGCGCCGAAAAAAGGCGCAAAAAGTCACATGGAGAGCGGAGAAAAATGCCGGAACGCGTCGTGCGCACCGGCGGAATCGGGTGTTAGCGCGGCACCACCACCCAGGCATCGCCCTGACGAACCAGCTGCCGGTCGCAGTTGAATTCATCGAGCTCATGAGTATGGCCGGGCAGCGACTGAATCACGATCTCGCCAGTCGCGCGCAAGGACGCGATGGTCGTGCGCAGGCCGGGATCCGCGTCCCACGGGGCATAGATCGCCAGGGCGCGGACTTCCACCGGCGACAGCGCCGCCACCTCGCGCAGATCGAGCGAGAAGCCGGTAGCCGGACGCGCGCGGCCGAAGGCCTCACCCACCTTGTCGTAGCGGCCGCCACGGGCCACGTAATTGGGCAGACCCGCCACATAGGCCGTGAACATCACGCCGCTGTGATAGTGGTAACCGCGCAAATCGGACAGGTCGATGTTCACGCTGGCACCACGCACCTGCGCGGCCAGTGCCGACAGTTCGTCCAGCGCGCGGCCGATGGCCGGGCTGGCCGGCAGCGTCGCACGGGCGCGCGCGATCACCTCGATGCCGCCGTAGAGCGTCGGCAGCGCCAGCAGCGCGTCACGTTCGGTCTGGGGCAGCCCTTCGGTCAGCACGCGCAGTGCGGGCACGTCCTTGGTCTCCAGCGCGGCGAACATCGCGTCCTCGATCTTGCGGATCGACGGGAGCCCATCCAGCAGCGCCTCGAGGATGCCGGCGTGGCAGAGGTCCAGCCGCACGTTGGTCAGCCCGGCGGCCTCAAGCGCAGCCAGCATCAGTTCCTGGATCTCGACGTCCGCCTCCAGGCCGGCATGGCCGTAGATCTCGGCGCCGATCTGCAGCGGCTCGCGCGTGGCATGGAAGCCGGCCGGGCGCGCGTGCAGTACGTTGCCGGCGTAGCACAGGCGCGTCACGCCAGGACGATTCAGCAGGTGGGCGTCAATGCGCGCCACCTGCGGCGTGATGTCCGCGCGCAGGCCCATGGTGCGGCCCGACAGTTGATCCACCAGCTTCAGCGTGCGCAGGTCCAGGTCATGCCCGGTACCGGTCAGCAGCGACTCCAGGTACTCGAGCATCGGGGGCATGACCAGCTCGTAGCCATAAGTGCGGAACAGGTCCAGCATGCGGCGGCGCAGTTCTTCGATCTTGCGCGCTTCCGACGGCAGGACGTCGGCAATGTTTTCGGGCAGGAGCCAGTGGTTGGACATGGTGAATCTCTTCTCTGAAAAACGGTTTCAGGCCGGCTGGTCTGACCGGCCGGCCTGGCTGTCCGGCGCGGACGGCGGCGCACTTCGGCGTGGCCCCTCCAGCCGGACAAAACCCCGGGCGGGCCGGGGTTTTGTCGAACGCACGCGAGTCTGCGCGTGCCGCCCTACTTCTTGCCTGCGGGCACGGCAGCCTGGCTGCCGCCAGACGAGCGCATATAGCGGAAGAAGTCGGAATTGGGCTCCAGCACCATCACGTCGCGCTTGTCGCGGAACGTGTTGCGATAGGCCTCCATGCTGCGCCAGAACTGCGCGAAGCTCGGATCCTTGCCAAAAGCGTCGGCATAGATCTGCGATGCCTTGGCATCGCCCTCGCCCTTGACCACCTGGGCGTCGCGATACGCCTCGGCCAGCAGCACCTCGCGCTGGCGGTCGGCATCGGCGCGGATCTTCTCGCCCTCGGCTGCACCGGTGGAACGCAGCTCGTTGGCCACGCGCTTGCGCTCGGCCTCCATGCGGCGGTACACCGACTCGCTGATCGCAGGCAGCAGGTCCACGCGCTTCAGGCGCACGTCGAGAATCTCGACGCCCACCGACTGCGCGTACTCGGACATGCCGGCACGAATGTTCTGCATCACCTTCTCGCGCTCTCCGGCCACCACGTCGGCCACGGTGCGCTTGCCGAACTCCTCGCGTGCCACGGAGTCGATCCGTTGCGTCATGCGATCCTGGGCACCGCGCACGTTGCCGTTGAACGCCACGAAGAACTTGCGCGGGTCGGTGATGCGCCATTTGACGAACCAGTCCACCACCATGCTCTTCTTCTCGGCGGTCAGGAAACGCTCGCTGGCAGCGACGTCGATAGTCTGCAGGCGGCGGTCCATGAAGACTACGTTCTGCAGCGGCGGCGGCAGCTTGAAATGCAGGCCGGGCTCGCGCACCACCTGCTTGATCTCGCCGAACGCGAACACCACGGCATACTGGCGCTGGTCGACCACGAACAGCATCGACGACACCACGGCCAGCAGGATGAAAAGGCCAATCGCAAAGGAAATCAGTCGGTTCATGACGGGTCTCCTCAGCGCGAATCGCGGTCGCGGTTGCGCATGCCTTCGCGCGACCGGATGTCGGTGCCAGCCTCCGGCACGGGCGGCGCGCTCGTGCCTGGCGTCGGCGCGGGCGTAGCGGCGGTGCCCTGAACCTGCGACATCAGCTTGTCCAGCGGCAGATACAGGAGGTTGTTGCCGCCCTTGGCGTCAATGAGGATCTTGTTCGTGTTGGCGTAGATCTGCTGCATGGTTTCCAGATAGATGCGATCACGCGTCACCTGCGGCGCCTTCGCGTATTCCGTCTGCACCGAGCGGAAGCGGGCCGCGTCACCCTCAGCCTGCGCCACCACACGGGAGCGGTAGCCCTCGGCCTCTTCCTTGAGGCGGGCCGCCGTACCCTTGGCACGCGGCAGGATGTCGTTGGCGTACGACTGGCCCTCGCTGATCGCACGCTCGCGATCCTGGCTGGCCTTGTTCACGTCATCGAACGCGGCCTGCACCTGTTCGGGCGGCTGCACGCTCTGCACGTTGACCGAGATCACGCGGATACCGGTCTTGTACGCCGACAGGATCGCCTGGATCGACTTGGCCAGCGACTGCGCGATCTCCTCGCGGTTCTCGTACAGCACCGCATCCATCTTGTTACGGCCCACGATCTCGCGCACCGACGTTTCGGCGGCCTGCGTCACGAGTTCCTCATCGCCACCGCGGTCGGTCTTGTTGAAGAACAGGAATTCGCCGGCGTCCTGGATGTCGTACTGCACCGTGAAACGGACGTCGATGATGTTCTCGTCCTGCGTGAGCATCGACGAGTCCTTGAGGTTGCTGTCCTTGATCGACGTGGCGCGGCCGACTTCCACCGAACGCACGTTCGACAGGTTGACCACCTCGGCCGACTGCACCGGCCAGGGCATGCGCCAGTTGATACCGGGGCCGGTCGTGTACTTGAACTTGCCGAACTGCAGGATCACGGCGGTCTGGCCTTCCTGCACCATGAAGAAGCCGCTGGCCAGCCAGATACCGACCACGGCCGCCACGATCACGCCCATGCCGATGTTCGAGCCCTTGCCCGGCGTCCGGGGGCTGTTGCCGAAGTTCGGGCCACCGCCGCCATTGTCCTTGCGGCCCAGCAGGCCGTTCAGGCGGCGGTTGAAGTCGCGCCACAGCTCGTCGAGGTCGGGCGGGCCGTCCTGCGGCCGCTGGTTCTGCTGGCGATTCTTATCCTTGTCCTTGTCTTCATCGTCCTGACCGTTACGGCCCCAGCGGGGATCGTTCAGCGAGAAGATGGCGCGCAGGCGCGACCAGCCTGCAGGATGCAGGGCTTGGCTGCCTGGCACGGAGCGCGAGTCAGGATTCCGTTGGAACAGGGGCATGAAGTGCACGGGTCCGGGAAGTTTGGAACAGGGGGATTCTAGCAGCCATCTTGATCACTTTTGCTCAAAATCCCCAATCGGGTGGCGAATCTCGTCGAACAACAATGAGATTGCCTGCTTAATTCGCGCGTGGAGGGTCCGAATCGGGGCTATCGGGGCCTTGGGCGCCCTCCCAGCCGTCCTGGTCGAACACGGCATCGTCGGCCAACGCCGGCACCTCGGCCAGGCGCGGGTCGTACGGCGCCGGCGCATCCGGTTGCTCGGCCAGCCAGCGCGCCACGTCCACGATGGCCTCGCGCAGCGCATCGAGCCCCATGCCCTCGCGGGCGGACAGGAACACGCGCTTTGGCACGCCATCCTCGTCGCGCTCCACGCGCGGGCCCTGCTCGAGCAGCTCGGGCGCGGCATCGATCTTGTTCATGACGACGATCTGCGGGATGTCCGAGGCGTTGATCTCGGCCAGCACACGGTTGACCTGTTCGATCTGCTCGTGACGGACCGGACTGGAGGCATCCACTACGTGGAGCAGCAGGTCGGCGTGCACGGTCTCGTCCAGCGTGGCGCGGAACGCCGCCACCAGTTGCGTCGGCAGGTCGCGGATGAAGCCAACCGTATCCGACAGCACCACATTGCCCAGCCCCTCAAGGAACAGTCGGCGCGACGTCGTATCGAGCGTGGCAAACAGCTGGTCAGCCGCATAGGCGCGCGCCTTGGTCAGCGCGTTGAACAGCGTGGACTTGCCCGCGTTGGTGTAACCCACCAGCGAGATGCTGAGCGTGTCATTGCGCGCGCGGGCACGGCGCTGGGTGTGGTGCTGGCGCTGGAGCCGCGACAGGTCGGCTTTGAGCCGCTTGGCGCGGTCATCGAGCATCCGGCGATCCAACTCCAGCTGGCGCTCGCCGGGCCCGCCGCGCATGCCGATACCGCCCTTCTGCCGCTCCAGGTGGCTCCATGCACGAACCAGGCGCGACGCCTGGTACTGGACCTGAGCGAGTTCCACCTGCACCTTGCCGACGTGGCTTTGCGCACGCTGGCCGAAGATGTCGAGGATCAGGCCGGTTCGGTCGATGACATGCCGGTTCAGGAATCGCTCCAGATTCCGCTGCTGGGCGGGACTGAGCGCATGGTTGAACACGACGATGTCGGCGTCGAGCGCGTCAGCCGCCTCCTTGAGTTCTTCCGCCTTGCCGGAACCGATGAACAGCGCCGGGTCGGGACGCGCGCGCTTGCCCGTCAGTGTATGCACCGGCAGCGATCCGGCCGTGGAGGTCAGCAGCGCCAGTTCGGACAGGCTTTCCTGGAAATCATGCTTGCCGAAATCCACGCCCACCAGGATGGCGCGAGACGGATCGGTATTGGAGGTAGCTCTGGGTTGCAAGCGGGAGGACGCGAAGCGCCTGAAGGAGAAACGGTTGTTAATACAATGGCCGGCTGCGGCAACGTGTCGCGGCGGATGGCACCATCCGCGTGGGACGGCACTGAAGAGGGAAGGCACGGTGCTGCGGCCGCATCGCGATACGGCCGGCAGCGAGAGAGGAAGTATCAGCCCTCGGGGGAGTCATCCACGCGGAAGTTGACCGCGCGCGCAGGCACGACGGTGGAAATTGCATGCTTGTAAACCATCTGCGTCACGGTGTTACGCAGCAGGACGACGTACTGGTCGAACGACTCGATGTTGCCTTGCAGCTTGATGCCATTGACGAGGTAGATGGAAACCGGCACGTGCTCTTTGCGCAGCGCGTTCAGGAACGGGTCTTGTAGCAATTGCCCTTTGTTGCTCATGGCACACTCCAAATTTATAGATTTAGTGATGGATGATGGGGACAAAAGTCCCCGGTTCAAGTCAGTTGGCGCAAAACCGCGCCAGAAAAAAGATCAAAACGGTACCAAGCTGGCATCAACGAGCAGGGCTTCCCCTGCTACCGTGAATTTAGCCTCAGTTCCAAACGAACGCAAACGAAACTTGGCCGCGAAGAAAGGCACGATTGCGCCTCATTCCTTCGAGTCGGCGTACGGGTTTTTGTTCGTACGAAATTCGATGCGCAGCGGTGTGCCCTTGAGCTTGAACGCTGTCCGGAAGCGGTTTTCCAGATAGCGCCGATAGGTCTCGGCCACACCTTGCAGCGCGTTGCCGTGCACCACGATGATCGGCGGATTCGAGCCGCCCTGGTGCGCGTAGCGCAGCTTGGGGCGCGACGCGCCCACGCGCTTGGGCTGCTGGAACTCCACCGCTTCGGCCAGCACACGGGTCAGCTGCGGCGTGGGCAGCTTGACCATCGCGGCGGCGTACGCCTCGTCCACCGAGCGCAGCAGCGCACCGATGCCGGTGCGTTCCCGCGCAGACACGAAGTGGAAATTCGCGAAGCTCAGGAACTGCAGCTTGCGCTCCAGGTCGTGCTTGATGCGGTCACGCGTGTGGCCGTCCAGCCCGTCCCACTTGTTCACGCCCACCACCAGCGCCCGGCCGGATTCGACGATAAAGCCGGCGATGTGCGCGTCCTGCTCGGAAATATCCTGCTGGGCGTCGAGCAGCAGGATGACCACGTTGGCGTCGGCAATCGACTGCAGCGTCTTGACCACCGAGAACTTCTCGATCGCCTCGAACACCTTGCCGCGCTTGCGCAGGCCGGCCGTGTCGATCAGCGTGTACGGCTTGCCGCCCCGCTCGAATTCCACGTAGATCGCGTCACGCGTGGTGCCCGGCATGTCGAACGCGATCACGCGCTCCTCGCCGATCAGCGTGTTAACCATCGTGGACTTGCCCACGTTCGGGCGCCCCACGATGGCGATCTTCACGCCGCGATGGCTCTCATCCGTCTGTTCGGCCAGCTCCGGACGCTCCTGCACCGCCAATTCCAGCGCCTCGTCCACGAGTTCGCTCACGCCGTCGCCGTGCGTGGACGAAATTGCATAGGGGTCGCCCATGCCAAGTTCGTAGAAATCCGCGGCCACCGAGGTGTACTTCATGCCCTCGGCCTTGTTCACGGCCAGCATGATGCGCCGACCGGTCTTGCGCAGGTAGTCGGCAATCACGCGGTCCTGCGGCGCCAGGCCCAGGCGGCCGTCGACCAGGAAGATGACCACGTCGGCCTCCACCACGGCCTGGCGCGTCTGCTTGGCCATCTCGGCCACGATGCCTTCCTTGGCCACGGGTTCGAAACCACCCGTGTCGATGACGATGAACGGACGCTCGCCGATGCGGCCTTCGCCGTAGTGGCGGTCGCGCGTGAGACCCGGCAGGTCAGCCACGAGGGCGTCCCGGGAGCGGGTCATGCGATTGAATAGCGTCGACTTGCCCACATTCGGGCGTCCGACGATTGCGATAACTGGTTTCATGCAATAAACGGAAACGGGGGGCGGCAAATGCCGTCCCCCGGCAACTCCGGAGTCATGTTGATCCGACAACCATAGCGCGAATCACCGCGCGGCTGGCCGTATTCCCTGAAATGGGGCTTCCTGTCGGGCGCGGAACCGGGGCGAATCGCCACCTTCCGCAGTTGCTGCACGACCAGGGATCATGCTACCGGATTGGCGCCGGCCGTGCGACAGGGGCACGGCCAGGCTTGCGTGCGCTGGCGATCAGTTCGGTACGAAACCGAAGATATCGCCGTCGCGGGTCTGAACGACCAGCGTCTGGCCGGCCACGACCGGCGCTGCGCTGACGGCGCTGCCGTCGGTCTTCATGCGGGCCACGATCTGCCCGTCCTCACGGGACAGGAAGTGGACAAAGCCCTCGAAATCCCCCACCACCACCGAACGGCCGAGCGCGATCGGCGCGCCCAGGCTGCGATAGCGGAGCTGGTCGTTCTTCCAGCGCTCGTTGCCGTTGGAGCGGTCGAACGCGAAAAGGGTCGAGGTTTCGTCGCTGGCGAACAGCGACGTGTCATCCTGGGCCAGCCCGGTCGGCGAGGAGAAGTCCTTGCCCCACTGCGGCTGGCCGTTGGCCAGTTCCAGGCACGACACACGGCCCTGGAAGGTCGTGGCGCACACCTGGCGGCCATTGACGGCCGGCACGCCGGTCACGTCGTTGAGGCGTTCGATCTCGGACACGCCCTTCGGGTACGACACCGTGCTTTCCCAGCGCAGCACGCCGTTGCCGGGTGCCAGCACGCCGAGCTTGCCGCCCGGGAAGCCCATGACGATGCCGTCGCCGGCATAGACCATGCCCATCGCGGCGCGCAGGTTCAGCGGGGTCTGCGAGCGCTGGTAGATCCAGCGGCGGTCGCCGGTCTGGGCGTCAAGGCCGATCACGCGCGTGTCGGTCGTGCGCACGACCACCAGGCCGTTGCCGACCAGCGGCGCCGACAGCACCTCGCCGTTGACCTGCTTCTTCCAGAGCTGCTTGCCGCTGGTGTCGAAGGCGTAGATCGCGCCCTTCTCACCTGCCACGGCCGTCACCGAACCGTCCGAGCCGGGGCCCGAGGTCAGGTCGAGGTCGGTCTTGGCCTTCCAGAGCGTACGTCCCGAATTGCCTTCCAGCGCCAGCACGGTGCCGCCGTTGGACGACACGTATACATTATTACCAGCCGCCACCGGGGCCATCACGTACGGGCCGCTCTTGCCCACGTCGGCCTTCCAGGCCTGTTTGACCGACAGCGTGGCCGAAATCGGCTTCAGCTCGGTGGGCGGATGCTTGTTTTCCTTGCCGAACAGCGAGCAGCCAGCCAGCGCACTCACGCAGGCGCCGGCGACCACCACGCGGGCGACACGGCGAGACACTACGGGAGACAGCGAACGGATGGCGGCGGCGCGAAGCAATGACGTCATAGGGATGCGATCCTAAGGATTATTCGATGTGCCGCTTAGGCCGTGCCCAGCGCGTCGAGCTTGAACTGGATGATCTGGCGCATGCCGCCCTCGTCGGCGCTCAGCTTCTCCAGCGCCGTGCGGTACGCGGTGCGGGCATCGTCGCGCTTGTCCTGCGCAGCCAGCAAGTCGCCCCGGCGGTCGGCAAACAGTGCCTCGAACTGGGCGGGCGGCGTGTCCTTCAGCAGCGCGAGGCCCTGGTCGTACGCCTTCTCGTCGAGCAGCACGCCGGCCAGGCGCACCCGCGCCAAGGGGGCGTACTCATCGCCACCATGGTCGACGGCCCACTGCAACTGCGTCTTGGCCCCGGCCAGGTCGCCCGCGTCGTACAGCACCTTGGCTGCGACGAGCGCGCTCATCGGACCATAGGCCGTGCGGCCGAACTTATCCTCGAGGTCGGTGGCGGCGCGCTTCACGCGGTCCACGTCGCGCGCCTCGGCAGCCTTGGTGACCTGCTCGTACAGCAGCGCGGCATCGCGCGCCTGGACGCGCTGCCAGTAGTTCCAGCCGCTCCAGGCCGCGAAACCGAGCAGCGCGGCAATCACGATCCACGTGACGATGTTGCCATACTGGTTCCACCAGGCCTTCAGGCTCTCAAGCTGTTCCTGTTCTTCTAGATCGTAAGCCATGTCTCGCAAGCCATGTCGCGGCAGTTACCCGCAAAGGTTGATAAGTCTGGCCGTCCCCGGGATCGGCCAGGCTGGATACCGCTGAATCCGCTTATTGTTCGTCTTCCGCGTCGCCCGCGGTGTCAGACTCTGTCGCGTTGACCATCGCGTCGATGATGTGGTCCACCACCGCTTCGGCCGCAACGCTCGTCTGCGGGCCGCCGTCGCCGGCGTTGCCGCCGCGCAGTTGCTTGACCTGCATCACGCCGGCCGCCACTTCGTCGTCGCCAATAATAACGGCAAAGGATGCCCCACTTGCGTCGGCGCGCTTCATCTGCGACTTGAAGCTGCCGCTCTTGCCATCCGGCGTGGCATGCACCACCACGTCCAGCCCGGCGTCGCGCAGCCGCTCGGCCACGATGATGGCCTGCTGGCCAGCCGCCTCGCCCTGGTGCACCAGGTAGACGTCGCAACCCGGCGCTTCCGGCGCGAGCTTCTCCTCGCGCATCAACTCGATGATCCGCTCGATACCCATCGCCCAGCCGCAGGCCGGCGCGGGCTTGCCGCCCATCTGCTGGATCAGCGGGTCGTAGCGGCCGCCGCCGGCAATGGTGCCTTGGGCACCGAGCTTGTCCGTGATCCACTCGAACACGGTCAGGTTGTAGTAATCGAGCCCACGCACCAGGCGCGGATTGATCTTGAACGGGATGTTGTTGGCCTTCAGCAGGCGCTGCACGCCCTCGAAGTGGGCCAGCGATTCCTCGCCCAGGAAGTCGATCAGCTTGGGCGCGTTGGCGGCCATTTCCTGCAGCGCCGGATTCTTGGTGTCCAGCACGCGCAGCGGATTCGTGTAGAGGCGGCGCTTGCCGTCCTCGTCAAGGATGTCCTGGAAGCCCTCGAGGTACTTGATCAATTCCTCGCGGTGGGCCGCGCGCTCATGCGCCTGGCCCAGCGAATTGAGTTCCAGCCGCACGTTGACCAGGCCCAGGTCGTCCCACAGGCGCTGGCACATCAGGATGATCTCGGCGTCCACGTCGGGGCCGGCAAAGCCAAGCGCCTCGGCCCCAAGCTGGTGGAACTGGCGATAGCGGCCGCGCTGCGGACGCTCGTGGCGGAACATCGGGCCGGTGTACCAGAGGCGCTTCGGGCCGTCGTAAAGCAGGTTGTGCTCGATGGTCGCGCGCACCGCCGCCGCCGTGCCTTCCGGACGCAGCGTCAGGTTCTCGCCGTTCAGCGCATCGGTGAAGGAATACATTTCCTTCTCGACGATGTCCGTCACTTCGCCAATGCCACGGACGAACAGCTGCGTATGCTCGACGATCGGCGTGCGGATCTGCTGGTAGCCGTAGGCACGCAGCATGCTGCGCGCGGCGTTCTCGAACATTTCCCACAGCGGGGCGTCGGCGGGCAGCATGTCGTTCATGCCCTTCACGCCCTGCAGTGCCTTGACGGCCTTCGTCTTCTCTTCGCTCATATCCGTTTCGTTACCTGCGGTGTTGCCTGCCTGGCTGCGATGCAGCCGGGTTCAGGCCACCGATTCTTGTACTTGCTGCGTGGCGCCGGGACCATAGTGCGTGCGCACGTACTCGTCCACGATGGCCTGGAATTCCTCGGCGATGCGTTCGCCGCGCAGCGTCTTTACCTTCACGCCATCGACAAACACCGGCGCTGCCGGCGACTCGCCTGAGCCCGGCAGCGAGATGCCGATATTGGCATGCTTGCTCTCGCCGGGGCCATTCACGATGCAACCCATCACGGCTACATCCATTTCCTCGACGCCCGGATACGCAGTCTTCCACGTCGGCATCTGCTCGCGCAGATACGACTGGATGCTGGACGCGAGTTCCTGGAACGTGGTGCTCGTGGTGCGGCCGCAGCCCGGGCACGCAATCACCATCGGCGTGAAATTGCGCAGCCCCATGGTCTGCAGGATTTCCTGCGCCACGTAGACTTCCTTCTCGCGCGCCGCGCCCGGTTCCGGGGTCAGCGAGATGCGGATGGTGTCGCCAATGCCTTCCTGCATCAGCACCGACAGCGCGGCCGTCGAGGCCACGATGCCCTTGCTGCCCATGCCAGCTTCGGTCAGGCCCAGGTGCAGCGCGTATTCACAGCGGCGGGCCAGCTCGCGGTACACCGCGATCAGATCCTGCACCTGCGAGACCTTGCACGACAGGATGATCTGGCTGCCCGGCAGGCCGATTTCCTCGGCCTTCTGCGCCGACTCGATCGCCGACGTGATCAGCGCCTCGACCATCACGCTCTGCGCGCCCCAGGGCACGGCACGGGAGGCGTTTTCGTCCATGATGCGCGCGAGCAGATCCTGGTCCAGGCTGCCCCAGTTCACGCCGATGCGCACCGGTTTCTCATAGCGGCAGGCCAGTTCGATCATTTCGGCGAACTGCTTGTCGCGCTTGGCGCCCTTGCCGACGTTGCCCGGGTTGATGCGGTACTTCGACAGCGCCTTCGCGCAATCCGGGTACTCGTGCAGCAGCGTGTGGCCGTTGTAGTGGAAGTCGCCGACCAGCGGCACGTCCACACCCATGCGGTCCAGCTGTTCGCGGATGGCCGGCACGGCGGCGGCGGCCTCGGGCGTGTTCACCGTGATGCGGACGATCTCGGACCCGGCGCGCGCCAGTTCCTTGACCTGGATCGCGGTACCGATAGCATCGACCGTGTCCGTGTTCGTCATCGACTGCACGCGGACCGGTGCGCCACCCCCTACGGTGACAATATTGTCGCCCCACACCACGCGCGCCTGGCGCGACTGCCGGCGCGGCAACGGACCCGGCAGAACCGGCTGAGAAGCCTTCTCGTTCATAGCGTTACCACCTTGTTGCATCGCTTGATGCGCCACCCGACTGCATTATTGCAGCGTCAGGCGCGCCACATTGTTTCGGTTGGCGGACTGGAAATCGACGGGTGCGCCATTGCGCGTGATCGATTCCACACCCTTTACATTGCCCAGGACCAGCTTGTACGGGCCACCCGCGCCGCTGCCGGCGGCGGTATCGCCGGCCTTGGCAGTGCCGCCCAGGATGACCTTTCCGGTGCGGTCACGCACTTCGTACCAGGTGTCCGCCGAGAAGCGGATCTGGATCGTGCCGTCCGCGGCCGTCGTGGCCGTGGCTGCGGGGGCTGCCTTGGCGGCCTCCGACACGGGCGCAGCCGTGGTGGTCGGGGCTGGCTTCGTTACGGCGGGGGCAGGCGGTGCGGCAGACGCCGCCGAAGCCGCATCTGAAGTGACCAATGCGCCACCTGTCGCCAGAGGCAGGCCAGCCACGGTCGTGGGCGGTGCTTCCGACGGCGCCGGCGAGTCGTTGCCTGCCATCACCGGCGGCAGCGCGGCGGTCACGGTACCGTCGCCATGGCTCTGCGCCGTGGTGGCGTCTTCCGTGACAACAGCGGAGGCCGGCGCTTCCGCGGCGGCCTGCTCGCGCGATTCCCACCACGCACGGGCGTGGTCGAAGCCGAAATAGCCGCCCGCGCCCAGCACCACGAGCACGAAGAACAGCCACACCCAGCGGCCACCCGCGCTGCTCGAACTCTTCGAGCCAAAGCGCTTGCGGTCGTCGAACGTCTGGTTGATCGCGCCTTCGCGGCGGCGCGTGATCTCCTGCACCGGCGCCGTCTGCGCCTGGGCGTGATACCGGCCCAGCAGCGCATCGATATCGATATGGAGCGTACGCGCATAGGCGCGCATCACGCCCTTGGCAAACGTCACGTCAGGCAGGCTCGCCACGTTGCCGGACTCGATGGCCGCCAGCTTGGCCGACGCCACCTTGAGCCGCGCGCTCACGTCCTCCAGCGACAGGCGCTGCGCCTGGCGTGCTTCCTTCAGTTGCGCCCCGATCTCGCGGGCTACAGCCTCGCGGTCGGAGTCTGTCGCGCCACTGCCGACGTGACCCGTCGTCGCAGTTTCCAAGGCGCGCTCTTGTTCACTCATCCCAAGCTCCTCTCTCGTAGGCCGTCAGCTCGCGCGAGTCGGGAAACCGGTTGCGGAGTTGCGATAACAGCGCATTCTGCGTCGCTGAGTCGCCCTGACGGCGTGCAATACGCGCTCCCAGCCAGAGGGATTGCGCGCTGACAAACCGGCTGTTGTTGACCTTGCCGGCGTATTCCTGTGCTTGTGCGAAGTTGCCGCGCTTGTAGTTCAGCAACGCCAGGTTCGTATTGACCGACGGGTCGCTGCGGTCATAGCCATACGCGGCCTGGAGGTTCTTTTCCGCCGCCACCATGTCGCCGTTGCGCAGTTCGCAAGCGCCGAGGTTGGTCAGCGGCTTGACCGGCCCGTTGGCAGACGGCGCCTGCACCGCGCGCTGGAGCGTGGCCTTGCCGTCGGCAAAACGGTTGGTCAGGCAGAGAAACCAGCCGTAGTTGTTGAGCACGTCCGGATCATTGGCACGCATCGAGAGCGCCGTGCGGAAGCTATCCTCCGCCAGCGCGTTCTCGTTCATGCCCATGTAGATCAGTGCGCGCACATGGTAGGCATCCACGGAGGTCGGGTCGATCGCGATGGCCTGCTTCACCTCGTCCAACGCCACCGGATACTGGCGCGCATCAAGATATTGCGTAGCCAGCTGTAGCCGGATGGCGGCGCGGCGGCTCGCTGCGGTCTGGTCGGAGGCGGTCTTGATGTCCTGCGACGGCGGGGGCGGCAACGTGCAGGCGGACAACATCATCAGCCCTGACAGGGCTGCGACAATCAGACGGGTCATGCAGGACGGGCCTCCCGAGATGGGCCGGCGGCAACCACCGGCACCAGTGGCGTGATCTTGCCGAACTTGCCGCGCTCGGCCAGACGGGTCCGATCCATGACTTCCCCGGCCAGCTGGCCACAGGCGGCGTCGATGTCGTCGCCGCGGGTCTTGCGGATCGTGGTAACGATGCCCGCGTCCATCAGCACCTGGGCGAAGCGGCGGATCTGCTCGTTGTTCGAGCGCTTCAGGCCAGATTCCGGGAACGGGTTGAACGGGATCAGGTTGAACTTGCACGGCACGTCGGCCACAAGCTTCAGCAGTTCCCGCGCATGCTCGACGCCGTCGTTGACGCCATCGAGCATGCAGTATTCGAAGGTGATGAAATCGCGCGGCGCGAACTCGAGGTAGCGGCGGCATGCCGCCATCAGTTCGGCCAGCGGGTACTTCTTGTTGAGCGGGACCAGCACGTCGCGCAGCGCGTCATTCGACGCATGCAGGGATACCGCCAGCGCCACCGGCAGGTCTTTCGACAGCCGATCCATCATCGGCACCACGCCGGAGGTGGACAGCGTGACGCGGCGGCGCGAGAGGCCGTACGCGTTGTCGTCGAGCATCAGGCGCATGGCCGGCACCACGGCGTCGTAGTTGAGCAGCGGCTCGCCCATGCCCATCATCACCACGTTGGAGATGACGCGGTCGTCCTTGGGGCCGCGGCCCAGCTGGGCACGCATGGCGAATTCGGCCATCCAGAGCTGGCCGATGATCTCGCCAGTCGACAGATTACGCGAGAAACCCTGCTTGCCGGTCGAACAGAACCGGCAGTTGACGGCACACCCGGCCTGCGAGGACACGCACAGCGTGCCACGCGTGTCCTCGGGGATGTACACCGTCTCCACCGCGTTGCCGGCGCCCACGTCGAGCAGCCATTTGCGCGTGCCATCGGCCGACACGTTGTCGGTGATGATGGCGGGCGAGCGGATCTCGGCGCGCGTGGCGAGCTTTTCGCGCAGCGACTTGGCGAGATCCGACATGGCGTCGAACTGGCTGGCACCGAACTGGTGGATCCAGCGCTGCAATTGCCGGGCACGGAACGGCTTCTCGCCGAGCTCGCCGCAATAGGCGGTGAGCGCGTCCGCGTCGAGATCGAGCAGGTTGACGAGAGGGTTCATGACGGCAATTCCAGCTTTACTTCAGTACAGGTCGTGATGTCAGGGACAATCAGCGGCCGTAAACGTTCATGCCCGGGAAGAAGAAAGCCACTTCCTGAGCTGCCGTTTCCGCGGCGTCCGAACCGTGCACGGCGTTGGCGTCGATGCTGTCGGCGAAATCGGCGCGGATCGTGCCCTTCTCAGCCTTCTTCGGGTCCGTGGCGCCCATCAGGTCACGGTTCTTGGCAATGGCGTTCTCGCCTTCCAGAGCCTGGATCATCACCGGGCCGGAAACCATGAAGTCCACCAGGTCCTTGAAGAACGGGCGTGCCTTATGCACGGCGTAGAACTGCTCGGCTTCACCGCGCGACAGGTGAACCATCTTGGCAGCAACGATCTTCAGGCCAGCGGCCTCGAAACGGGCGTAGATCTGGCCGATAACGTTCTTGGCCACGGCATCCGGCTTGATAATCGACAGGGTGCGTTCGATCGCCATGAAAAACTCCGAAAAATGAAGGGGTTACAAATGGATTAAACGTGCAATTCTAGCACGAGACCAAGACGGATTCGAGCGCGTGGCCCGTTCGCCCCGTTGTGAGCCCTGACGCACGATGCTGCGATGCAATAAGTATCCTAAGATGCACATCTTGGGCGTACTATCGGGGAACGGAAGCGCCGAAGTCTCGTCAAATGTTTGCGAAACCGGAAAACAACCAGGCCAATGGGTTATTGTTAAGACAAAGGCCCTTGCAAAACCGCTTACGCAATGCCACATTGACGCTGTGCCGCCCGGGTCTCACCCGGCGCCTCACCGAACATTGATGACAGGAGTCACCATGAACAACAAGCTGAACACCTACGGTTTCGGCAACAGCGCGGGCGCGACCGATGTCGTCGTCCGCAACCGGGTCCTACGCAACACCTACTGGCTGCTGGCCCTCTCGATGATCCCGACCGTGCTCGGCGCGTGGATCGGCGTGGCCTCCGGCTTCACGCTGATGGCGGGCAGCCCCGGCCTCTCGATCCTGATCTTCTTCGCGGTCGCGTTCGGCTTCATGTATGGCATCGAGAAGACCAAGAACAGCAGCATGGGCGTGGTCCTGCTGCTGGCGTTCACGTTCTTCATGGGCCTGATGCTGTCGCGGCTGATCAGCGCAACGCTGTCGTTCTCCAACGGCCCGGCGCTGATCATGTACGCGTTCGGCGGCACGGCCGCCGTGTTCGCCACGATGGCGTCCATCGCCACGGTCAGCAAGCGCGATTTCTCCGGCATGAGCAAGTTCCTGTTCATGGGCGTCATCCTGCTGATCCTGGCCAGCGTGGCCAACATCTGGCTCCAGATGCCCGCGCTGATGATCACCGTGTCCGTGATCGCGATCGGCATCTTCTCCGCGTACATCCTGTTCGACGTGCAGCGCATCGTGAACGGCGGCGAGACCAACTACATCACCGCCACGCTCGCGATCTACCTCGACGTCTACAACGTGTTCGCGAACCTGCTGGCGCTGCTGGGCATCTTCGGCGGCAACCGCGACTGACGCACGACTCGCAACGTTGCTGCAAACGAAAAAACCGGCCTTCGGGCCGGTTTTTTCATGCCTGCGCGATGGTCATCGCCGTCGGTCAATCACGCTCGAATGCCGCGATCGACTCCACGTGCGACGTGTGCGGGAACATATTGACCACGCCGGCGCCGGCCAGCCGATAGCCAGCTTCGTGCACCAGCAGGCCCGCGTCGCGCGCCAGCGTGGCCGGGCTGCACGACACATAGACAATGCGCTTCGGCAGCACATCGCTGCCAGCCTGGTTGAGCTCGCCAAGCGCCTTGCAGACCGCCAGCGCACCCTCGCGGGGCGGATCGACGAGCCAGCGATCGAATTGGCCCAGCGCGGCGATATCCTCGGCCGTCACCTCGAACAGGTTGCGGCAGGCGAACGAAGTCTTGCCAGCCAGCCCGTTGTACTCGGCATTGGCCAACGCGCGCGTGGTCAGCACCTCGCTGCCCTCGATGCCCATCACCGAGGCGCCCTGCGTGGCCAGCGGCAGCGTGAAATTGCCGATGCCGCAGAACAGGTCGAGCAGCCGGTCCGTGGGCGCGGCGTCCAGCAGGCGCAGCGCACGGCCGATCAGCACGCGGTTGATCTGGTGATTGACCTGCGTGAAATCGGTCGGCTTGAACGGCATGCGGATGCCGAACTCGGGCAGCGTGTAAGCCAGTTCCTGGTCTGCCGGATAGAACGGATAGACCGTGTCCGGACCCTTCGGCTGGAGCCAGAACTGCACGCCGTGGCGGTCGGCGAAGGCGCGTAGCAGATCCTTGTCGGCATCGGTCAGCGGCTCGAGGATGCGCAGCACCAGCGCCGTCACCTCCTGCCCCACGGCGAGTTCGATCTGGGGCATGCGGTCACGGATCGACAACCCCGAGACCAGCTCGCGCAGTGGCACCAGCAGCGCGGACACATGCGGCGGCAGGATCTCGCAGCGCGTCATGTCGGCCACGTAGCTGCTCTTGCGCTCGTGGAAGCCCACCAGCGCCCCACCCTTCTTCGCCACATAGCGCACGGTCAGCCGTGCGCGGTAGCGATAGCCCCAGTCGGGCCCGGCGATTGGACGGAATACGACGTCCGGCCGGACCTTCGACAGATGCCAGAGATTGTCTTCCAGCACGCGCTGCTTGATGGCCAGTTGCGCGCGAGCGTCCAGGTGCTGCATCGAGCAACCGCCGCACACGCCGAAATGCTGGCAACCCGGGTCCACACGCATCACCGAGGCCTGTTTCACCTCCACCAGATGGGCCTGCTCGTAGCTCGGCTTGCGGCGGAAACTGCGATAGCTGACCGTCTCGCCTGGCAGCGCGCCCTCGACGAAGATCACTTTGCCCGGCGTGCCATCCTCATTGACCAGGCGGCCGACGCCGCGCGCCTCCATGTCGAGGCTTTCGATCTTGACAACCGGTTCGGGAGACGCCGGAGTTGTGGCGGAAGCGACACTCGACTGCGTCGCCGGGTGGGCGGATGAAGACACGGCTTGAGACACCAGTGGGACCTGACGTATTGTTTTGCGAAAGCGCGATTGTATTCCAGTCACGGCGCCAGACGGCTGCCGCAATGCAAGGAAGGCGATGGAACTGATTACGTGGAATATCCAATGGGGGCGCGGGGCGGACGGCAAGGTCGACCTCGCCCGCATCGTCGACACCATGCAGGGCATGGCCGATGCCGATGTGATCTGCCTGCAGGAGGTCACGCGCGGTTTCACCGACATGGCCGGCAACCCCAGCCGCGATCAGGTGGCCGAGCTGACCGCGCTGCTGCCCGGCTATCGCGTCATCTTCGCGCCCGGCGTCGATCGCACCGGGAACGATGGCAGCCATCGCCAGATCGGCAACGTAGTGGCCACGCGGCTGGCGGTGCGGGAGGTCTTCCGCCATGCACTCCCCTGGCCGGCCGACCCGGAAGTGGCGTCGATGCCACGTGTGGCGCTCGACGTCACGGTGCAGATCGGGGCGCGGCGCCTGCGTGTGATCTCCACGCATCTGGAGTTCTATTCGAAGCTGCAACGCGAGGCCCAGGCCGTTGCCCTGCGCGCGTGGCACAAGGAGGCGTGCGACCACGCCCGTCGGCCCGGCAAATCGGAATCACGCCCCGGCCCGTTCACGCCGGAACCCCGGCCGATCGAAGCGATCCTGTGCGGCGACTTCAACGCCAAGCCGGAAGATGTGGCCTACCGCACCATGCTGGAGCGCTATCCGGATGCCACGCCGAACTGGCACGACGCGTGGGTCCACACCCATCCAGGCCAGCCTCATGCGCCGACCTGCGCCCTCTATGACAAGAAACAATGGCCGGAGCCGCCCTTCGCGTGCGATTTCGTCTTCGTGACGGAGAATTTGCTCGCCGATGTGCAACGTTGCGAAGTCAACGGCGAGACCGATGCCTCGGACCACCAGCCCATCCACCTGACGCTGGACGCCTAACGGCGTCGGGCCTAGATCTCGGGCTCTTCCTCGTCCTCGGGGCTCATCGGCTGAAGCTGGAAGGCGCGCAAGTACTGCATCCACTGCTCGCCCGGCAGCTCCGCCAGCGACTCCTGCACCAGCGACACTTCCATGTCGAACTCGCGCGGCGTCAGCCCGCCGCGCATCAACTGGAAGCGGCAGTACATCAGGTAGGTGTTGACGACGTCGGTCTCGCAATAATCGCGAATCGCGGCGAGCTGGCCTTGCTGGTAGGCCTCCCAGACCTTGCTGCCGTCCATCCCCATCTTGCCCGGGAAGCCGCACAGCTTGGCCAGGTCGTCGAGCGGCGCGCTGGCCCGTGGCTGGTACATCGCCAGCAGGTCCATCAGATCCAGATGCCGCATGTGATAGCGGCTGATGTAGTTATTCCATTTGAAGTCGCGGCTGTCGTCGTCGCGGCCCTCGCCCATTTCCCAGTAGCGCGGCGCGCTGACACCGTTGATCAGTCCACGATAGTGGAGCACGGGCAGGTCGAAGCCGCCACCATTCCACGACACCAGTTGCGGGCTGTAGCGCGCAATCAGTTCGTAGAATTTCTGGATCAGCGTGGCCTCGCCGTCCTCGAGCGTGCCGAGCGAGCCGACATGGAAGACGGCGGAGCCATCGCGCTGCGTGCGGCGCAGCACACAGGAAATGGCGGCCACGCGCTGCAGGTGGTGCGGCAGGAAATCGGAGCCGGTCTTGTCCCGGCGGGCGGCAAACGCATGCTCGGCGACTTCGGCGTCGCTCATCGATGCGGGATGCTCATGCAAACGGCGCAGGCCGGCGACATCGGGAATCGTCTCGATGTCGAATACCAGCACAGGGGTCATAAAACGGCGTCCTTCCTGACACCTTGCGAAGCGAAATGCCGCTTGAGCTTGACCAGCGCTTCCTGCTGGATCTGGCGCACGCGCTCGCGCGTCAGACCCATTTCCTCGGCCAGCTCTTCAAGCGTGGCCGGCTCGATGTGGTTCAGGCCGAAGCGGCGCTCCACCACATAGCGATGCTTCTCCGACAGGCGGGCCAGCCAGAGTTTCATCAGGTTTTCCAACTCGCGGTGGGCCACTTCCTGGTCGGGCGCGGCGTTGTGCTCGTCGGAAAGGAAATCGAGCAGGCTGGAGCCCGGGTCGAGATCGAACGGCGTATCGAGCGAGGTGGTATGTTCATTGAGTGCCAGCACGTCCTGCACCTCGTCAGGCGTCTTTCCGAGGAGATGTGCAATGTCCTCGAGGCTGGCGTCGCGGCCATCGGTGCCACCTTTTTCAAGATGACGCTTGGCACGCAGTACCTGGTTAAGCTCGCGAATCACGTGCACCGGCAACCGCACCGTGCGGGCCTGGTTCATGATCGCGCGCTCGATGCTCTGGCGGATCCACCACGTGGCATAGGTGGAAAAGCGGAAGCCACGGGTCGGATCAAACTTCTCGATGGCGTGCATCAGGCCGAGGTTGCCTTCCTCGATCAGATCGAGCAGCGGCACGCCACGATTCAGATAGCCCTTGGCGATGCTCACCACGAGGCGCAGGTTGCGCTCGATCATTACCTGCCGCGCAGAGAAATCCCCGCCCTTGGCCAGCGTGGAGAAATGGAGTTCCTCCGGCGCGGACAGCAGCGGCTTGATGCTGATGCGGTTCAGGTAGTGCTGGACGGTGTCAGCCGCGAGTTCCGTGTGGAGCACGGTCTTGAAGTCGTCGTGCTCGGGCGCGGCCTCGGCGGCTTCTTCTTCCTCTTCCTCGTCCTCGGCTTCCTCGTCGTCGCCCTCGTCGGCGGCGGCGATATCTACGCGCAGATCGGTGGCGAGATCGGTGTCACGCAGGCCGGCACGCGCAACGGGCGTGATCGGCTCGTCGGTGGCCGGGACCATTTCGGCGGCAGGATCGTCGCCAAAGACCTCGGCGTCCACCACGTCGGCAGATTTCGCCACACCAGCCTTTCCTTCCGGCTGCTTGGGACGACGGGTCCTGCTGACAACTCCGGATGAGACAGTTTTCTGGCGTGGCATGAAACCTCACTGTGGCGGCAGATACCGCATCGGATCGACCGGTTTTCCGTTCTTGCGAACCTCAAAGTGCAGCTTGACCCTGTCAGTATCACTGTTACCCATTTCGGCAATCTTCTGGCCCTTGCGGACCATTGACTGCTCTGCCACCAGCACCTTGTCGTTATGACCGTAGGCGGTGAGATACGTGTCGTTGTGTTTGATGATGACAAGATTCCCGTAGCCGCGCAAGGGGCCTACGTGAATCACCCTACCCTCGTCGGCAGCGAGCACGGCATCGCCTTTTTTGCCAGCGATATCAATGCCTTTGTTACCTTTGTCATCAAATTTCCCAATCAGCTGACCGCTGGCCGGCCAGGACAGGCGCACGTCGCCAGCCGGGGCCGAAGCCGCTGCCGCCGCCGATGCACCGGCCGAGGGCGTGGCGGCCGGCACCGAGGCCGCTGCCGTGGTGCCGGAGGGGGTTCCCACAGGGGTGCCAACCGGACGCGCAGCGTCAATCGGCTGCGACTGTACCGTGCCAGGCGCCACTGGCACCGTGGCTACGCCCGGAGCCGCGTTCGGGTCGGCGCTCGGCGGCACGACGCGCAGCAGTTGACCCACCTCGATCTGATTCGCGTTACCGATATTGTTCCAGGACGCCACGTCGCGATACGACTGCCCGTTCTCGAGCGCGATACGGTAAAGGGTATCGCCTCGCTTGACCCGATAGTATCCAGGCGGGGCGGGCTCCACCGGCGCGGCGCCCTGTCCACCTGCGGTGGAGGTGCGGTCCACCACCGGGGCGGGCATGGGCGAATTGGCGCAGGCGGCCAGCAGGGCGACGAGCGCGGTGACGGTAAAACGTTGTCCCAAACGTGCGAAATGTTCCGATTTCACGATGTTGTGCATAGTTCGACTCAGATGGTGCCCGATTTTAAGGGCACAAAGAAAACGGCTTCAAGCGCGGTCCTGTGAAACCGATGCCGGTTCAGGCGCTCGATCAGCAAGAGTTGCTGGGTGACGGTCTGGCCGGGGCCGCCCGGGGCGGATGCCACCACCGGGGCGATCAGCCGGCCGCCAATCGCGAGTTGCCCGAGCAGCGCCTCGGGCACGTCCATCCCGGCGGCGGCCAGGATGATGGCGGAAAACGGCGCGGCCTGCGGCAGCCCGAGCATGCCATCGCCGTAGTGCAGGCGGATGTTGGGCACGCGCAGCGGGCGGAGGTTCGCCTTCGCCTGTTCGTGTAGCGGACGAATCCGTTCGATAGAGAACACTTCCTGCGCGACGAGGCTCAGCACGGCGGCCTGATAGCCGCAGCCGGTGCCGATTTCCAGCACCCGCGCAAGCGGCTGGTCTGGCGTAAGACCCTCGCGCAGCAGTTCGATCATGCGCGCCACCACCGACGGCTTGGAGATGGTCTGCTGATGGCCGATTGGCAGCGCAGCATCTTCGTAGGCTTGCGAGGCCAGCCCCGGCTCCATGAACAGGTGGCGCGGCACCGTGGCGATGGCGCTCAGCACGCGCTCGTCGCGGATGCCGCCGGCACGCAGCCGCGACGCCAACGCAGTGCGGGCGCGGTCGGACGCCATGCCGCCCCCGCCCGCCGTGGCCGCCGAGGCACGCGCCTCCACGGCGCTGCCCGGTGGCGGCGGCGCCGCAGGCGGCGCGGCAGGCTTGCGCGGCTTGACGGTCGCCGGCGCGGGCGCGGCCACATGCCGCCCGCCCACGGCGGGCAGTCCGGCCGTGCGCTTGGGCGCGGGCTTGCGTTCGACCACCGCATCGAGCGGCAGCGGAAAGCGGGATCGGCGCGGCGTGGTGCTCATCGGCGCAATACCGGAATCGAAGACTGGAGGGCTGACGCGAACGGCACGCCTACCCCAGCCACTGTCCGAGTTGTTCGAGCTGCGCGCGATGGGTCAGGTCGAGCTGCAACGGCGTCAGCGAGACAAACCCATTGGCGGTGGCGTGGAAATCGGTGCCTTCGCTCGCGTCGCGCGCGTCGCCGGCCGGGCCGATCCAGTAGTTGGTATCGCCGCGCGGATTCACCTGCGTGATGACCGGCTGCGAAGGATGGCGCTTGCCAAGGCGCGTGGCGCGCTGGCCCTTGATATGTTCGAACGGCAGGTTCGGAATGTTGACGTTGAGCAGGAACGGCTCCTGGGGCGGGCGGGCGATCACGCGCTCCACGATCTCGCGCGCCACGCGTGCGGCGGCGTCCAGATGCTCCCAGCCCTTGTCCACCTGCGAGAACGCGATGGACGGAATGCCGAACAGGTAGCCCTCGATGGCGGCGGCCACGGTGCCCGAGTACAGGACGTCCTCGCCCATGTTCTGGCCCTGGTTGATGCCGGACACCACCAGGTCGGGGCGATCTTCCAGCAGGCCGGTCAGTGCCACGTGCACGCAGTCGGTGGGCGTACCATTGATGAAACGGAAACCCTTCTGCACGCCCTCGCGCGCCTCGAAGACCGAGAGCGGGCGTTGCAGCGTGAGCGAATTCGATGCACCGCTATGGTTCTGCTCGGGCGCGATCACCGTCACGCGCGCAAGCGGAGCGAGCGCGGCATGCAGAACGGCAAGTCCCGGCGCGAGATAACCGTCGTCGTTGGCGAGAAGGATATGCATGGCCGCGATTGTACCCGAGCAAAGCGGCCATCGCGGCACCAAAACGGCGTGGAACCGCCGTCCGCCGCGAACAGAACGATCGTGCTTTTTTGCGCTACACTTCCCGGAGCGCAGACCATCGCCACACCACAACACCACCACCGGAGACAAGATGAAAGCCGTACTCTGCAAAGCCTGGGGCCCGCCCGATTCCCTTTCGCTCGACACCCTGCCGGACCTCGTGCCCGGCGATGGCGAGGTCGTCATCGACGTCAAGGCCGCCGGGGTCAACTTCCCCGACGTGCTGATCATCCAGAACAAGTACCAGGCCAAGCCGGCGCTGCCGTTCTCGCCCGGTTCGGAGCTGGCCGGCGTGGTCAACGCGGTTGGCGCGGGCGTGACGCACGTCAAGCCCGGCGACAAGGTCATCGCCTATCTCGGCAACGGCGCCTTCGCCACGCAGGCCAAGGCCCCGGCGAGTGCCGTGGTGCCGATGCCGCCCGGTATCGACTTCGACGTGGCCGCCGCCTTCACGCTGACCTACGGCACCTCCCACCACGCCGTGGTGGACCGGGGCGAACTGAAGGCTGGCGAGACGATGCTGGTGCTGGGCGCGGCCGGCGGCGTGGGCCTGGCGGCCATCGAGATCGGCAAGGCGATTGGCGCGCGGGTGATCGCGGCGGCGTCCACGGACGAGAAGCTGGCGGTCTGCAAGGAGCACGGCGCCGACGCGCTGATCAACTACAGCACGGAAGACCTGCGCGAGCGCGTCAAGGCGCTGACCGATGGCAAGGGCCCGGATGTCATCTATGACCCGGTCGGGGGGATTTATGCCGAGCCGGCCTTCCGCTCGATCGGCTGGCGCGGCCGCTACCTCGTGGTGGGCTTCGCCAACGGCGAGATCCCGAAGATGCCGCTGAACCTGGCGCTGCTCAAGGGTGCCTCGCTGGTCGGCGTGTTCTGGGGCGATTTCGCCCGTCGCGAGCCGCGTAACAACCAGGCCAATATGGCGCAGATGCTCGGCTGGATGAAGGAAGGCAAGATTCGCCCGCACATCTCGGCCCGCTATCCGCTGGAGCAGGCGCCGCAGGCGCTGAAGGACATGGAAGCGCGCAAGGTGACCGGCAAGATCGTCATCATGCCGTAACGCTTCACTGCCCTCCCCCGGCCCGTCCGTTGCCTGGACACTGGCCGGGGGAGCGCGAATTCAACAACGTTTAACGCAGAATTTCAGAGCTTTTCGGTCTCACCCGAACTCGGCTGCCACTTCATCAGCCGCTTCTCCCCCACCGTCACCATCCAGTCCAGCACCAGCGCGCAGCCGGTGAGGACCACGATGCCCGCGAACACCGTGTTGATGTCGAACGTGCCTTCGGCCTGGAGAATCAGGTAGCCCACGCCGCGCGCGGAACCCAGGTACTCGCCCACCACCGCACCCACGAACGCCAGGCCCACCGAGGTGTGCAGCGACGAGAACACCCAACTCGTGGCGCTGGGCAGGTACACGTGGCGCAGCAGCTGCTTCTGGTTCGCGCCGAGCATGCGCGCGTTGGCCAGCACCACCGGGCTCACTTCCTTCACGCCCTGGTAGACGTTGAAGAAGACGATGAAGAACACCAGCGTCACGGCCAGCGCCACCTTCGACCAGATCCCCAGCCCGAACCAGACCGCGAAGATCGGCGCCAGGATCACGCGCGGCATCGAGTTGGCCGCCTTCACATAGGGATCGAGCACGGCCGAGGTGAACGGGCTCAGCGCCAGCCACAGCCCCACGCCCAGCCCGGCCACCGTGCCGATGCCGAAGGCCAGCACCGTCTCCAGCAGCGTCACGCCCAGGTGAATATAGATGTCGCCCTCGACGATGAACCAGCTCCAGATGCGCTTCGCCACCATCAGCGGCTCGCCGAAGAAGAACGCCACCTGTTGCGAGCGCGTGGCCGCATGCCACACCCCCAGGATCACCACCAGCACCAGCAGCTGCCACACGCGCAGCATGCCCTTAGAATCCGCTCGGAAAGCCATATCGTTGTTCTACGAGTGTTTGTATCGTCAGAGAGAGTTCATGCAGGTCAGGCGACCTTGCGCTGCTGCGCGTAGCCCTTGAGCACTTCCTCGCGCAGCACGTCCCAGATGGCGGCGTGCAGCTCCACGAAGCGTGGATGGTTGCGGACTTCCGCTACGTCGCGCGGACGCGGCAGGTCGATCGCAAATTCGCCAATCGGATGGGTGCCCGGGCCGGCTGACAGCACCACCACGCGGTCACTCATGGCGATGGCCTCGTCCAGGTCGTGCGTGATGAACAGCACGGCCTTGCGCTTGGCGGCCCAGAGGTCCAGCACCTCGTTTTCCATCAGCTGACGGGTCTGGATGTCCAGCGCCGAGAACGGCTCGTCCATCAGGATGATGTCCGGGTCCAGCACCAGCGTCTGCGCCAGGCTCACGCGCTTGCGCATGCCGCCCGAGAGCTGGTGCGGGTAACGGTCGCCAAACCCGCCCAGACCCACGCGGCGCAGCCATTCCTCGCCCTGCGCCTCGGCCTCGGCGCGCGGCACGCCACGGAACTCCAGGCCGGCAATCACGTTGTCCAGCGCGCTGCGCCATGGCATCAGCGCCTCGGACTGGAACATATAGCCGGCGCGGCGGTTGATGCCGACCAGCGGCTCGCCGAACACGCGCACGGCGCCGCTGGAAGGCTCCAGCAGGCCGGCGCCGACGTTCAGCAGTGTGGACTTGCCGCAGCCTGTGGGGCCTACCACCGAAACGAACTCGCCGGGCTGGATGGACAGCGTGACATCGCGCACGGCGGTGTAGCGCTGACTGCGGTCCTCGCGCGAGACGAAGGTGCAGGTAACGTTTTCGAGGGAAAGTGCGGGCGTGCTCATTGCTCGAAGAAAACTCGTCGAAATACTGGACTCAGAGAAAACACAAGCCCGCCGAGCGGCATGCGCGCGGCGGGCGGCGGGCGGCGTGAAGGCGGGGTTCGCTGACTTGCCGCTTATTTGTACTTGGCGTTGGCGCGCTGGACGAACGTGTTCGTGAACGTGTTCTCGAGCTTGATCGGCTTGCCCTTCAGCTCCGGATCGAACTGCTGCAAGGTGTTCAGCGCCGTCTTGGGGCCATCGGCCGGCATCGTGCCGTCCGGCGAGATGGCTTCCTTGACCTGCTCCCAGGCGGCCAGGTAGAGCGCGCGGTCGCCCAGCAGGTAGCTCTCGGGCACGGTTTTTACGATGTCCGACGGGCCCGCCTTCTGCAGCCACTTGAGCGCCCGCACCATGGCGTTCGTCATCGCCTGCGTGGTGTTGGGGTTCTGCTGGATGAACGCGGTGGAGGCATACAGGCAGCCCGACGGCATATTGCCGCCGAACACCGCCTGGGTTTCCTTGAGCGTGCGGGTGTCCGAAGCAATCTTCACCTCGTTCTTCTGCGTCAGCATCGACACCACGGGGTCCAGGTTGGCCATTGCGTCGATCTGGCCCGAGCGCATGGCAGCCACCGCGCCGGCGCTGGCGCCCACGCCGATGAACGACACGTCCGACGGCTTCAGGCCCGACTTGGCCAGCACGAAGTTGGCCATCATGTTGGTCGAGGAGCCCGGCGCGGTCACGCCGATCTTCTTGCCCTTCAGGTCGGCAATCGACTTGAAGTTCGGCATCGTCTTGTTCGACACCACCAGCACGATCTGCGGCGCGCGGCCCTGGAGCACGAACTCCTGGTACTGCTGGCCCTTGGCCTGCAGGTTGATGGTGTGCTCGTAGGCGCCGGACACCACGTCCGCGCTACCGCCGACCACGGCCTGGAGCGCCTTGGCGCCGCCGGCAAAGTCGACGATCTCCACGTCCAGGCCCTCTTCCTTGAAGTAGCCCAGGCGTTCGGCAATCGTCAGCGGCAGGTAATAGAAGAGATTCTTGCCCCCCACGGCGATGGTCACCTTGGTCTTCTCGGGCTTGCCCTGCGCCTGCGCGCTGCCAAAGGTGAACCAGCCGGCCAGGAACAGGGCCAGTGCGATCAGCGCCCGCTTCCAGAATGTCTTGTCGTACATGAGATGCTCTCCTACCTGACTACCTGTTTTTGTTTGTGGCGTGCCGCCTTGCGGCAAATTGCGATGCTACCGGCCGCTGCCGGCGCCCGCATCGGGATGAATACCTACCGGGAAATGCAGACATTCAGCGGACATTGGGGGTCAATGCGCGGGCCAGCCCGTAAACGCAGCGCGGCGGCGCACAGTGTACGTGCGCCGCCTTTCGATCACCTTGCCATGGTCGGAATGTCTGGCTCCGTGGCCTGCTCAGCGTTACTCCGCGTGGATGTCGGCGGACTTGATGACCTTGCCCCAGCGCGTCAGTTCGGCACGCTGGTACTGGTCCAGCTGCTGCGGATTCATGTAGCGCGCCTCGGCCCCCAGTTCCTCGGCCTTCTTGCGGAAGGCGTCGGACTTCATGATCTTCTCGATCTCCGAGGTCAGCTTGTCGATGACGGGCTTCGGCGTGCCGGCCGGCGCGTACATGGCGAACCACGACGACACATCCAGGTCAGGGTAGCCGGCTTCCGGCGCCGACGGCACATCCTTCAGGCTCGGCAGGCGCGTCTTGCTGGTCACCACCAGCGGGCGCAGCTTGCCGGCGGCGATATGGCCCATCAGCGGCGGCGGCGTGGTGATGGTCAGGTCGACGTTGCCGCCCAGCAGGTCGGTCATCGCCGGGCCGGTGCCCTTGTATGGCACATGGGTGATCTTCGTGCCGGCCTGCAGGTTCAGCAGTTCCGTGGACACGTGCTGGAGCGACCCATTGCCCGACGACGCGTAGTTGAGCTTGCCCGGATTGGCCTTGGCGTAGGTCACCAGTTCCTTGAGCGAGTGGACCGGCAGGCTCGGGCGCACCACCAGCACCTGCGGCGCCGACAGCAGGTTCGCCACCGGCGCGAAGTCCTTCACCGGATCCCACGGCTGCTTGGTCAGCAGCGGCGTGATGACGTGGTAGCCCGAGTACTGCACCAGCAGCGTGTAGCCATCCGGCTTGGCGCGCTGCACGGCCTGGGCGGCGATGGTGCCGTTGCCGCCGGGCTTGTTGTCGACCACGACCGACTGGCCGAGCGCCTTGGCCAGCGGCTCCGAGATCAGGCGCGCGGCGATGTCCGTCGTGCCGCCAGCCGCGGCGGACACCACCAGCATCACCGGCTTGTTGGGATAGGTGCCGTCCTGCGCCTGGGCGGCAGGTACGAATGCCATGCCAGCCAGCAGCGCGGCGGCCGTCAGTTGAGTCTTGCGGTTCATGGTTGTCTCCGTGCTTGTTATATAGGGAATCGAAAAACCGGGTCCGGGCTTACTGCCCGGCGAAGTGCTCGGCCATCCAGGCCGGGGGTTGATGGGTGCGCAGGCGCGGGCCGGCGCGCAGCAGCTGGCTGGAAATCTCCCGTTCAACCAGCGCCGGCAGGCCGCCGACCACGGCCAGCAGGCCGTCCAGGTCCACGCCGGTGTCCACGCCCATCGACGCGAACATGTGGACGAGTTCCTCGGTGCTGACATTGCCGCTCGCGCCGGGCGCGTACGGGCAGCCGCCCAGGCCGCCGGCAGCCGCGTCGAAGCGCGTGACGCCGGTCTGCCAGGCCGCGATGGCATTGGCCAGGCCCATGCCGCGCGTGTTGTGGAGATGGATGGTCAGCCCGGTCTGCGGCAGCGCGCGCTGGAACGCCTCGCACATCGCCGCCACCTGGTTGGGGTAGGCCATACCCGTGGTATCGCACAAAGTGATGCCAGACGCACCCGCATCGGCAAATCGGCGCGCCAGAGCCATCACGTCGGCCTCGGGGATATCCCCTTCGAACGGGCAGCCGAACACCGTGGACAGCGACACGTTCACTGGCACGCCAGCCTTGCCGGCCTCGCCGATCATCGCCGTCAGCTGCGCCTTGGACTGCTCGCGCGTCATGCGCAGGTTGGCGCGGTTGTGGGTC
Organism: Cupriavidus sp. SIMBA_020; assembly: GCF_046535395.1. Lineage (NCBI taxonomy): Bacteria > Pseudomonadati > Pseudomonadota > Betaproteobacteria > Burkholderiales > Burkholderiaceae > Cupriavidus > Cupriavidus sp. SIMBA_020. The sequence continues at coordinate 182,687 of NZ_JAWRWU010000004.1, read as the reverse complement.
TCGCTGCACGACATGACCAGGTTCACCTCGTCCGGCCGGCACGACAGCGCGCGCTCCAGCCCACGCAGGTTCGGCACGAGCACCGTGTAGGCCACGCCCGGCACGCGCTCGATCTGGTGCATCACCGCCTCGGCATCGGCCAGCGCGGGAATGGCGCGGGCCGATGTGAACGAGGTGGCCTCGATGCGCGCGAAGCCGCAGTGGGCCAGCGCATTGACGAAGGCAACCTTGCCTTCGGTCGGCACCACCACGGGCTCGATCTGCAGGCCGTCGCGCGGTGCGACGTCATTGATTTCGATCTTGGCCGGCCCGGCCAGCGGATAACGTTGGGCACTCATGCGATCACTCCTCGGGCGCGCAGGTCGGCAATGGCAGCCGCGTCGAAGCCGGATTCGGCCAGCACGGCATCGGTATGCTCGCCCAGCGTGGGCGCGCGGTCATGGATGGCGCCAGGGTTGGCGGACAGCTTCGGGATGATGCCCGGCACCTCCACGCTGAGCCCACGGGCCGACGTCACGGTCTCGATCACGCCGCGTGCCCGGTAGTGCGGGTCTTCGGCGATGTCCTTGACCGTGTAGATGCGGCCGGACGGCACATCGGCCTCGCGCAGCACAACCAGCGCGGACTCCACGGTCTGGGTCTGGGTCCAGGCGGCGATGGCGGCATCGATCTCGTCCACACGCTTCACGCGGCCGTCGTTGCGGGCCAGCGCAGGATCTTCGCCGAGGTCCGGGCGGCCCATCGCGGCCATCAGGCGGCGGAAGATCGCGTCGCCATTGGCGGCAATCAGCACGTATTCGCCGCAACCGCAGGGATAGGCGTTGGACGGCGCAATGCCCGGCAGCGCGCCGCCGGCCGGCTGGCGCACGGCGCCAAAGGCCGAGTATTCAGGCAGCAGGCTTTCGCTCAGGTTGAACAGCGACTCATAGAGCGCCACGTCGATCACCTGCCCCACCCCGCCGCGCGCGTCGCGCTCGTACAGGGCCAGCAGCACGCCCAGGGCGCCGTGCAGGCCGGCGATGGTATCGCCCAGCGAGAGCCCGGCGCGCACCGGCGGCCGGCCCGGCTCGCCGGTCAGGTAGCGCAGGCCGCTCATGGCCTCGGCCACGGCGGCAAAGCCGGGTTCGTCCCGGCGCGGGCCGGTCTGGCCGTAGCCAGACACCCGCACCATGATCAGCTTCGGATTGGCGGCGTGGAGTACATCCCAGCCCAAACCCCACTTTTCCATGGTGCCGGGGCGGAAGTTCTCGATCAGGACATCGGCCTCGGTAGCCAGCTTGCGCACCAGCGCCTGGCCTTCCGCCTGGCGGAGGTCGATGGCGATGGACTGCTTGTTGCGCGACTGCGCTTCCCACCAGACCGAGGTATCTTCGTGCAGCATGCGCCACTTGCGTAGTGGGTCGCCCTGCCCGGGCGGCTCCACCTTGACCACGTGGGCGCCAAAATCCGCGAGGGTCTTGGCGGCAAAGGGGCCGGCAATCAGTTGTCCCAGTTCCAGGACGCGAATGCCTTCGAGAATCTGTTGCGCCATGTGAGCGTGTCTCCGTGATGACCGTGGATGCCGCGCCGCATCACCTGCGGGACTGGCTTTTCATGTTGGGTCGGAGTGTGCACCAGCGGCGCGGGCGGCGGAATCGGCATTCCGGCAAGCGGGCTTTCTCGGAACGCGAAGGGGCGGGCTTACCCGGGGTTGCCCCGGGGATGACACCGGCGTGCCGCTAGAACGGCGCGCGGTCGCCGCAGAGATGGGTGATGAGCAGCCGCGCCGACACCGTCAGCCCGGCGGGGTCGCGCATGCCGATCAGCAGCGAGCGGCGTGCCCAGGCGTCCTGCAGCGGCACCAGCGACAACCCCATCGACTTCACGTGCGGCTCGGCCGCGATGCGCGGCAGCACGCCCACGCCCAGCCCAGCCATGACCATGCGGCACATCGCGTCGAAGCTGCGCACCTGGATGCGCAACCGGAACTGCCGCTCCAGCCGGCTACTTTCCTCGAGCAGCCGCGCCGCCAGCGAGGTCACCTGCGGCAGGCTCACGAAGTCGTATTCAAGCGTATCGGCGTAATGCACGGGCCCGCGCTCGGACAGCGGATGCCCGGGCGGCGTGATGATAACCAGCTCGTCCTGCCGGTATTCCACGGTCACCAGCCCGGCACTTGGCGTGCGATCGGCGAAGATGCCGACATCGGCGCGGTTTTCGACCAGCGCGGCGACGATCTCGCTGCTGTTTTGCTCCTCCAGCTCGATGCGGATGGTCGGATGCTGGCGCATGAACGCCGCGAGGTCGTCCGGCAGGAACTGCGTGATGGCCGAGGTATTGGCGCACACGCGCACCTGCCCGCGCACGCCGGACGCGTAGTCCGACATCACGCCGGCCATGCGTTCCACGTCCTGGAGGATGGTCAGCGCATGGTGGTAGCAGGCCTGGCCCGCCTCGGTCAGCTGCACGCCGGCGGCGTGGCGGAAGAACAGCGGCGCGCCCACGGCGGCCTCGAGATCGGAAATCCGCTTGCTGGCGGCAGCCACGGCCAGGTGGGACTGGCGCGCGCCGGCCGAGATGCTGCCCTGCCGGGCCACGGCCACGAACAGGCCAAGCGTCACGAGGTCGAAGCGCGCCAGATTCATGTTTGTCCGAAGGGGTCCGATACCTACAGGCTGCGCCGATCCATGACAGCGCGGGCGATGGTGCCCGCGTCCACGTATTCGAGTTCGCCGCCCACGGGCACGCCGCGCGCCAGCCGCGACACCTTGAGCCCGCGCGCCTTCAGCATCTCGCCGATGTAGTGCGCGGTGGCCTCGCCCTCGCTCGTGAAATTGGTGGCCACGATGACCTCGCTCACCGGTCCGCCGAGTTCGGGGTCCGTGGCGCGGGCCAGCAGCCGGTCCAGGTGGATGTCCTTCGGGCCGATGCCGTCGAGCGGCGAGAGCCGTCCCATCAGCACGAAATACTGGCCGCGATAGGTCAGCGTCTGCTCGATCATCACCTGGTCGGCCGGCGTCTCGACCACGCAGAGCAGCGAGGCGTCGCGCGCGGTGTCCCGGCACGTCTCGCAGTTCTCCTGCTCGGTGAAGGTGTTGCAGCGCTCGCAATGGCGGATGCCGTCGGCGGCGCCGCGCAGCGCGTCGCCAAGCTTGCGCGCGCCGTCGCGGTCGTGCTGCAGCAGGTGATAGGCCATGCGCTGGGCGGACTTAGGCCCCACGCCTGGCAGCACCTTGAGCGCCTCGATCAGCGCCTGCAGCGAGGTGGGCGGCGCCGTTCTCATCGGCGCGCCCCTGTCTGATGCGCCATCAGAACGGCAGCTTGAAGCCCGGGGGCAGCGGCAGGCCGGACGTCATCGAGCCCATCTTCTCCTGCGTGGTGGCCTCGGCCTTGCGCACGGCGTCGTTGAACGCGGCAGCCACGAGGTCCTCGAGCAGGTCCTTGTCATCGGCCAGCAGGCTCGGATCGATGGTCACGCGCTTCACGTCGTTCTTGCAGGTCATCAGCACCTTCACGAGACCGGCGCCGGACTGGCCCTCGACCTCGATCAGGGCCAGCTGCTCCTGCATCTTCTTCATGTTTTCCTGCATCTGCTGGGCTTGCTTCATCAGCCCGGCCAGTTGACCTTTCATCATGGGGATACTCCTGAATCAATGTGTGTGGATGGCGGGGCGGCGCCGGTGATGCTGGTCTGGCCGCCCCGGGAATGGGTTGTCAGGCGGCGCGTGGCTGGACGGAGCCGGGCACGATCTGCCCGCCGAACTCGCGCAACAGCCCCTGCACGAACGGATCGCCGTCGATATTGGACTCGGCCTCGCGCTGGCGCTCGGCCCGGGCCGCTGCATCGACGGCAGCCGCCGTGTGCGTCACGGCGCCGATCTCGCACTGCACGCGCACCTCCATGCCAAATTGCTCGACCAGCGCGGCCTGGAGCCGTTCGGCGACATTGTTTTCGGCGATGGCCGCCACCGGCACGCGCAGGTGCAGGGTGCGGCCGACCACGCGGTGCAACTCGCTCTGGTACGCCAGTTGCTGGGCCAGGCCCTTGAGCGGCAGCGTGGCGGCCAGCGTCGGCCAGTCACCGGTGAACACAGGTGGCGTGCCGTCATCGGCAGCGCTCGGCGCCACGGGCGGAATCGCCGGGGCCAGTTGCACAGCCGGCTGGGCAGCGGCCTCAGGTTCCGGCCGGCGCGCTGGCTTGGCCTGCGGCGCGGCGCGGCTGGCGCGCGGCGCGGGTTCGAACGAGTCCGACTCGAAACCGTTGTCGTAGCCGCCGAAGCTCGGGTCATAGCCCGGATCGCTGTCGTACGGGCCGATCACCGGCAGATCGGGGGGCAATTCCTCCCAAGGCGGCACTTCGCTGCTGGCCGGCTTGGCCGCCGGGGCGGCTTGCACGGGTTGCGGCGCCTGGACTGGCTTGAGCGGCTGGGCAGCGGGGGCGCCCGGTGCCTGCCGTGCCGGCGCGGCGGCCGTGGCCGGACGCGCCGCCGCAGGCGGACGCAACGGCTGGGCCGCAGGACGCGGGCTCGGCGCTGCCGCCGCAGCGGGCGCCGCTACCGGCCGCGCGCCGCCACGGCCAGCCGTGGCCTGACGGGCAGCCAGCAAGGCGGCCTTGGCAGGCGACATCGCGGCAGTATCGGCCACCGGCGCCGGGGCGGATGGGGCGGATGGGCCAGATGGCGCGGGCGCTTCGGCGCGGACCGGCGTGACCGGCTCGGCGGCGCGGACAGCCGGCGCCATGGGCTCGGATCGAACCGGCTCGGTGGCCTGCACAGGTGCGACCGGAGCGGCCGGAGCAGAAACAGCAGCAGGAGCCGGAACAGGAACCGGGACGGCCGCCGGGGCCATCGCCACCGGCGCAGCCGCCACACGCGGTGCGGGCGCGGCCGGCGCGGCAGGGCGCGGGCGGGCCGCCTGCTGCTGGCCGCCACCACCCTGCCCGCCCACGGGCGCCGGGCTGGCAGACGGCCGGAAGGCCAGCATGCGCAGCAGCGTCATGGTAAAGCCGGCGTACTCGTCCGGCGCCAGCGCCAGTTCGTTACGGCCGATATTGGCAATCTGGTAGAACAACTGCACTTCCTGGGCATCGAACACGCCGGCCAGCCGCCGTACTTCGTCAGCCTCGGGCCATTCGTCCTGCACGGACGCCGGCACGGCCTGCGCCAGCGCCACCTTGTGCAGCAACGAGCCCAGATCCTGCAGCGCGCCGGCGAACGACAGGCTGCGGTCCGCCATTGCATCGGCGATCCCGAGCATGGCGGCACCATCCTCGGCGGCCAGCGCGTCCAGCAATTGCACGAGGTAGCTCTGGTCGATGGCGCCGAGCATGCCGCGCACGGCCTCCTCGGAGACCTGCCCGGCGCTATAGGCGATGGCCTGGTCGGTCAGCGACAGCGCGTCGCGCATCGACCCATGGGCCGCCTGGGCCAGCAGCCGCAGCGCGTTGCCGTCATGGCCGATGCCTTCCTGGGCCAGGATATGGTCCAGATGCGAGACGATATGCCCCGGCGGCATCTGTTTCAGGTTGAATTGCAGGCAGCGCGACAGCACCGTGACCGGAATCTTCTGCGGATCGGTGGTGGCAAGGATGAACTTGACGTGTCCGGGCGGCTCCTCCAGCGTCTTCAGCATCGCGTTGAAGGCGTGGTTGGTCAGCATGTGGACTTCGTCGATCATGTAGACCTTGAAGCGGCCCACCGTCGGCGCGTAGACCGCCTTGTCCAGCAGCTGCGCCATTTCGTCCACACCGCGGTTGGACGCCGCGTCCATCTCGATGTAGTCCACGAAACGGCCGCTGTCGATCTCCTGGCAGGCATTGCACTGGCCGCACGGCTGGGCCGTGATGCCGCCCGCCCCGTCAATGCCGGTGCAGTTGAGGGCCTTGGCCAGGATCCGGGAGAGCGTGGTCTTGCCCACGCCCCGGGTGCCGGTGAACAGGTAGGCGTGATGCAGCCGCTGCTGTTCCAGCGCGTGCGTGAGCGCGCGGACCACGTGCTCCTGGCCCACCAGCGTGGTGAAATCCCGTGGGCGCCATTTGCGCGCTAGAACTTGATAACTCATGGCGGCGATTGTAGCAAAAGGCGCCGTCCTGAATGACGCCGATTAGCCGCACTCCCCCACGTAGCCACAATTGGCGCATTTGGCGCAGCCATCCACCTTGTGCAGGGCGTGGGCGCCACACTCCGGGCACGGCTTGCCGGTGCCCACGCCGGGGTTGTGGCCCGCCGGGGCCGGCCGCGCCGGGTTGCCGGCCAGCGCCAGGGCCGGCTCGCTGCCCTGCCCGGCCAGCCGGGCCGCCAGCGCCGCCACCGGCACCTGGGCGCCGTCGTCGTCCAGGAAACCGCGCTTGATCAGGATGCGCTGGAGCGCGTAGCTGATGGCCGCCACCTCGGAATCATGGAAACGCGGCACCTGGGTGCCGTCCTGGCGCACCAATGCACCATATCGGACCGTGCCCTTGTCCCAGACCACGTTGCGCATGTCCGCCAGCGCCTTGGCCACCGGGCCGCCCGAGCGCGCCACCATCGACAGCAGCCGCATGGTCGAGGTGATCCACTGCTGCCCCTCGGTGCGCTGGCCGGCCGGCATGAAGAACTCGAGCGGACGCTCCACCGTCACCGGCTTGCCATCGATCACGCCCGACACCCGCATGAAGTTCACGGTCAGGTAGACGGTCTTGTGGCCCTCGTAGGTCAGATACTCCACCTTGGAGGTCACGCCCTCCAGGTCGCCGAGCGGCCGGCTGTTGAACGGGCGCGTCAGCGGGTCGTCGTCCGGGGCGGCCGGGGTGGCCGGGGTGGCCGTGGAGGTCGGCGCCAGGGCAGCGGCGGGCGTCACCGAGAGCACGGCGCCCAGCACGCTGTTGGGCCGGTAGGTGGCCAACCCCTTCAGGCCGGCCTTCCAGGCCTCCAGGTAGAGGTTGCGGAAGGCCTCGTACGGATAGTCCTCCGGCACGTTCACGGTCTTGCTGATGCTGGTGTCGATATAGGGCTGCACCGCCTCCAGCATGCGCATATGGTCCAGCGCCGACATCTGGAGCGCGGTGACAAAGCTCTCCGGCAGCCGCTCCATATCGGCGCCCATGTGGCGATACAGCCGCCAGGCGTGGTCGGCCACCTCGAACGACCGGTAGCTGTTGTCCGGCATCCGCTTGCGGCGGTTGTAGGTCCACGAGAACGCCGGTTCGATGCCGTTCGACGCGTTATCGGCAAATGCCAGCGTGATCGTGCCCGTTGGGGCGATGGAGAGCAGGTGCGAGTTCCGCAGCCCATGCGCCCGGATGGCATCGCGCACGGCCTCGGGCAGCCGGCTCACGAAGCCGCCGGCCAGGTATTGGTTGGCGTCGAACAGCGGGAAGGCGCCCTTCTCGTCGGCCAGCTCCACCGATGCCAGGTAGGCATGGTCGCGCATGGCCTCGGCGATCCGCCCGGCCAGCTCGCGCGCGGCATCCGAGTCGTAGCGCAGGCCGAGCATCACCAGCGCGCTCCCCAGCCCCAGGAAGCCCAGGCCGATGCGGCGCTTGGCGCGCGCCTCGGCCTCCTGCTCGGGCAGCGGCCAGAACGTGACGTCCAGCACGTTGTCCAGCATGCGCGTGGACACCCGCACGACCTCGGCGAAGGCCTCGAAGTCAAACGTTGACTCGGCCGTGAACGGCTGGCGCACGAAGCCGGTCAGGTTGATCGACCCGAGGCAGCAGCAGCCATACGATGGCAGCGGCTGCTCCGCGCACGGGTTGGTCGCCTCGATGGTCTCGCAGTAATAGAGATTGTTGTCCGCGTTGATCCGCGACAGGAACAGGATGCCCGGCTCGGCGTGGTCGTACGTGGCCTGCATGACCTGATCCCAGAGCTGGCGGGCCGGCACGCGGCGGTAGACCCAGAGGCCGTCGTCGCGGCGGTAGGCGCCGGCGGCGATCATGTCCATGCCCGGCTCGGCCTCGTGGACCAGTTCCACCTCGCCATCGGCCTCCACAGCCTGCATGAAGGCATCGGTCACGCCGATCGAGATATTGAAGTTGGTGAGGTCGCCCTGGTCCTTGGCGTGGATAAAGCTCTCGATATCGGGGTGGTCGCAGCGCAGCACGCCCATCTGGGCGCCGCGCCGGGCGCCGGCGGACTCCACGGTGGCGCAGGAGGCATCGAATACCTTCATGAACGAGACCGGGCCGGACGCGCGCGAGTGCGTCGCGCGCACCAGCGCCCCGCCGGGGCGGATGGCCGAGAAGTCGTAGCCCACCCCGCCGCCGCGCCGCATGGTCTCGGCCGCCTGGGCCACCGCCGTGTAGATGCTGGGCTTGCCGTCACGCGCCTCGGAAACCGAGTCGCCCACGGGCTGGACAAAGCAGTTGATCAGCGTGGCCTGGATACCCGTGCCGGCGGCGGAATTGATCCGCCCTGCCGGCACGAAGCCGTTCTCCAGCGCCCAGAGGAAGCGCGCGGCCCACATCTCGCGCCGGTCGGCCGGCTCGACCTCGGCCAGCGCACGCGCCACGCGGGCACGCACATCGGCAATGGTGCTTTCCTCGCCCTTGGCGTACTTCTCCAGCAGCACTTCGGTGGAGATGTCCTGCGGCGCCAGCGCGCCGCGCAAGATCTGGTCGTTTGCGTTCATGTCCTGGCTCATTCAGATGGAACGATTTTTCCAGCCCGCCATGCTGCCAGCGATCCCCCGGCACACAGCCCGCGTCAGATCAAACTAGCTCGAACAAATCGCATTCCAACTAATTTCGGGACGTCGCCGGCCGGTTGCGATACAATGCCGGTCGGACGGGCCTCCTCGCATGGTGGCGCGGTCAACCTGGTCAGGTCGGGAACGAAGCAGCCACAGCCGTTTTCCATCAGTGCCGAGGGTCAGGCTCGTCCCCCATATTCTTTTGCTGCGTTCCTTCGCGGCACATCTTCGTAACCGTTCGCGTTACACGTCACACACTCCCCGCGTATTTCTGCAACGCCGCCTATTCTGCTCCCATTTTGCGATTGGGGGCATGCGCCCCCAATCGCTCAGAACAACGATCCCTGCTGCATCGCCGGCACCGGCGCCCGCAGGCTGCCCGCGTCGATCCATTCCCCGGCCGCCGTTGCCACGCCGGCCTCGATCCGCTTGCCGGGGAACATTGGCCCTACTGCCGCCACGTAGCGCGCGAGTTGGGCGCCATAGGCGGCATGTTCCTGCGGCAGCAAGCGCAGTTTGTAGTCGATCACGACCACGCGGTCGGCGAATTCCACGAGGCGGTCGATCCGCAGCAGCCGCCCACGCGCGTCGTACAGTTCCACCTCGTTGCGCGACGATAGCGCCGCTTCGGGGAAGAACAGTGGGCGCAGCGCCGGCGCGGTCAGCATCGTGCGCACATCGGCCACGGCCGCTTCGGCCTGGGCCTGCCAGCGTTCGCGCGCCTGCGGGGCACCCGCGCCGGCCAGCGGGAACCAGCGCATGACCGTGGGCACGTCCGGCAAGGCGCCGAAGGCTTCCGGATAGCGCGTCACCCGCTCCAGCAAGGCGTGGACCAGTTCACCGTGGGCCGCTGCGGCGGCGTCGAACACCACCGCTTCTTCCTGATCTTCCTCGTCAGACTCGTCGAGTTGCGGGACTGGCGCTGCGTCGCGATAGCGCAGGCGGAAGTCCGCGTAACGCACGCGCTCGCTCACCGGCGTCAGGGCGGCGTCGCCCGGCGCGGCCTCGGTCTCCGGGTAGCCATCCACCGCCTCGCCCACGCCCGCCGCCGCCAGCCTTACGTACCAGCTACCAGCGATCTCGGCCGCCGCGCCCTCTTTCTCGGCCTTGCTCGCACGGCCCTTCACGCCGCTGACCAGCAAACCCTGCTGGGCGCGCGTCATCGCCACATAGAGCAGATTCCAGTTTTCGCGCTCGGCCAGCGCCGCCTCGGCTTCGAACAGGGGCTGGCGGGCCCGACCGCGCTCGCTGCGCTTGCCGTAGGCCGAGAAATGCCGGGGCACCGGCGACTCCGGCGGCCAGTCCACCAGAATGCCGCCACGATCCGCCGCCGGGTCACTGTGGTTCGCGTCGAGCAGCACCACGAACGGCGCCTCCAGGCCCTTCGCGGCGTGAACGGTCAGGATATGCACGGCATCAAGCTGGCTTTCGCCGCCATCTTCCGGCTCCGCCTCGCCGTCCCCCACGCCTTCACCCATGCCGCCCTCGTCGGGGCTCTCATCCTCGTCGCCGCGCCGAATCTCCTGCAATTCGTCGATGAACTTCGGCAAGCTCGGATAACGGCCGCCATCGAGGTCCAGCGACAGCTTCAGGAAGGCGTCGAGATTGGCCAGCACCTGCTCGCGGATGGCGGCCGGCGCGGCCTCGGCGTAGCGCCGGCGCACCTCGCCCGCATCATAGATATGGTCGATCAGGTCATGCACGGGCCGCTGCGGCGCCAGCGCGAGCCAGGCGCGCAGCCGAGCCACACCGCCGCGCAGCGCGTCGGTACATTCAGGCGGTACGCCCGCCGCGTGGATGCGCGCCCACCAGCCGCCCTCGCCTTCCAGGCCGGCCAGCAGCAGCAGGTCATCGTCAGTGGCGCCCACCAGCGGGCTCTTGAGCACGTGCGCGAGGTCGAGGTCGGACTCCGGCGTCATCAGGAAGGCGAGCAGCGCGGAGATGTCGAGCGCCTCCAGCGTGGCCAGCAGGCCGCCCCGGCGCGGGCTCAGGCACGGAATGCCGGCCTCGCGCAGCGCGCGTTCGTAGTCGGCCAGATGGGTCTTGCGGCGCACCAGCAGGTGCATGTCCCGCCAGCTGGCAGGCCGCGTGGTATCGCCTTCCCGGACGGGCACGTGGTCGCGCACATGGTGCAGCCAGGCGGCCACGCGCCGGCCTTCCTCGTAGCGCAGGGAATCGCCCTGCCGTGTGCGCGGCTGGGTCAGCGTGTCGCGGTGGGTCGGGGCGTCGGACGGCGGCTCGGCTTCCAGCCCTTCATCGGCCGGTTCCTCGACCAGCGGCAGCAGCCAGACCGGCCCGCCGGGCTCGCGCAGGGCCGTGGTCTGGGTTTCATACAGCGGATAACGACCCTCGGCGCGCGCATGGTCGAACACGGCGTTGACCCAGTCCAGCACCTCGGGACGGTTGCGCCGCGTGCGATTGGTCCGCAGCACGGTGGCGCCGAAATCGGCCTGCAGCATGGCGCTCGCCGCGCCGAACAGGCGGGCGTCGGCGCGACGGAAACGGTAGATCGACTGCTTGGGATCGCCCACCAGGAACACGGTCGGCTTCTCGCCAAGGCCCTGGTAGCCGGCCAGCCAGCCTTGCAGGATCCGCCACTGGAGCGGATTGGTGTCCTGGAACTCGTCGAGCAGCAGGTGCTTGTAGCGCGCGTCCAGCCGCACCTGCAAGTAGGTGGCGGTCTCCTCGTCGGCCATCAGCCTGGCCGCCAGCCATTCGAGATCCGCGAAATCCATCGCGCGCTGGTCGTTCTTGTAGCGCTGGTAGCGCTCGAGCAAGGCATCGCCAAGCCGGTACAGCGCAAGGTTGATGGCCAGCACGGCGGCCTCGCAGCGGCGCGCGGCAATCTCGTCGAGCCGGGCGCAGTGTTCGGCATGGCGGGCTAGCAGATCGTCCACGGCGGACTCGCCGCCCGCGGCCTTGACCAGCGCCGTCGTGCGACGCATCGCCCGCGGCTCCCCCGCCGCCGTGAAGAACGCCGCGCGCAGGCTGTGGAAGGCTTGCGCGGCGGCGTCGCCGGGCGCGCGGCCCGCCTCGCGCCAGGTGCGGACGGCGGTCAGGCCGTCGATCATCCGGGCGGCATGGCCGTGCTCGGTCTTGCCGCCCTGCCCTAGCAGTTTCGCGAGGGCCGCGCAGTCGTCGAGCCATTCGTCCTCGCCGAGCGCCTCTACCAGCACGTCCGTGGTGGCATCGTCGCCGAGTTGTTCCGCGAGCATCGCCGCCGGGTCGCCGGCCTCGCGCATCGCAAACCATTCGCTGCGCGCGTGGAACATACGGTCCAGCAGGCTGCGCGCCTGGAAGTCGCCGATGGCATCGACCAGTTGTTCGTACGATGCGCGCAGTTCGGCGTATTGGGGCTGGGCCAGCGCGCGCCAGAACGGCGCCCAGGCTTCACGCTTCATGCGCAGGGCGTCTTCCCGCAGCGACGCGCCCGGCACGATGCCGGAGGCCAGGGGCGCACCGCGCAGCAGCGTGCCGAACCAGCCGTGGAAGGTGTCGATAGCCATGCGCCCGGGCGAGGCGAGCACCTTCGCGTGCAGCCCGCGCGCACGCGGCAGCGCGGCCCGGGCGGCGTCCGGGGTCAGGCCGCGCATGGTCAGCGCGCCCAGCACCTCGGCATCGGTACCGCTGGCCAGTTGCGACAGCACCTCCAGCAGGCGCTCGCGCATCTCCTCGGCGGCCTTGCGCGTGAAGGTGATGGCCAGAATCTCGTGCGGGGCGGCACCGGCCAGCAGCAAGCGCACCAGCCGCGCTACCAGCAGCCACGTCTTGCCGCTGCCGGCGCACGCCTCCACCACCACCGAGCGGGCGGGGTCGCAGGCGGCGCGCGTGAAATCGGCCTCTTCGATGGGGTGGCCATCGCGAAGGTAGGCGTGGACGTCGGTCATGACTGCAGATCAGGCAAGGCGGTGGATTCCCAGAAGCCCTTGCGGCACAGGCCCCGGGCTTCGCAATAGGTACAGGCGGCAGCGTCGCCGAAGGCCGGTAGCCGGGCACCGGCGCGCAGGCGACCCACGTCGTGGCGCAACTGGCGCTCCAGCCACGTGACGGCGGCCTGGAAGTCGGGCAACTCCACCTCGCGCTGCGCGGCAGCGGCGCTATCCTTGCCGCCGTGCTTCACGCCTTCCAGCGAGACCCAGCTTCCCGCCACCGCATCGGCGCGCAGCAGGCCGTAGAACGGTAGCTGGCAGTCTTCCTCGGCATCGCCGGCCTTGCGGCGCAGGCGGCTGGCCGGCTGGGTCTTGTAGTCGAGCACCGCGTGGGCGCCATCCGGGCCCTTGTCGAGCCGGTCGATGCGGCCCGCCAGCCGCAGCGGCAGCCCGTCCGGCATCGCCACATCCACGCTCACATCGAATTCGCCGGCGCGCCACAGCCAGCCCTCGGCCTCGCGCGCGGCCTGCCAGTCGATATAGGACGGCAGCACCTCCAGCCAGCGGCGGTAGTAGCCGATGGCGTTGCCGTCCTCGGCCATCAGCGCGCCGAACACGGTGTCGGAAATCTGGCGCAGCCGGGCCAGCCGCCGCCCGGTGTCCTGTTCGTCGGCCTCGGCGATTTCGGCATGGTATTGCAGCAGCACGCGGTGTAGCAGATTGCCGATATCGCGCTTCTCGAGGTCGTCGTTCACCGCCTCCAGCCCGGCCAGCCCGAGCATGCGCGCGGCAAAGAACTGGTACGGGCAGCGCCGCAGCATGTTGTACGCCTGCGCGCTCCAGCGAGCCGGCACGCGCTCGGGCGCGGACGGCACCGGCATATAGCCGGGCTGCGCGAAGGTGTCGTGCAGGCGCGGGGCAATGCTGGCCTCGATGGGCGCCCCGGCGCGCGCGCAGCACGCCGACAACCGCTCGATCCAGCCCGATACATGGCGCGGCTCGCCCCGGCCGCCGAAGCGCTGCCAGGTCATCACCACATCATCGTTATTCAATAGCACTTCGGCCAGATCGCGCGCCTGCTGGGCGAAGCGGGCCTCGCGGTCTTCCAGCGCCAGCTCGCGGCGCATCTGGTTCGAGAAGAACATCAGTTCGGCGGCACTGGACGGCAGTTGCGCATCGTCGCAGCCGACGATCACCACGCCGTCGAAACGCCGCATGCGCGCGCCGTTCAGCGGCAGGATGGTGATGCGGGACGAACTCTGCGCGGACGGCTCCTTGTACGCCACCGATTCGAGCAAGGCGGACAGCATCGCGCGGAATTCCTGCTGGCTCAGCGTGGCATGGGCGCCGGTCTCGTCGTCGGGCAGCTCGGCCAGCCGCGCGAGCGCGTCGAGCATCTGCCGGCCGGCATCGTCGGCGGCGAGGGGCGCGCGCATATCGAGCGCGTCCAGCGTGGCGTCGAGCCGTGCCAGCCAGACCGTCAGCGGCTTCTGCGCCAGGCCGCGCGGCCACGCGGCGGCCTCGTCGGCCACCGTGGCGATCAACGCGCGCGCGCCGGCGCGGGTGGCTTGCTGGGCCTCGTCGGCATCCATCGTCTCGGCATCGACCAGCGTGGCGTTGGCGCGCCGCTCGGCAAACAGATGACGCAGGCGCGCCCAGCCGCCGGTAATGGCTTCGCGGCGAATCTGGCGCTCCATCAGCGCGATGGCGCCGCCGCGGTGGGCAAACCCGGGCAGGCAGAACGGGCTCTTGAGCAGGTCGAGCAGCGCGGCGGTGTCGCCATCGCGCGCCAGGACGTCGAACCAGCGCATCAGCGCCGCGGCCGCCCGGGTGGTGGAGAGCTTCCAGCCGGTTTCGTCGCGCACCGGCGCACCGGCGCGGGCCAGCAGCGCGCGGGCCCGGCGGGCCACCACGCGGTCATGCGCGACCAACGCCACGTGGCGGCGGCCTTCGTTCAGCCATTGCACGAGCTGGTCGGCAGCGGCGGTGGCCTCGTCCTCGAAGCGCGCGCTGCCGACCACACGGATGCGCGGGCGTGGTTCGGGGAGCTGGTCAGGCAACGCCATCGGCGACGGACGGGCCGGGGATTCGTCTGACTCGTCTGACTCGTCAGATTCGCCCTCCTCGGCCATGGGTTCGATGCGCCGCGCCTCGGGCCACAGTGCCAGTAGCGTGCCGTACCAGTCAGGCTTGGCCTCGGCATCGTGCGCGCCGCCGGACCAGTCGTAGCCCACTTCGAGCGTCGGCACCTGCTCGGCTGCCTGGGCCAGGAAACGGGCCTCGACGGGCTCGGGCGGCGTCGGGCCGATCCACACCACGGGGCCGGCCACCTGCTGCGCCAGCCGCTGCAAGGCGCGGCGCCGTGCCGGCAGCGGATCGTCCGGGCCGGACAGCATCTGCCAGAACGCCAGTACGATCTGTGCCTCCTGGCCGAGAAATCGTTCCGACAGGTGCGCGTAAGTGCGCTGCAACGCGCCCTGGAGCAGCGCGGCACGATCATCGCCATCGATATCGTCATCGTCGCGGACGGCGGCGTCCTCCAGCCAGCGCGCGCTCAGTTCATCGCTGATCGACAACAGCGTCTGCGCCAGGCCCCAGGCGGCGCCTTCGGTCTGGGCGCCGAACGCGCGGCGCAGCCAGTCCTGTTCGCGGATGGCCTGCTGCACCGCCAGCAGGCGCGCCGCGTGGCTGCGCACCGGCTTGGGCTCGGCCTCCAGGTCCGGCGGCAGGTCCAGCAGCCAGTGGCCCAGCGTCAGCACGCGCGGCAGCAGCCGGGGCGTGCCGGCGGCGCGCGCGGCGGCGTCGAGCGCCAGCCGGACGCCCGGAATCTGCGCCGCCGTGGGCACGACCACATGCGCGCCGGCGGCGGCCGGCCCGCAATGGTCAAGGAAATACCACGTCGCGGTGGCGGCCTGCTCAAGGAAGGCGGGGCCGGGAGAAAACGAAAGCCGGGTCATGGATGGCGCGCCAGGCCACGTGGGGTCAGGCGCAAATGGGAGCACGGGGCCGTGGCGCGCCAGGGCGGCACGGCGTGGTCAGTCAGGGAAATACGATGGCGTTGGCCGGGGCCACCCGGCAGCCCGGGCGGGCGCGGCTCAGTGATCACCGCGCTCCAGCCGCGCGCGCAACTCGCGGGCGGTTTCGAGCAGCCCTTCGTAGCCGGAGCGGGCATGCTCGGGCAGGTCCGGGTCGCCAATCAGCGTGCCGAGCGTCTCCATCACGCTGTAGACCAGCCCGCGGGCCGCGCCCGTGGCAATGCTGTTGGTTTCCACCGCGCTGTTCAGGTGCGCCAGGGCGTCGCTCAGGTGATCCACGTCCGGCGCGCCCGAGGCTGGCGGCGTGTCGGGCAGATCGTCGGCGGGATCGGGCTTGCGGGGATCGGCAGTCATGGTCGGTGGCCTTGTGGTGCCTGCGGGGTTGGCATTCCCTGTCATTCTACGCGCGCGGCCGGGCCGTCGGCATGGGGAGGATTCTCAAAGTGCTTCTCAGATCATCCCGGACATCCGGATCTGGGGAATTCCCGGGCCCAAAGATAATCCATTTGAGTACTGGATAACCCGATGCCGATTGAGCGATTCTCTTGCCGTGATTAACACAATGTTGAGCAGGTATTACTGCGCGGGGGCACAATTGCACCTGTCCCAGGCCCTGCCGGCACCCCGTTCCGAGGGGGTATTGAAATTCGCCAAGCTGGTAACATATCGGCATCAACGGCACGGCCCGCCTGACCTGCCTGCCTTCGGTGCCATCGCAAACCGATTGCCGGATTCTCGTGTAAGGTAGCGGTCAGCCTTCAACATCAACTGAGCCCCAGAGGTTTCACGCCATGAGCGAACAAATCAAGTATGTGAGCGACGCATCGTTCGACGCCGACGTCCTCCAGTCCGACAAGCCCGTCCTGCTGGACTTCTGGGCCGAGTGGTGCGGTCCGTGCAAGATGATCGCCCCGATCCTGGACGAAGTGGCGCGCGATTTCGGCGACAAGGTGCAGATCGCCAAGATCAATGTGGATGAGAACCAGCAGGTGCCGGCCAAGTTCGGCATCCGTGGCATTCCCACGCTGATCCTGTTCAAGGAAGGCAAGGTTGTCGCCCAGAAGGTTGGCGCCCTGTCCAAGTCGGACCTGACTGCGTTCCTGAAGAACAACGTCCCGGCCCTGGCCTGAGCCAGACCCCGCGGCCTGCCCGGCATGGCTGGCTGCGGCACTGCATGATCCGGCTTCGCGTGCGCCAGCCCTGGCGCGCCGGCCGGATTGTGCTAAGATGCCACCAACAACTTCCCCGAGCGTTCGCTCATTCTTTCCCCCTTCCCTTTGGTCTCGCCCGTCCGGGCCACTTCTGTACCCCTCGTCTATGCACCTGACAGAACTCAAATCGCTTCACGTGTCTGCGCTTCTCGAAATGGCGGCAACGCTCGAGATCGACAATGCACAGCGGATGCGCAAACAGGAACTGATGTTTGCGATCCTGAAGAAGCGCGCCAAGATGGGCGAAACCATCTACGGAGACGGCACGCTGGAAGTCCTCCCCGACGGCTTCGGCTTCCTCCGCTCGCCGGAAACCTCGTACCTGGCCAGCACGGACGACATCTACATCAGCCCTTCGCAGATCCGCCGCTTCAATCTCCATACCGGCGATTCGATCGAAGGTGAAGTGCGGACCCCGAAGGACGGCGAGCGCTACTTCGCGCTGGTCAAGGTGGACAAGGTCAATGGACAGGCGCCCGAGGCGGTGAAGAACCGCATCATGTTTGAGAACCTGACGCCGCTGCATCCGAACCGGCCGCTCCAGCTCGAACGTGACATCCGCGCCGAAGAGAACATCACCGGCCGCGTGATCGACATGATCGCCCCGATCGGCCGTGGCCAGCGCGCGCTGCTGGTGGCCTCGCCGAAGTCCGGCAAGACCGTGATGCTCCAGCACATCGCCCACGCCATTGCGAACAACCATCCGGAAGCGGACCTGTTCGTGCTGCTGATCGATGAGCGCCCGGAAGAAGTGACCGAAATGATGCGCTCGGTGCGCGGCGAGGTGGTGGCGTCGACCTTCGACGAACCGGCCATCCGTCACGTGCAGGTGGCCGAAATGGTCATCGAGAAGGCCAAGCGCCTGGTGGAACTGAAGCGCGACGTGGTGATCCTGCTGGACTCCATCACCCGTCTGGCACGCGCCTACAACACCGTGGTGCCGGCCTCCGGCAAGGTGCTGACCGGCGGTGTGGACGCCAACGCGCTGCAACGCCCGAAGCGCTTCTTCGGCGCCGCGCGTAACCTGGAAGAAGGCGGTTCGCTGACCATCATCGCCACCGCGCTGATCGAAACCGGCAGCCGCATGGACGACGTGATCTACGAAGAGTTCAAGGGCACCGGCAACATGGAAGTGCACCTCGAGCGCCGCCTGGCCGAGCGCCGTGTCTACCCGGCCATCAACCTGAACAAGTCGGGCACGCGCCGCGAGGAACTGCTGATCAAGCCGGAAATCCTCCAGAAGATCTGGATCCTGCGCAAGTTCATCTCCGACATGGACGAAGTGCAGGCGATGGAGTTCATCCTCGACAAGATGAAGCCGACGAAGAACAACGCGGAGTTCTTCGACATGATGCGCCGCGGCGGCTGACCCGCCCCGGTAGTGCATCAGGCAGGAAAGGCGTACCCTTGGGTGCGCCTTTTTTGTCTCTGCCAACCGATCCGACGAACCACGCGACCACTCTCCGACCATGTTCGGCAAACTGACCAGCTACCTGCGCTCGCGCTCACGCGCCCGCAAGCTTGAGCACTACGCCATTCCGGACGACCTCTGGACGCGTACCGTGGCCGCCCTGCCCTATGTGCAGCGCTACGGCGCCGAGGACCAGGCCGCGCTGCGCGAGCTGGCCACGCTGTTCATCGCCGGCAAGGAATATTCGACCGCGCACGACCTGCCGCTGACCGACGAGATGGTGGTCAGCGTGGCCGTGCAAGCCTGCGTGCCGATCCTCAAGCTCGGTATCGAGTGGTATCGCGGCTGGCATGGCATCGTGCTGTATCCGGGCGAATTCCTGATCCGGCGCACCGTGGAGGACGAGATCGGGCTGGTGCACGGCGTGGAAGAGGAAGCGAGCGGCGAGGCGTGGGAGCGTGGCCCCGTCATCCTGTCCTGGCAGGACGTGAGCACGCCCGGCGCGGGGCTCGATTCCGACCATGCGCTGCCGGCGGACACCTACAACGTGGTGATCCACGAGTTCGCTCACAAGCTCGATATGCTCGACGGCGAGCCCGACGGCGTGCCACCTTTCTCGCGCGTACTGCATCCGGGCGTCGATGCCGATCAGTGGGCGGAGGCGTTCCTGAGCCAATACGATGTCTTCGCCGATGCCTGCGAGGCGGTGCCGGACAGCGCCTGGGACCATCCCGAACGGCTGCCGCCCCGGCTGCGGGTGATCGACCCTTACGGCTGCGAGGCGCCCAGCGAGTTCTTCGCGGTGGCGTCCGAGGCATTTTTCGTTGAGCCCGAGGGCCTGCACCGGCATTGGTCTACGCTATACGAAGCACTGGTCACGTTTTATCGTCAGGATCCGGCTGGAAAAATGCTGTAAAAGTCACTTATCAGCGACCGGCGAACCGGCTATGACGACGCGTCGATTGTTGTCCAAGCGCTTGTTTTTCTGGCATAATCCCGGTTTGCCCGTTATCGGCAAGTGGTTCGCTCGTCGCAAGCATTCGTCATCCGATGCACGCACGCGGCAGACATGAGCGGACTGGCTACCCAACCTGAAAGGAAGCACCATGAAAGAAGGCATTCACCCGAATTACCGCGAAGTCCTGTTCCACGACGTGTCGAACGACTTCAAGTTCGTGACCCGCTCGACGATCCAGACCAAGGATACGATCGAACACGAAGGCAAGACCTACCCGCTGGCCAAGATCGAAGTGTCGTCGGAATCGCACCCGTTCTACACCGGCACCCAGAAGATCATGGACACGGCCGGCCGCGTCGAGAAGTTCCGTCAGAAGTTCGGCAGCAAGCTGAGCACGATGAAGAAGTAATCTCGCGGAGCCGCGAGCATGCCGCGCACGAGGGAACAGATGCTCCCGCCGCGCGCGACCTGACAAAGAGGCAGCATCGGCTGCCTCTTTGCTTTTGTGCAGCCGATTGTTGCTGTCCACGATTTCACCGCCGATGAGTCAAGCCAAGACCTCTCCCGTCCACCTGACCGCCGCCGCCACCGGCGCGCTGCCGCGCGCCCTGCTGCTGGCCATCTGCATCATCTACGGGCTGGCCGGCCTGTTCGGCCGCGACCCGTGGAAGAACGAGGATGCCGCGGGCTTCGGCGTGATGTGGCAGCTTGCCACGGGCGGCACGCAGGATTGGCTGATGCCGAACATCGCCGGCCGGCCGTTCAGTGAGGACGGCCCGCTCGTGTTCTGGCTCGGCGGCATCATGATCCGGCTGTTTGGCGGCTGGCTCGGCGCGCCGGACGCGTCGCGGCTGGCCACGGCGCTGTTCTACTTCGGCACCTGCGCCTTCATCTGGTATTCCACCTATTTGCTCGGCCGGCGTGACGAAGTGCAGCCGTTCGCGTTCGCCTTCGGCGGCCAGCCCGATGCGCGGTCCTATGGCCGCGCGCTGGCCGATGGCGCGCTGCTGCTGTTCCTGGCATGCGTGGGCCTGGCGATGCGTGGGCACGAGACCACGGCGCAGGTCGGCCAGGTCTGCTTTATCGCCTTCATGCTGTACGGGCTGGTGCGCAGCCTGGACAAGCCCGTGCAGGGCAGCCTCTGGTACGGCGTGGGGCTGGGCGCACTGTGCCTGGCCAGCGGGCCGATCCTGGCCGCCGCGTTGCTGGTGGCCACGGCCCTGGCCGTCGTGGCCTGCCGCCCGCTACCCGCGAAGTGGCTGACGGCGACTGGCCTGCCGCTGGCGCTGGCCATCGTCGCGGTGTGGATGGCTGTGGTGTATCTGGGCGCGGCCGACCGCGACGAGGCTGTCACCTTCATCCGCGAGTGGGCCCGCTACGACCGTCGTACTTATGGTGGACCGTCGCTGGCCGCGGCCGGCTTCATCGCACGAAATTTGTTCCTGTTCGCGTGGCCGGTCTGGCCGGTGGCCGTCTGGGCGTGGCTGTCGTGGCGTGGCATGCGGCGCGCGGCCCACGTGGCGCTGCCACTGTCGATGCTGACAGCACTGCTCCTGCTGCTGGTGCTGCAACGCAGCCCCGGCGATGTGCAGTTCATCCTGTTGCTGCCGCCGATGGCCGTGCTGGCCGCGTTCGCGCTGCCCACGCTGGCACGCGGCGTGATCAATGCGATCGACTGGTTCGCCCTGCTGTTCTTCACGATCTTCTGCGGCTTCCTGTGGTTCATGTGGATCGCCCGCACGACCGGTTTCCCGCCCAAGATCGCCAACAACGTGTACCGGCTGATTCCGGGCTTCCAGCACTCGTTCACCTGGAGCGCGGTGGTCATCGCGCTGGCGGTGACGCTGGCCTGGGTGCTGGTGGTGCGCTGGCGCCTGTCGCGCGCGCCCAAGCAGATCTGGCGCCCGGTGGTGATCTCGGCCGCCGGCACGACGCTGATGTGGGTAATGGCGATGACGCTGTGGCTGCCTGCCATCAACTACGCCAAGACCTATCGCGATGTGGCGCAGGCCGCCTCGATGGCACTGCCGTCGACCTACACCTGTGTGCAGCCGATCCGCATGGGGAATGCGCAACTGGCGTCGTTCTCGTATTACGGCCATATCCGCTTTGGCGGCCCCGATGACGGCTGCGACGTGCTGCTGCGCCACGACCAGGTGGACTACGGCCCGCCCGGCAACATTTCGCACTTCGAATGGCGGCTGGTCTGGGAAGGCCGCCGGCCTGCGGACCGGGACGAGCGCTTCCGCATGTACCGGCTGGTTGATGTCGGCCGCGCTGCGCCGCCCCGGCCCACGCTGCCGCGCCGCCTGCCGCGCCAGCCGTAACCCCCGCGCCGGACGCCCCTCGCCCCCACGCGCCGGACTCACGACGGAGCCGGCGCGCCACGCTTTCCGACAAGAACAATGAGCAGCGCGCTGCAAGACATTCGCCGCATCCTCCACCTCGCCGCGCCCGTCCTGGTCGGACAACTCGCCGTGGTGGCCTTCGGCGTCATCGATACGGTGATGGCCGGACGCGCCTCCGCCACCGACCTCGCCGCCGTGGGCCTGGGCGGCTCCATCTACATCACCATCTATATCAGCCTGATGGGCGTGCTTCAGGCGCTGGCGCCCATCGCCGGCCAACTCTATGGCGCGGGCCGCACTGCCGAGATCGGCAGCGAAGTGCGCCAGGCCGCGTGGCTGGGCGTGGCGCTGGCCGTGCCGGGCATGCTGTTGCTGCTGTTCCCCGGGCCGCTGCTCACGTTTGCCAAAGCGCCGCCCGAGCTGGTCGAGAAGGCCTCGCACTATCTTCATATCGTGGCGTTCGGCCTGCCGGCTGCGCTGGGCTTCCGCATTTACATGGCGCTGAACAACGCGCTGTCACGGCCAATCATGGTCACGGTGCTCCAGATCGCCGGGTTGGCGATGAAAGTGCCGCTCAACGCATGGTTCATCCATGGGGGGCTGGGGCTGGCGCCGATGGGCGGCCCGGGCTGCGCGCTGGCCTCCACGCTGATCAGCTGGACCTGGTGCATCGCCGGCCTGATGATCCTGCGAACCGGCGCCGCCTACCGGCCGCTTGCGCTTTTTGCCGGCTGGGAATGGCCGAGCTGGAGCAAGATCCGCCCGCTGCTGCGGCTGGGTGTGCCGATGGGTCTGACCTATCTGATCGAAATCACGTCGTTCACGCTGATGTCGATCTTCATCACGCGACTGGGCACGGAGACGCTGGCCGGGCATCAGATCATCGCCAATCTGAGCGCGGTGGCGTACATGATGCCGCTCTCGCTGGCGATTGCGACGTCCACGCTAGTAGCGCAGTCGATTGGCGCGCGTGACCTGGCGGGGGCGCGCCGGCTGGCCTGGCGCGGCATCCGCTTCGGGGCCGGGCTGGCACTGCTGACGGGCGCCCTGCTGTGGCTGCTCCGCGAACCGCTGCTGCAGGCCTACGCCAAGGATCCCACCGTCGTGGCCAAGGCGCTGCCGTTGATGCTGTTCGTGGCGTTCTATCAAGCGTTCGACGCGGTGCAGGTCATGACCGCTTTCATCCTGCGCGCGTACAAGATCGCCCTGATTCCGACGTTGATCTACGCGGGATCGCTGTGGGGCGTGGGGCTGGGTAGCGGGTATGTGATGGGATTCGGCCTGATCGACGCGCTGCCCGAATGGACACGCGGCGCCGCCGGTTTCTGGTTCGGCAACAGTATCAGCCTGGCCGTGGCCGGCACGCTGCTGGTACGGTATTTCATGCGGGTGAGCAAACCTGCATGATTATGTTCAGGCGGGCCACGCGGTGAAATAAGCGAATCGACGGACAAAAAAAATGCCTGCTTGCGCAGGCATTTTTAATATTGGCGGAGCGGACGGGACTCGAACCCGCGACCCCCGGCGTGACAGGCCGGTATTCTAACCAACTGAACTACCGCTCCGTGTTGGTGTGCCGTGCGAAGCTATTGCTTCGGACGACTAGCTGAACGTTTGATTACGCCCTGCTTTTTTTGGCGTCCCCTAGGGGATTCGAACCCCTGTACTCACCGTGAAAGGGTGATGTCCTAGGCCTCTAGACGAAGGGGACAGAAACTTGTTGCAACGTTTCCGTCTGCGCTGCGAAGTCCGTAACTATAACAGACTTTTCAGCCACTGAAGCACCTTTTTTGCTGGGTCGGTGCCTCGAAAATCCTTGGTGGAGCTAAGCGGGATCGAACCGCTGACCTCTTGCATGCCATGCAAGCGCTCTCCCAGCTGAGCTATAGCCCCGTGGTACTGCTATTGCTACCGGTACTGCATAATCGCGTTTCAGCGAAGCCGCGATTATATTACGATTTTCTTTCGAAGCGCAACTGCCGCATGGCATTTGCTTTCGCTGAAAACCGCGAGGCGATTATCAGATAATCAACCTCTCACCCAAAGAAAAACCCGCTTGGTTTTACCCAAGCGGGCTCAGTTTTGGCGGAGCGGACGGGACTCGAACCCGCGACCCCCGGCGTGACAGGCCGGTATTCTAACCAACTGAACTACCGCTCCGTGTTGGTGTGCCGCGCGAAGCTGTTGCTTCGGACGACTAGCCGGGCGTTTGATTACGCCCTGCTTTTTTTGGCGTCCCCTAGGGGATTCGAACCCCTGTACTCACCGTGAAAGGGTGATGTCCTAGGCCTCTAGACGAAGGGGACAGAAACTTGGTGGAGCTAAGCGGGATCGAACCGCTGACCTCTTGCATGCCATGCAAGCGCTCTCCCAGCTGAGCTATAGCCCCAATGTTACTGTCATTTACTGCTTCTTGCTGCCGCGGGATTTACTACGTTTCCGGCGAAGCCGAGATTATATAGCAACCCAACCGCTTTGCAAGTCCCTTTTTTCGGTCTTTCGATCGATCCGCGCAGTTTTTGCCGCGCGGCAGGGAGAACGAAATTATGCTGAATTCCCGGCCGGAGCGCAAGCCCCTGCCGAGATTTTTCCGCACTTTTCTCAGGCAGCCGCCAGGCGGCGCAGCACCGTATCGCGGCCGAACAGCTCCAGCACCGCGTCGATGCTCGGCGTCTGCAACTGCCCCGCCACCAGCAGGCGCACCGGCATGGCCAGCTTCGGCATCTTCAGGCCGAACTCGCCCAGCACGGCCTTGAAGGTGGCGTTGATGGCCTCGCGCTTCCACTCGGGCAGTGCGGCCAGTTGCGTGGCCAGCGCCTGCAGCGCCGGGCGGATCTCGTCGGTCAGGTGCTCGGCGCGCAGCGCGGCGTCCGGCTGCGGCTCGCCACGATAGAACAGCATCGCGGTCTGGGCCACTTCCTTCAGCGTATTGGCGCGGTCCTTGACCAGCGCAATCACGTCGACCAGGCTCGCGCCTTCCACCTTCCCGCCCAGCGCCTCGATGAACGGGCGCGTCAGCTCGGCCAGGCGGGCGTTGTCGCCGACCTTGATGTAGTGGTTGTTGAGCCAGGCCAGCTTTTCCGGGTTGTACTGCGCCGGCGACTTGCCCAGGTGTTCCAGATCGAACCACTCGATGAACTGCTCGCGCGAGAAGATCTCGGCATCGCCATGCGCCCAGCCCAGTCGCGCGAGGTAGTTCAGCACCGCCTCGGGCAGGTAACCTTCGTCGCGGTAGCCGGTCACGGGCATCGCGCCATGGCGCTTGCTCATCTTCTCGCCCTGCTCGTTCAGCACGGTCGGCAGGTGCGCGTAGACCGGCACGTGGCCCCCCATCGCGCGGATGATGTTGATCTGGCGCGGCGTGTTGTTGACGTGGTCATCGCCGCGGATCACGTGGGTGATCTTCATGTCGAGGTCATCCACCACGACGCAGAAGTTGTACGTGGGCGTGCCGTCCGGGCGGGCGATCACCAGGTCGTCCAGCTCGTCGTTCGAGATCTCGATGCGACCCTTCACGGCGTCTTCCCAGACCACGCTGCCGCCGATCGGATTCTTGAAGCGCACCACGGGCTGCACGCCGGCCGGCGGCTCGGGCAGGACCTTGCCGGGCTCGGGGCGCCAGAAGCCGTTGTAGCGCGGCTTCTCGCCGGCGGCGCGCTGGGCCTCGCGCAGCGCGTCCAGTTCCTCGGTGCTCATGTAGCAGTGGTACGCGAGGCCGGTCTCCAGCATCTGCTGCACCACCGCGCGGTAGCGGTCCATGCGCTGCATCTGGTAGAACGGACCTTCGTCGATATCCATGTCGAGCCAGGCCATGGACTCCAGAATCACGTCGACCGCCTCCTGGGACGACCGCTCGACATCGGTATCCTCGATGCGCAGGATGAAATCGCCCTTCATGCGGCGGGCGAAGGCCCAGGGATAAAGCGCGGAGCGGATGTTGCCGAGGTGGATGAACCCGGTCGGGCTCGGCGCGAAGCGGGTGCGGACGCGTTGTGTCATGGCGGAGTGAAACAAAAAGGCCCGCGCATGGCGGCGCGCAGGCCAGATTCGAGGAATGGCGCATTATACGCCCTGCCCGCCGCCGCTTTTTCGCTACGCGCCGGCAGGAATCATTTATCCTGCCAGCGGTCTGAAGCCACGGATGCTACCGCGCACGGCGCCGGCATCACTTCCAGTAGATTCCCGTTCCTCGATGAAACGACGCCATTTCCTGGGCGCCTCCGCGGCGATGCTGCTGGCGGCCTGCTCTACCGGCCCGAAGCCGACCCCCACCCTGCCGAGCCAGCCCGTTGTCACGCCGCCGGTGGCCACGCTGCCACCGCGCCCGGTACGCATCGGCCTGGCGCTGGGCGGCGGTGCCGCGCGCGGCTTTGCGCATATTGGCGTGATCAAGGCGCTGGAGGCGCAGGGCATCCATGCCGATATCGTCACTGGCACGAGTGCCGGGTCGGTGGTGGCCGCCCTTTACGCATCCGGCATGGATGGCTTCACGCTGAACAAGCTCGCCCTGACCATGGACGAAGCGGCCATCGCCGACTGGGCGCTGCCGTTCGGCACCAAGTTCGGCGGCTGGCTCAAGGGCGAGGCGCTCCAGAACTACGTCAACCGGCTGGTCAAGCAGCGCCCCATCGAACAGATGAAGCTGCCGCTGGGCATCGTCGCCACCGACCTCAAGACCGGCGAGCGGATCCTGTTCCGGCGCGGCAATACGGGCCAGGCCGTGCGCGCGTCCAGCAGCGTGCCGGGCGTGTTCCAGCCGGTGTCGATCCAGGGCCATGACTATGTCGATGGCGGGCTGGTGGAGCCGGTGCCGGTGGATGCGGCGCGCGAGATGGGCGCCGAGTTCGTGATCGCGGTGAATATCTCGGCCGATCCGTCGAGCCAGAAGAATGGCGGCCAGAGCGGCGTGCTGCTGCAAACCACGGCCATCATGGGTCAGTCGATCAACAAGATGGCGCTGGCGCGTGCGGACATTGTGATCCGCCCCGACCTGCCGGACATGAGCGGCAGCGATTTCACAGCGCGCAACCGCGCGATCCTGGCCGGCGAGCAAGCTACGGCGGCGGTGCTGGCAAGCCTGCGCGACAAGTTGGCCCTCGCCCGTACGCGCCCACTCCCGACCGGGACCGTTGCCACCCAATAGTGGGGTAAATCGACAATCCTTGTCACGACATCGGCTTGCTTCGTGACAATTCGTGTCACCTCACGTGACGGATCATGTCACCCTTTAGTGGGGTATTTGTCTTATTTGTACTGTTCAAGCCGATAAAAAAGGACTGCCGAGGCAGTCCTTTTTTTGTCTGGCGAGCAGCCGGGTCAGCCGCCGTACAGCGAGCGGCCCTGGGCGGCTGGGTCGAAGCGCTTGAGCGTCTCGACCATGCTGCCCATGCCGTTGTCGGCTTCGCCGCGCTGGGCATCGTCGATGCGTCGTGCGCCGTTGTAGCGCGTCACCCAGTAGCTGGCGCGCATGTCGTCCACCCGGATCTTGCTGCCGGTGGACGGCGCGTGCACGAACTTGTTGTCGCCAATATAGATGCCGACGTGCGAGAACGTATGACGCATGGTATTGAAGAACACCAGGTCACCCGGACGCAGTTCGTTGACCGCCACAGTGGTGCCAACCTTGCTGATTTCGACAGAGCGACGCGGCAACACGAAGCCGAAGGTGTCGTTGAACACGTAGCGGACAAAGCCGCTGCAGTCCAGGCCGGATTCGGGGCTGTTACCGCCGAAGCGGTAACGCACGCCAATCAGGCCCAGCGCGTTCATGACCAGGTCGCCAGCCTTGCTGGCAACGTTGCTGGTGGAGTTCATCACCGACGACAGCAAGCCACGCTTGCCTTCCGGATGGGCATCCGCGCTCAGTTCCGCGCGGGCATCGATCCGGGCGTCCGGGTCCTTGAACACCGTATCCGCCAGCACTCCATTCGACACAGTCGCACCGCATGCAATGGCAATTCCAATAGCGGCGCGCGCCAGGGAATGAAGTACCGTTCGTTGCATTGGTTCTCCTGATAATCGGATTTATCTGACCGGCATGTCAGACATCATTGCCGGACAAACGCTAGACATCAGGGCGGTATGTACGCAAGACATATGCCAGCGCACGGTGCACGATCCGGATGCGTGATTGACCTTCCCAAAGGTCAGCATGCGACCGACAGACCACCCCCAAAAATAGCCATCGCGGGATGTTAAATGACTGTCATTGTCGTGTCAAAGATGGTTACAAATTCGCCCGAAATCGCAGCCAAATCAATGAGCTAGCGTGAAAAACGTATCTTTTTTCTCGTATTCCGCATAACGGCGATGTGATACATCCCGCTGTCATGTTAGTGCGGCATGCCTGCTGCGCCGCACATCACTCAGAGGGCCCCCAACTGCGCGGCCGCCATCAGCTTGCGCGTATACGGATGCTGCGGTGCACCGAGTACCGTTTCCGTCTCACCGGCCTCCACCACTTCACCGTTTTTCATCACGACCACGCGGTGCGCCATCGCACGGATCACTGCAAGATCATGGCTGATGAACAGATAGCTGAGGTTGTACTTGTGCTGGAGCTGGGAAAGCAGCGCCAGCACCTGCTGCTGGATCGAGACGTCAAGTGCAGAAGTCGGCTCATCGAGCACCAGCACCTGCGGCTTCAGGATCAACACGCGGGCAATCGCAATACGTTGCCGCTGGCCGCCCGAGAACTCGTGCGGATAGCGGCCCAGCGCCGTGCGGTCCATCCCCACCTCGCGCAGGGCCTCGATCACGCGCTCGCGCATCGCCTCGGGCGCTAGCCCCGGCTGATGCAGGGCGAGGCCCTCCCCGACGATCTGCTCGATGGTCATCCGGGGCGACAGCGAGCCGAACGGGTCCTGGAACACCACCTGCATGCGCGACCGCAGCGCACTGCGCTCCTTGTGCGTGCACGCATCGAACGCACGCCCCAGGAAGCGGATGGCCCCGCTGCTCTTGCGCTGGAGCGCCAGCACCGCGTGGGCCAGCGTGGTCTTGCCAGAGCCAGACTCACCGACGATACCGACCGTCTCGCCCTCGCGCAGTTGCAGGTTCACGTCCTTCACGGCCACGAACTGCTCCTTCGAGAACCAGCCGGCAAACCCGGCGCGCTTCTTGGCATAGCTGACGCAGAGCGCATCGGTCTCCAGCAGCACCGGGGCCAGTGGCACCAGCGGCAGCACCTCGCGGCGCGGGCGGCTGTCGATCAGCTTGCGCGTGTACGGATGGCGCGGATTGGCAAACACCTCGGCTGTCTCGCCGGACTCCACCAGCACGCCCTTCTCCATTACCCCCACGCGCTGCGCGAACGCACGCACCAGGTTCAGGTCATGGGTGATCAGCATCACCGCCATGCCGAACTCGGCCTGGAGGTCGCGCAGCAGATCCAGGATCTGGGCGCGGATGGTCACGTCGAGCGCCGTGGTCGGCTCGTCGGCCAGCAGCAACTTGGGCCGGCAGGCCAGGGCCATGGCGATCATCGCGCGCTGGCGCTGGCCGCCCGACAACTGGTGCGGGAAGCTGTTGAACCGGTTGGCGGCGTCGCTGATGCCGGTGCGCTCGAGCAGTGCGATGGCACGGTCGCGCGCGGCGCGGCGGTCCAGGCCTTCGTGCAGCGCCAGCGTCTCCACGATCTGGTTGCCGATGGTGTAAAGCGGGTTCAGGGCCGTCATCGGCTCCTGGAAAATCATGGCGATCTCGGACCCGCGGATGCGCCGCATCTCGCGGTCGGACACGCGCAGCAGGTCCTGGCCCTCGAAGCGGATGGCGCCCTGGTAGTGAGCGTCGCCAACCAGCCGCAGCATGGCCAGCGCGGTCACGGTCTTGCCCGACCCGGATTCACCGACCAGCGCGTAGCGCTCGCCGGCACGCAGGTCGAAGCTGACCTCGCGCACGGCGCGCGTGGCGTGCTCGCCCTCGCCGAAGGTCACGGACAGCCGGTCCACACACATTAGTTGCGTACCGGGCGCCGGCGGGGCCACGGCATCGGGGAACGTTGCAGCGAGGCTCATTGCACGGCCTCCGCGGCAGGACTTCCCGCAGGTGCCTTAGGCTCCACACGGCCACGCAGCTGGGCCAACCCCAGGCGCGTATCGAACGCATCGCGCAGCGCATCGCCCATAAAGGTCAGCAGCAGCAGCGTGATAACGAGCACCGCGAACGTGGACAGCGAAATCCACCAGGCATCGAGGTTGCCCTTGCCTTGCGCCAGCAGCTCGCCCAGGCTCGGCGTCGTCGGCGGCACGCCCAGGCCCAGGAAATCGAGGCTGGTCAGCGCCAGGATGGCCGCGCTCATCCGGAACGGCAGGAAGGTAATCACCGGCGTCAGGCTGTTCGGCAGGATATGGCGCCACATGATCTGGACATTGGACAGGCCCAGCGCGCGTGCTGCCTTCACATAGTCGAGCGAGCGGTTGCGGTAGAACTCGGCCCGCACGTAGTCGGACAGCCCCATCCAGCCGAACAGTGACAGCAGGATGATCAGCAGCGCCAGGCTCGGCTCGAAGATCGACGCGAAGATGATCAGCAGGTACAGCTCTGGCATCGAGCTCCAGATCTCGATCGCACGCTGCGAGAACAGGTCGAAACGCCCGCCGAAGAAGCCCATCAGCGCGCCGGTGAGCGTGCCGACCAGTACGCCGATGATCGTCAGCGCCATGCCGAACAGCACGGACACGCGGAAACCGTAGATCAGCCGCGCCAGCACGTCACGGCCGCGATCGTCGGTGCCAAGCCAGTTCTCGGACGACGGCGGCGCCGGATTCGGCTCCTTGGCGAAGTAGTTCAGCGAATCGTAGGAATACTGATTCACAGGAAAAATCGCGAAATTGCCATGCGTGGTGATCCGGTCCCGGATAAAGGGATCGAGGTAGTCGGTACGGGTCGGGAAGTCGCCGTCGAACGTGGTTTCCGGGTAGACCTTAACGATCGGGAAGTAGTATTCGCCCTTGTAGCGCACCACCAGTGGGCGGTCGCTCGACAGCACCTCGGCGCACAGGCTCAGGACGAAGATCACCACGAACAGGATCAGGCTCCAGTAGCCCAGCCGGTTGCGACGAAAGCGTTGCCACGCGCGCTGGCGCGGCGACGGCGAGTGCGGCAGCCCGTTGGGCACCGCGCCGTGGGAGAGTATGCTCATCGGTGCATGCCCTCAAAGTGAATGCGCGGGTCAACCATCACGTAGCAGACATCCGAAATCAGGCGCGTGACGAGCCCGATCAGCGTGAACAGGTAGAGCGTGCCGAGCACAACCGGGTAGTCGCGGCGCAGCACGGCTTCATAGGACAACAGGCCCAGCCCGTCGAGCGAAAACAGCGTCTCGATCAGCAGCGAACCGGTGAAGAACGCGCCGATGAACGCCGCCGGAAAGCCGGTAACGAGCGGGATCAACGCATTGCGGAACACGTGCTTCCAGAGCACGCGCCGCTCCGCCAGGCCCTTGGCCCGTGCAGTCAGCACGTACTGCTTGCGGATTTCCTCCAGGAACGCGTTCTTGGTCAGCATGGTGATGACGGCGAAGCTGCCCACCACCGACGCCGTGATCGGCAGCACCAGGTGCCAGAGATAGTCCATCACCTTGCCCATCAGCGTGAGCTGGTCCCAGTTGTCAGAGGTCAGCCCGCGCAGCGGAAACCACTGGACGAACGTGCCGCCACCGAACAGCACCAGCAGCAGCACCCCGAGCACGAAGCCCGGTATCGCGTAGCCCACCAGCACGATCATGCTGCTGATGACATCGAAACGACTGCCCGCCCGGATCGCCTTCGAGATCCCGAGCGGGACCGATATCAGATAAGTCAGAAAAAACGTCCAGAGCCCGAGGCTGATCGACACCGGCAGTTTCGACTTCACCAGTTCCCAGACGCTGCGGTGCTGGAAGTAGCTCTGGCCCAGGTCGAACTGGGCGAAGCGCTTCAGCATCATGAAATAGCGCTCGATCGGCGGCTTGTCAAAGCCGTAGAGCGCCTGGATTTCCTTGATCTTGTCCGGGTCCACGCCGCGCCGGCCGCGGTATTCCGCCCCGCCGCCGCTGGCCTCCCCGCCGCCGCCACGGCCCTTGAGTTCGAGCATCATCTGCTCCACCGGGCCGCCCGGCACGAACTGGATCACGACGAAAGTCAGCGTGATGACCCCGATCAGGGTCGGAATCATCAGCAGGATGCGTTTGAGCAGGTAGGCAATCATGCGCGTCCGGGTTCCGTCAATGCCGTCATTGGGTCTTCGGCGTCAGATCGTTCCGCCACCAGTTGGAGAGGATCCAGCCCTCCGCCGTATAGAAGTACGGCAGGCGGGTCGGGTAGGACATCGTCTTGCGATAGGCCACGCGATGCGAGGCACTGTACCAGTTCGGCACGATGTAGTACCCGTGCATCAGCACGCGGTCCAGCGCACGGCCCGCCGTAACGAGTTCGTCTCGGGTGTGCGCGTGCAGCACGTGGTCCACCAGCTTGTCGATGGCCGGCGATTTCACGCCGAACAGGTTGTCCGAGCCAGGCGTGGTCGCGGCCTCGGTCGTGAAGCGGTCGCGCAGCTCGTTGCCGGGGCTTTGCGAGTCCGGGAAGCGGATCGACACCATGTCGAAGTCGAAATCCTCCAGGCGCTTCTGATACAGGGCGAAGTCGGTGGTGCGCTGGTGCACCTCGATGCCGAGTTTCTCCAGATTGCGCACATAGGTGGTGATCACCCGGCTCATCGCCCCGCCGTCATCGAGGAATTCGAACACCAGCGGCTCGCGCTTGGCGTTGCGCAGCGCGCCGTCCTCGTAGGTCCAGCCGGCCTGGGCCAGCAGGCGGCGGGCTTCGCGCAGGTTGTCGCGCAGGGAGCGCGGCGCATTGGTGGTGGGTTGCACCACATCGAGGCCGAACACCTCCGCCGGCAACTGGGCGCGCAGCGGCTCCAGCAGCGCCAGCTCGCCCGGGCCGGGGCGACTGTCGAACGTGGCGCTGGCGGCCAGCTCGCTGTTCGAGAACCAGCTGTCCAGCCGCTTGTACGCGCCATAGAACAACTGGCGGTTCAGCCATTCGAAGTCCAGCGCCAGGATCAGCGCGCGGCGGACGCGCACGTCCTGGAACACCGGTTTGCGCAGGTTCATCACGAAACCCTGCATGCCGGCGCCGTTGCGGTGCGGGAACTCGGTCTTGATCAGCTCGCCGTTGCGAAAGTGCGTGCCGACATAGCTTTTCGCCCAGTTTTTCGACCGATACTCGACGATGGCATCGAATTCGCCGGCCTTGAACGCCTCCAGCTTGGCCGTCTCGTCCTTATAGAGCCGGTAGACCACGCGACCGAAGTTGAACGTGCCGCGCCGCACGGCCAGATCCTTGCCCCAATAGCTCGGATTGCGCTTGAAATTGATACCGCGGCCGGCGTCATAGCGTTCGATGACGTAGGGGCCGCTGGTGATGGGTTCCTCGAAGGTCAGCTTGTCGAACGGCACCTTGGCGGTCCATTTCTTCGAGAACACGGGCAACGAGCCGACGATCAGCGGCAATTCCGTGTTGCGCTGCTTGAAGTCGAAGCGCACGGTGCGCTCGCCGGTCACGACCACGGCCTTCACGTCGGTACACATGCTGCGGTAGCCAGGGCTGGCCGCCTTGCTCATCAGCATGTCGTACGAGTACTTGACGTCCGCGGCCGTGACCGGATCGCCATTGGTGAAGCGCGCCTCGGGCCGGATGTGGAAGGTGACGGACAGCGCGTCGGGCGCCACGGTAACGTCATCGGCCAGCAGGCCATAGGCGCTGGCGGTTTCGTCCGCGCTGCTGATCAGCAGCGACTCGAACATCAGCGCGTTCAAGCCGGGCGCCGCGGTGCCCTTGAGCGTGAACGGATTGAATTTGTCGAAGCTCGTGCGTCGGTCGGGGTTGGCCAGCGTCAGCGTGCCGCCCTGGGGGGCATCGGGGTTGACGTAGTCGAATTGCTTGAAATCGGCCGGATACTTGAGGTCGCCGTGCAGGGCAAATCCGTGCGCGGCATGCGCCAATACGGGAAAACCCGAAGCCAGTACGAACATCCACAGCGCCAATGGCGCCAGCCCCCGCACCTTCTGCAGCAACGCGCCACCACGAAAGCACTGCCCTGCCGCCTGAAGCGGCCAACGTGCGCGAATAGGCATCCCGTTGCAGACCTCCACTCTGACCTGGACATGCCCGGCGTCTTGTGGCCGGGCGAAGTTGTGCGACAATTTTACATGCGTCCGGGTGGCTCCCAGCCATCCGGACATTCCCTCTACGCGGCGCAACAAACTGCGGGGAACTTTACCCGTCGTGCACCGGCCCCGGGGGCCGAGCATGAAACATGCCCGCCCCACCCTCACATATCTTGGAGAACTTATGGGATTTCTGGCAGGTAAGCGGATCCTGATCACCGGCTTGCTGTCCAACCGCTCGATCGCCTATGGCATCGCCTCCGCGTGCAAGCGCGAGGGCGCCGAGCTGGCCTTCACCTATGTCGGCGAACGCTTCAAGGACCGCATCAGCGACTTCGCCAAGGAATTCGGCTCCGACATGATCTATGAGTGCGACGTGGGCAGCGATGAGCAGATTACCGCGACTTTCGCCGCGCTGGGGCAGCGTTGGGAAAAATTCGACGGTTTGGTGCATTCGATCGGCTTCGCGCCGCGCGAAGCCATCGCCGGCAATTTCCTGGACGGGCTGTCGCGCGAAGGCTTCCGCATCGCGCATGACATCTCGGCCTACAGCTTCCCTGCACTGGCCAAGGCCGCGCTGCCGCTGCTGTCCGACAAGGCATCGCTCCTCACGCTGACCTACCTCGGCGCCGAACGCGTGGTTCCGAACTACAACACCATGGGCCTGGCCAAGGCGTCGCTCGAGGCAAGCGTGCGCTACCTCGCCGAAGCCGTGGGCGGGCGCGGGATCCGCGCCAACGGCATTTCGGCCGGCCCGATCAAGACGCTGGCTGCGTCCGGCATCAAGGACTTCGGCAAGCTTCTCAAGCATTTCGAGGAAGCCGCGCCGCTGCGCCGCAACGTGACGATCGAGGAGGTGGGCAACGTAGCCGCCTTCCTGCTGTCCGATCTGTCCAGCGGCGTGACGGGCGAGATCACCTATGTCGACGGTGGTTTCAATGTTGTCGGCGCGGGGGGCGTGGGGGAGTAATCCCGGCACACGGCCTGCGACCATGGAGAGCGCCCCAGCCGGGGCGTTTTTTTTTGCGTTTCTTCGTCGATTGCCTTCCGCCGTCTTTGCTGCACTGCAACAAAGACGGCCTCAGGTGTCCGGTCGGCTATCATGGCGATCCTCCCCGAAGTAGCTCCCCCATGATTTCCGTTCGTAATGTCACGCTGCGTCGCGGCGTCAACGTCGTGCTCGACCGCGCGTCCGTCACCTTCAACCCCGGCGAGAAAATTGGTCTTGTCGGCCGCAACGGCGCCGGCAAGTCGTCCTTCTTTGCCCTGCTCAACGGCACGCTGCACGAAGACAGCGGCGAGTTCTCGATTCCCGCCGCGTGGAAGATGGGCCAGGTCGCGCAGGAGATGCCGGAGACCGAGCAAAGCGCTACCGATTTCGTCGTCGAGGGTGACACCGTGCTGTTGGCCGCACAGGCCGAAGTTGCCGCCGCCGAGGCCAGCGACGACGGCATGCGCATGGCGCACGCCTACATGGCCCTGCACGACGCTGGTGCACACGATGCCCCCGCACGTGCCCAGGCGCTGATCCTGGGCCTTGGTTTCGGTGCCGCGCAGCTCAGCCAGCCGGTCAACAGCTTCTCCGGCGGCTGGCGCATGCGACTGCAACTGGCGCGCGCGCTCATGTGCCCATCCGACCTGCTGCTGCTCGACGAACCGACCAATCACCTTGACCTCGACGCACTGGTCTGGCTGGAAGCCTGGCTCAAGCGCTATCAGGGGACCATGGTCGTGATCAGCCACGACCGGGAGTTCCTCGACGCCGTGACGCAGGTGACGGTGCACGTCGACAATGCCAAGCTGGTGCGTTACGGCGGTAACTACAGCAAGTTCGAAGACATGCGCGCCGAGCAGCTCGTGTTGCAGCAGGCCGCGGTGGCGAGGCAGGCAGACAAGATCGCCCACCTGCAGAAGTTCATCGACCGCTTCAAGGCCAAGGCCTCGAAGGCGAAGCAGGCGCAGAGCCGGGTCAAGGCGCTTGAACGCATGGAGAAGATTGCACCGGTGCTTGCCGATGCGGAGTTCAACTTCGAGTTCAAGGAGCCTCTCAACGTCCCGAACCCGCTGCTGTCGATGCTGGACGCAAGCTTCGGCTACCCGGCGCCGGCCGGCGCGCTGCCAGGCACGCCGCCCACGGTCATCGTAAAGGGCATCAACCGTTCCGTGCTGGCCGGGCAGCGCATCGGCATTCTCGGTGCCAACGGCCAGGGCAAGTCCACGCTGGTGAAGACAGTGGCGCACGCGCTGGCGCCCGTGGCCGGCGAAATCAGCGAAGGCAAGGGCCTGAATATCGGCTACTTCGCGCAGCAGGAACTCGATGTGCTGCGCCCGCTCGACACGCCAATGGAGCACATGATCCGCTTGGCCAAGGACACGCCGCCGCACATGCGCGCCCCCGGCCAGAGTGGCACCGAGCAGTCCCTGCGCACCTTCCTCGGCACCTTCAACTTCAGTGGCGACATGGTCCATCAGGCGGTCCACACGATGAGCGGCGGCGAAAAAGCGCGGCTCGTGTTGTGCATGATCGTGTGGCAGCGCCCCAACCTGCTGCTGCTCGACGAGCCGACCAACCACCTCGACCTGGCCACGCGCGAAGCGCTAGGCATGGCACTCAATGAATTCGAAGGCACGGTGATGCTGGTCAGTCACGACCGGGCCCTGCTGCGCGCTGTCTGCGATGAATTCTGGCTGGTCACCAAGGGCGGCGTCGAGCCCTTCGACGGCGATCTGGACGATTACCAGCAGTTCCTGCGCGACGAAGCCCGTCGCATGCGCGAGCAAGCTGCCGCGGCGCCGACGGTCATCGCCTGAGAAGCCCTTCATCGGACTGCAATCTTTTGCGGGGACCCGTGTTGATGCCCCTCAGATAGAACAATTGCGAATCTCTCCGGGCAACTGATCCGGATCAATCACCAGACAGGCGGCCCATGGAAAAACCTTCCTTTCCAACTCGAAGAGGAAAGGATCATGATGAAAAAGCTGGCCCTGGCGTGCTGCATCGTTGGCGGGCTTAGCGGGTGCGGCGGCGATGGCGGGTCCGACCATCCCCCTGCGCCGCCTGTCCCACCCAATCCACCCGCCCCGGCTGCTCCCCAGCCTTCGGCCGATCTGCTGTCGGTCGCTTGCACCGGCTGTGGCGCCGTCGACGCCAATACGTATGCCGGCACCCACGTGGGGGTCTGGCGGCATGTGAATGCCAGCGCCGCCCCGGTCGATGTGCCGGTCAATATCCGGGGGCTCTCCGGGCACGACGTCACGCTGGTCTTCACCAACCAGGGCGCCGAGCCGCAGGCAATGCCGGCCCTGCCGCTGGTGCCCAAGGCATCCGCGTCGGCGATCGGCAAGAGTTGGCGCCTCGATGGGGAGGAAAGCACCCTCATGCGACGCATCGGCGAATTCAACGCCCACGGCTGGGCCCGGCTGGCGGCCACACGCCCCCTGGCGGCGCGGGAGGCGCGGGAGGCGCGGATCACCCCGCGCCAGGCCACGCTCAACGAGACCCGCACCTGGCATGACGCGCAAGACCAGCCGCACACCGCGGCCCTGGTGCGCCAGTCACAGGCCAGTGATGGCACGGCCGTCAACTTCTGGATCGAGAATACCGAGCACGGCCCTGCCAAGGTCAGTGACGCCACCATCGACGCGCTTGCCGCCAGTTTCCTGGGGCCGGGCAAGGTCTACGACCTGCTGACACACGTGGGCGGGCCGCTCTGGGGCGCGCATGGGTACGCGGATTTGATCCCCGGTACCGGTCAACCGCTCGATATCGTCATTCTCAAGCTGACCAGCGACAATCCATCCGCGCGGCTGATGGGCTATTTCTATGCACGCGACGTGATCCGGCGCAGTGCCGGCTTTCCCCATAGCAACGAAGCGGTGGGCTTCTTCCTGAACTCGGAATTGCTGTACGCTGCGAATGACGCTGCCGTGAGGGTAGTCGCCAGCACCATGGCGCATGAAGGCATGCACTTGCAGAACTTCTACCGCCGGGGCGCCGGCCACGGCCCGAAATACCTGTTCGATACCTGGCTCGACGAAGCCACCGCGATGATGATGGAGGACTTCGCCGGGCATGCCATCGACCCGGCCATGAACGAGATTCGCGATATCCGGTTCCGCGACTACATCGGGATCCGCAACGGCATGTACAACTGCAGCCTGACCACGTGGGAACCGTTCGGGGATACGTGCGAGAGCTACTCGGTGTCGGGCTCGCTGGGCGGGTTTCTCAATCGCCAGCTTGGCGCAGGATTCCTCTCGCGGCTGCTGCGCGACGTGAGCAGCGAGAACTCCCTGGCAGTCCTTGACTCGGCGATTTGGGCGGAGAGCACCGGCACGGGGCTCGGCGAGCAGTTCCGCCGCTTCTCGGCGACAGCCGGATCGCTGATGCGGGCCGCCGACAGCCCCGCTGGCTACGGCTTTCCGGCGCGCATCGACGGTGCGCTCCGACTGCCATTGATCGATCCGCAGAATCTGGCCGGGATCCGCGCGCTAACGCAATCCGTGCCGGCGCAACTGCAGCCGTACGCGAGCATTCCCATCGCCAGGCCAGCGCTGCACGGTATCTATAGCGAACGGGTGAGCGTGCCGCCCGGCACCGCGCTTTCGGTGGTCATCCAATGAGGAGCGTGACAAAGCGCAGCCTTCTGGCCATGGCGGCAGCCGGTTGCCTCGCGGCCTGCGTCGGGTCGACACCGCCCCCGGCGCTGGGCGCGCGCATCTCACTCACGGGCGAGGTGCGGATCATCGGCAATGCGCCCCACCCCATGGCCGTGCTGCAGGTGGACGATCAGACGATATGGGAGTTGACCGGGATCAGCATCGCGCTGGCTCGGCCACTGGTGGGCCGGCGGACAACGGTCAGGGGGACGGTACGACGGGCGCCGGCACCCGGAACCTGGATGCCTGCCCTGGAGGTGGAAAGCACGGCGCCGCCGTGAACCTTCCGCATGAAGACTTGGCCCGCCCTAGAGGATTCGAACCTCTGACCGCTCGCTTAGAAGGCGAGTGCTCTATCCAACTGAGCTAAGGGCGGCCGGGGTGCCACGAGCCTTGCCGTGGTGGCAAGGCCAGCATTCTACTCCACCGCGCGCGCGAAATCAGGTGGATTCGCGCTCGCGCACGCGGGGCCGGCGCGGCATGCCGACCGGCTCGCCGCTGTCGTGCGACGACACGCAGTTGCGGCCCATCTGCTTGGCGTCGTAGAGCGCACGGTCGGCACGGCGCATGACGGCATCGGCGTTTTCGCCAGCCTGCCGCTCGGCCATGCCGATACTGACGGTATAGGCAATCGGGTCCGGTTCCGAGGGGCACGGCGCGCCGCGCACGATCGCGTTCAGCCGCAGGCTCACTGCACGGCCCGCTTCCATCCCGGTATCGGGCAGGACGATGGCAAATTCCTCACCACCCAGTCGCCCCAGCACCGCCCCCGGCGGCGCGGCCTTGCGCAGCAGCCCGGCGAAGTGGCGCAGTACGCTGTCGCCGGCCAGGTGGCCATACAGGTCGTTGATCGCCTTGAAGTGATCGAGGTCGATGAACGCCACGGTGAACGACTGGCGCGTGCGTTCTGCCTGCTTGCAGGCCAGCTCGAGCTCCTCCCAGAACGCGCCGCGCGAGAGCACATCAGTCAGGTCGTCGTGCCGCGCGCGACGCTCCAGCATCCGGCGCAGCCGATCGTGCGCCATCAGCGCGAAGCTGACCGACAACCCCACCACCCCGAACACGAACCAGACCGTGACGCCACCATCGGCATCGACCGGCGTGCGCGGGCGCGTCTGGCCCAGCGCCTCCAGCATCGGCAGCACCTGCATGCCTGCCAGCGCAGCGCAGGCCAGCGCCACGAAACAGAGGCACAGCGCAGCCAGCCGCCCGGTGCCACGC
Organism: Cupriavidus sp. SIMBA_020; assembly: GCF_046535395.1. NCBI lineage: Bacteria > Pseudomonadati > Pseudomonadota > Betaproteobacteria > Burkholderiales > Burkholderiaceae > Cupriavidus > Cupriavidus sp. SIMBA_020. The sequence goes on along the minus strand of NZ_JAWRWU010000004.1, from coordinate 143,175 downwards.
TTCTCCGACACGCACGGCGCCGTGATGCGGATGATCTCGAGCGACAGCAGTATTTGTATACAGGAAGCGGCCAGCGAGAGCGACACCCCGAGCGACGCCGACTCCGGCAGCGAGGCCGGCGCAAGGTGGCTGGCCGCATGAGCCCCCACGGCGACCAGGGCCGGCAGGTTGGCGATGGCCAGCACCCTGCCCCGACCCGGCCTGCCGACGAAATGGCGTGTGCCATAGACCATCATCGACAATCCCACGCTCAGCGCCAGCTCGGGCAAGCCGTGGAGCGGCCATTCGGCGCGCCACGCATGGGCCGCCAGCAGCACCACCGCGAGCGTGACAATCAGGTCCCCCAACGCCCACGAGGTCAGCCCGCTACGCTCCATCCCCGGCGCGCGCCGCAATACGGCACAGACGACCGCCATCTGCAGCGCAAACAGGCCTGCGATCAGCACTACCACCTGCGACTGAAACATCTTCCTTCCCGTTCACCGAGGCATCGCCAGGTGCTCCGCACGGCACCGGGAAACCACCTTCTGTTTGCGGCCTGCGATGGCCGTCCTGTTTTGTTTCCGCAGGTTCCGGGCGCCCTGGGCAGCCGGTGGCGCAAGGGCACCGGTGGGGCGTGGCTCAGGCACTGCCGCGCCGCTCGCGTCGCTCGCGGCGGCTGGCGCACCATTGTTGTGATAATCGGGACCGGGTCCGGATGGGAACAGCATCCCGGCGACATGCGCCGGTCGGACCTTTGCGGTGTGCGGATTATGTCAGCGCCCGGAACCAAGTCAAGCCCAAAGCGCCCCGCTGAAGCGGGGTGTTGGGCGCAGCGCCGATTACGTCACGTTTTGGCACCAGAAATGATCATTGCACGTCGTGATTGACCGCGCGAGCCGTACCGGGCTAGAATCGCCGGCTTCGGAGCGTAGCGCAGCCTGGTAGCGCATCTGATTTGGGATCAGAGGGTCGTAGGTTCGAATCCTATCGCTCCGACCAGTTTTGCAGGCAGTTTTAGGCAGTAGAACAAGTTGTGGAATCAAGGGCTTACGTCTTCGGCGTAGGCCCTTTTTTCATGGCGCCGCGCCAGCGGCTGCGCCATGCTGCAACGCCAGGCGTGCTATAATCCCGCGTCAGTTCCGGGGTATCTGAGCATGCCCTGTAACCGGGTCCGTGCCGCCAGGCACACTGGATTTTTCGGCGCCGCACCCCCAGATTCGGGGTATGTCGCGGCCGGCCAGACCCGGAAACACCTTGCCCGCCTGTCCCGAGACGCACAGGGCCGTGCCACGGCACGGTCCAGCCCGATCCATCATTCGTCGGGTGCTTCACACGCATTCCCTAAAAACTTACGCAGCTCTCGGGGCTGCCGCAAAGGAAAACAGATTGGCTAAGGAAGAACTCATTGAATTTGGCGGCGTGGTGTCGGAAGCCCTGCCCGACAACCGTTATCGCGTCACGCTGGAAAACGGCGTGGAAATCTGGGCATACGCCTCGGGCAAGATGCAGAAGCACCGTATCCGCATTCTGGCCGGTGACCGCGTGACCCTCGAAATGTCGCCCTACGACCTGACCAAGGGCCGCATCAATTTCCGCCACAAATCCTGAGTTCGCGCCGATTGGGCGAGCGCCGCTGTCACGCGGCTGACATCGCCCCCGCCGACACTGACGGGCTGCCTTCGGGCGGCCCGTTTTGTTTCCGGCGATTCGTTTGACGACGCGCATCCCGCGTCTTGCCTCCGGCCACCCGCTTCACCATACTCAAGGCACAACGAATACCTGCCGACATGAATCTGATCCTGTGGCGCCACGCCGAAGCCGAGGACCTGCCTGCCCCCCTCAGCCTCTCGCGCAGCGCCGACCTGCAACGCCCCCTCACGCGGCGCGGCCGCAAACAGGCCGAGGCCTCCGCCGCATGGCTGCGTGCCCATCTGCCCGCCGATCATCGCGTGGTCTGCAGCCCGGCCCTGCGCACGCGCGAGACGGCCGGCGCACTCAGTCGCAAGGTGGAAGTCATGCCGGACCTCGCGCCGGGCGCCGATGTCAGCGCCATCCTCGCCGCGATCGACTGGCCGCAGGGCCACGAGCACACCGTGGTGGTGGGCCACCAGCCATGGATTGGCCGCCTGGCCAGCCTGTTGCTGGCGGGCCACGAAATCAACTGGAGCGTGAAGAAGAGCGGCATCTGGTGGCTGTCTGCGCGCACGCGCGACACCGAGGCCCAGGTTGTCCTGCGCGCCGTCACCGGTCCCGATTTTCTCTAGGACGATGCACGCAGGTCCGCAATGGATCTGCCGCAATTCCGAGGCATGTACCTCAAACTGCAATACCTGTCTTTTTTTCGGATAACGACGATGGCGGTACGAAAGGCCGCTGGCTAGAGTCGGTAATGCGCCTCCCTGGAAGAGGGACGTCATGGAAGCGTCATCGCTGCTTCACGGCACTGTCACCGGCCCTCTCTACATTGTTTCGAAGCCGTTTCGTCACCGAAAGGACATACATGCGCGACCTTCCGACGCCTACCCAGCCGCTGTTTGACGCTCTGCCCACTGGCCGCTCCGGTCAGTCGGCGCGGAGCCGTCTTCCTCGTCAGCCAGCACAGCACCAAACCCATACACAAGCTCCAGCGCCTGCTTTCAGTGTGGCGTGGGCACGTCACCAGGACGAAGTAGCCGAGGCGCAGCGCCTGCGCTACAAGGTCTTCGCCGAAGAAATGGGCGCGCGGCTCCAGTCGTCGTCCACTGGCACCGATGTCGACATGTTCGACGCCTACTGCGACCACCTGATCGTGCGCGACCAGGAAACGCTGCGCGTGGTGGGCACCTACCGCGTGCTGCCCCCGCACCAGGCCAAGCGCGTCGGCTGCCTGTACGCCGAATCCGAATTCGACCTCGTGCGCCTGGCGCACCTGCGCCCCAAGATGCTGGAGCTGGGCCGCTCGTGCGTGCACCGCGACTACCGCTCGGGCAGCGTCATCATGGCGCTCTGGGCCGGGCTGGGCGAATACCTGCAACGCTACAACCTCGAGTCGATGCTCGGCTGCGCCAGCGTGCCGATGAGCGACGGCGGCCACTACGCGGCCAGCCTTCATCGTCTGTTCGCAGAGAAGTTCCTGGCACCGATCGAGTACCACGCGTTCCCGCGCACGCGCCTGCCGGTGGAAAACCTGAACCAGTCGCTCGACGTGGAACCGCCGGCACTGATCAAGGGCTATCTGCGCCTGGGCGCGAAGATCTGCGGCGAGCCGGCGTGGGACCCCGACTTCAACGTGGCCGACTTCCTGACGCTGCTGCGCGTGAGCGACATGAACCCGCGCTACGCCCGCCATTTCCTGGGCCTCAACCGCGGCTGAGTCCGCGACCGAAGCCTGTCGGCTCCCCGATCGAAACGGCACATTTCATCGGCATGAAAAAAGGCGACTCCGGAAACGGGGTCGCCTTTTTTGCTGGCTGCGCGAACGCCTGACGAATCAGACGTACACCACCTTGTAGCGCTTGCCCACGCGCTCCCATTCGTCGGACTCCTGCGCGAGGCTGTACTCGACGAGCGGGTTCGCGTCGATCCACACCTTGGGCAACCGCACCTCGAAACCTTCATCGAGCGCATCCGACCGCTGGCTGACCTCGATCTCGGGCAGCTTCACGTCCGCACGGCGCCGGCATAGTACAAACGCCAGACGCAGGCTGAACAGCATGCGCCAGTCGACGAACTTGCCGCTGCCGGACAGCTTGCCCAGCTTGCCCGCATGGCCCAGCAGCAGCGTCGCCAGCCGTGCCTGGTCGGTTTTCGAGAAGCCCGGCATGTCCGCATGCGTGGCGATATAGGCCGAGTGCTTGTGATAGCCGCTATGCGAAATCGACATGCCGATCTCGTGCAGACTCGCGGCCCAGCCCAGCAGGGCGAGGTTGTCGTCGCGGCGCTCGTTCGGCGGATCGGGGAACTGGGCGAGCAGTTCGCGCGCGGCCAGCCCTACCCGGCTGGCCTGCGCGCGGTCCACGCCGTAGCGGCGCATGAACTGGTCGACGGTGACCGTGCGCATGTCCTCGTGGTGGCTACGGCCGAGCAGGTCGTACAGCACGCCCAGCCGTAGCGCGCCGTCGGTCACGTCCATCCGGTCCACGTCGAGTTCGGCGAACACGCCCAGCATGATCGACAGACCGCCCGGCAGTACCGGGATGCGGTCGGCCTTGAGGCCGGCAAGCTTCACGCGATTGGCGTTCTCGGCCTTGATCAGCGCGCGCTTGAGCCGCTCCAGGCCCTCGCGCGTGATGCCATGCTCGGCCGGGTTGTCGTTCATGCCGTTCAGTTCGATCAACTCGGCCAGCGCACGCGCCGTGCCGGATGATCCCACCGCCTGCTGCCAGCCCGCCGCCCGATACTGGCGCACCAGCACCTGGATCTCGCGCCGCGCGGCCAGCTCGGCCTGCTTGAACGCGTATTCATCCACGTTGCCGCTGGGAAAGAACTGGCGACTGTGCGACACGCATCCGATATAAAGGCTTTCCATCAGCTTGGACTGATAGCCGCTGCCAATGATGAACTCGGTGGAACCGCCGCCGATGTCGACCACCAGCCGATTGCCCTGGCAGGCCGGCGCGTCATGCGAGGCGCCGAGGTAGATCAGCCGCGCCTCTTCGCGCCCGGCGATCACTTCAATGGGGAAGCCGAGCGCACTTTCCGCCTCGATCAGGAATTCGGACGCATTCTTGGCCACGCGCAGCGTGTTGGTGGCCACGGCGCGCACGTGCTCGGGCGAGAAGTCGCGCAGGCGGTCGCCAAAGCGGCGCAGCGCGTCGATGCCACGCCGCCGGGCGGGCTGGTCGAGGTATTTGTCAGGCGTGAGGCCGGCAGCAAGCCGCACGGGCTCGCGCAGGGCATCCACCTGGAAGATCTGGCTGGCGGGGCCGGAGGCCGTGGGCGTCTCGTCCACCCGCCCGATCATCAGGCGGAAGCTGTTGGAACCCATGTCGACGGCGGCCAGCAGGCGGGGATTCTGTGTCATTGCGTGCGTAAGTAGCGCAGGATCGGTGCAAGTTTGGCAAGAAACGCGCAAACCGGCCAAACGCGTAAGATTATGTCCTTGTCATGTCCACATCATGACAAAATCAAAGTGTCATCAAATTGACACGATTCTATGAAAAAGTCGCCACATCGCCAAAATAAGGTTCTACACATGATGACGACGCCGCCCGGCACGCTGCTGAACCGCGAGCTTGGCATTCTGGAATTCAATGCGCGCGTGCTGGCGCAAGCCGCCGACCCCAACGTACCGCTGCTGGAAAGGCTGAAGTTCATCTGCATCGTCTCCAGCAATCTGGACGAGTTTTTTGAAATCCGCATGGCGGGGCTGAAGGAGCAGATGCGCGATAACGCATCGGGCCTGACGCCCGATGGTCTCTCCTTCCTCCAGACCTATCAGCTCGTCACGGAGCGCACACAGCGGCTTGTGGCCTCGCAGTATGACATGCTGCAGAACGTGATCTTCCCCGCGCTCGAGCAGGAAGGCGTGTTTTTTCACCTGACCAACACCTGGACCGACGACCAGCGCCAATGGGCGCGCGACTTCTTCACGCGCGAGCTTGGTCCGGTGCTGACGCCGATCGCGCTGGATCCCGCGCATCCGTTTCCGCGCGTGCTCAACAAGAGCCTGAACTTCGTGGTCGAACTGTCCGGCAAGGACGCCTTCGGCCGCGACGCCGACCTCGCCATCGTGCAGGCGCCGCGCGCGCTGCCACGCGTGGTGCGCATGCCGGAGAAGCTGTCCGGCTACCCATATGGCTTTGTGATGCTGTCCTCATTCATGCAGGCGTTCGTGCATGAACTGTTCCCCGCCATCGACGTGGAGGGCTGCTATCAGTTCCGCGTCACCCGCAATTCCGACCTGTTCGTCTCCGAAGACGACATCACCGACCTGCGCGAGGCGCTCCAGGGCGAGCTGCCGGCCCGGCATTTCGGCGATACGGTGCGGCTCGAGGTGTCGTCCGATACTCCGCCCGCGCTCTCGCGCCGGCTGCTGCTGGAATCGGGCCTGACCGAGCAGGACCTGTACCGCGTGAGCGGCCCGGTGAACCTGGTGCGGCTGATGCAGATTCCCGATCTGGTCGACCGCCCTGCCCTCAAATACCCGCCGCACGTGCCGGCGCCGGTCAAGCCGCTCCAGGCCGGACTGGGCATGTTCGACGTGATCCGCCAGCAGGATGTGCTCCTGCACCATCCGTACGAGAGCTTCACCTCCGTGCTCGACCTGCTGCAACTCGCCGCGGCCGACCCGAATGTCGTGGCGATCAAGCAGACCGTGTACCGCACCGGCAACGAGTCGGCGGTCATGGAAGCGCTGATGACCGCCGCACGCAATGGCAAGGAAGTCACGGTGGTGGTGGAGCTGCTGGCGCGCTTCGACGAGGAGACCAACATCAACTGGGCAGAGCGGCTCGAGTCCGCCGGCGCCCACGTGGTCTACGGCGTGGTGGGCCACAAGTGCCACGCTAAGATGCTGCTGATCGTGCGGCGCGAGGCAGCCGGTCCGAAGGCCAAGCAGGTGACCCTGCGCCGCTATGCCCACCTGGGCACCGGCAACTACCATCCGCGCACCGCCCGGTTGTACACGGACTTCGGCCTGCTGACCGCCAACGAGAAGGTCTGCGAAGACGTGCACCACGTGTTCCAGCTGCTCACCGGCACCGCGGGCACGATCCGGCTGAACCACCTCTGGCAGTCGCCGTTCACGATGCACAGCAACCTCGTGGAGCATATCCGCGCGGAGGCGCGCAATGCGCGGGCGGGCAAGCGGGCGCGCATCATCGCCAAGATGAATGCGCTGCTGGAGCCGTCGATCATCGACGAACTCTACAAGGCGTCGCGCGCCGGCGTGAAGATCGACCTGATCGTGCGCGGCGTGTGCGCGCTGCGGCCGGGCGTGCCGGGGATGTCGGACAACATCACCGTGCGGTCGGTGGTAGGCCGCTTCCTGGAGCACCATCGGGTCTACTACTTCCGTGCCGATGGCGAGGACGTGCTCTACCTGTCGAGCGCCGACTGGATGGATCGCAACCTGTTCCGCCGCGTGGAGGTGGCCTTCCCGGTGCTGGATCGCACGCTGAAGGCGCGCGTGATCAAGGAAAGCCTGCAGGTGCACCTGCGCGACAACGCGTCGGCGTGGCTCATGCAGCCGGACGGCCAGTACGTGCGCAAGCGCTCGGTGGCCAAGCGGCAGCTCGTGAGCCAGGCGGAACTGCTGAGGATGTTCGGGAACTGAGAGGTTCGCCGATTCGCCCCTTCCCGCGTGCGGGAGGGGGCGATTTGCCGTGACCCTGTGTTACGCCGCGTGGCGGCGCGGGTCCGGCAGTTGCGGTGCCACGGCCGCCGGCTCATAGCCGCTGCGGTCCGTCGGGAAGACGATCCGGAAGGTGCTGCCGCGCCCGACCTCGCTGGTCACGCGCAGGTCCGCATGGTGGCGCGACAGGACGTGCTTGACGATGGCCAGTCCCAGACCGGTACCGCCCGTGTCGCGAGAGCGGCTGCGGTCCACGCGGTAGAACCGCTCGGTCAGGCGCGGGATGTGCTCGGGTGCAATGCCCAGCCCCGTATCGCTGACCGAAAACACCGAATGCCCGTCGGTATAGCTCAGCCGGATCGCAATCCGCCCGCCGTCCGGCGTGTAGCGCACCGCGTTCGACACCAGATTGCCCAGCGCCGACAACAGCTCGCTCTCCGCCCCGCGCAGCACCACGCCTGCGTCGATCTCCGCAGCGATCTGGTGGCGGCCCTGCGACAGCGCCTCCGCATCGTGCACGAGGTGGGCCGCCAGCGCACCCACGTGTACGCGGTCCTGTGTCGGCGGCTGCACATCGCTCTCCAGTTTGGCCAGCGCCAGCAGGTCTTCGACAATGCGCTGCATGCGCATCGACTGCACCAGCATCAGGTCCACGTAGCGCCTGCGGTCTTCCTCGGACACCGGCAGGTCGCGCACCGTCTCCAGGAAGCCGGTAAGCACGGTCAGCGGCGTCTTCAATTCATGCGACACATTGGCCACGAAATCGCGCCGCATGGCTTCGGTGTTTTCCACCTTGGTGATGTCCTGCGTCAGCACGAGCTTGCGGCTCTCGCCGTAAGGAAGGATCTGGACAGAGGTGATGTTGCGCTTGTGCTCGCCCATGTCGCGCATGACCAGCGGTTCGTCGTAGCGTTCTCGGGTCAGATACTGGATGAACTCGGGGCGGCGGATCAGGTGCGTGATGCGCTGGCGCACATCGCGCCGCGCGTTCAGGCCGAAATGCTGCTCGGCCACGCCGTTGCACCATTCGATCTGGTCGGCGTCGTCCAGCATCAGCACACCGTACGGCGATGCCTGGATGGCCTGGATAAAGCGCGTGTGCTGCTGCTCCACCTGGAGCACCTGCGTGCGCCAGCGCTTGACCAGCCGATGCAGCCGGTAATAGACCTCGCCCCAGAGCCCCAGCGCGCTCGGGATTTCGCCATAGGCGGGGGCGTCGAGCACCTTCCACAGCCGGTTGATCTGGAACAGGTAGTAGCAAAGCTGCAGGAACAGCGCGATACAAAGGAAGGTCAGGCCGGCTACCGGCCCCACAAAGACGTACAGACCGGCGGCGATGACCGCCAGGCTGACGAGGATGGCCGCAGATCGGGCCCAGATGACATTCATGAGAGGGATGTGGAGTCAGGCGGCCGGCCGGATGCCGGGTCGACCGCAGTCATTGCGACGGAGTGTGCCACGATTCCGCCGTGGCGATGGTGCCGGCGCGGCCCCTCTTACTGCTGCTCCGCGCCAGACTTGCCAGGATCTGGCGGCCGGCGGATCAGTGGCTCGGCGAGCGTGCCAGCCGATACCCGCTGCCGCGTACCGTCTCGATCATATTGCTGTAGCCCCCGGGCGTCAGCGCGGCGCGCAGGCGCTTGATGTGCACGTCTACCGTCCGCTCTTCCACGAACACGTGGTCGCCCCAGACCTGATCGAGCAATTGTGACCGACTGTGCACACGCTCCGGATGGGTCATCAGGAAATGCAGCAAACGGAACTCGGTCGGACCGAGGTCGAGCTTGATCGGGCCGGTGTCGTCCTGACCGGTCACACGATGCGTGGCCGGGTCCAGCCGCAGGCCGTTGATGGCCACCACGTCGTCGGTCAGTTGCGGCGCACGGCGGCGCAGCACGGCCTTGATGCGGGCCAGCAACTCCTTGGGCGAGAACGGCTTGGTCACGTAGTCATCCGCGCCAGCCTCGAGCCCCATCACCTTGTCCTGCTCCTCGCTGCGGGCGGTGAGCATGATGATGGGAATCTGCTTGGTGCGGTCGTTGGTACGCAACTCCTTGGCGAAGGTCGCGCCCGACTTGCCCGGAAGCATCCAGTCCAGCAACACGAGGTCTGGCAGGACATCGCTCATCAGCGACAGCGCCTGTTCGGCGTTGTACGCTCGGATTGGATAGTGCCCCGCGTGCTGCAGGTTGACGGCGATCAGTTCCGCAATCGCCGGTTCGTCTTCGACAACGAGAATACTGCTTGGCATGTATGTTTTCTCCGCTCTCAGTCTTGCCGCCAGGGTCAGCTCAGCGCTTCGCGCTCCATATCCTCGCGCGAGGTATGACGCACGTCCGTCCCCTTGACGATGTAGATGATGAATTCTGCAATATTCTTGGCATGATCGCCGATTCGTTCGATCGCCTTGGCGATGAACAGGAAGTCCAGCGCCACCGAAATCGAGCGCGGGTCTTCCATCATGTAGGTGATCAGCTTGCGCACGAAGGCGCGGAATTCATCGTCGATGGCCTTGTCGTCCTTGACGATGCGCGCGGCCGCCACGGTGTCCAGCCGGGCGAAGGCATCCAGCGCCTGGCGCAGCAGCGTGATGGCCATCTCCCCCGACAGCTTCACCTCGGAGTAGTTGATATTGTGCGCCGCCGCGTCTTCCATGATGTGCTTGGTGCGCTTGGCCACCTTCTCGGCCTCGTCGCCGGCGCGCTCCAGGTTGGTGATGGTCTTCGAGATGGCCATCACCAGGCGCAGGTCGCGCGCGGTGGGCTGGCGGCGCGCGATGATGTTGTTGCAGTCCGCGTCGATCTCCACTTCCAGCGCGTTGAGCTGCTGCTCGCGGGCGATGACCTGGTCAGCCAGATCGGCGTCGAAGTCCGCCAGCGCGCGCATGGCGAGCTCGATCTGCGACTCGACCAGCCCGCCCATCTGCAGCAGCTTGGTGTTGATCGCGTTGAGGTCGGCGTCGAACTGGGTCGACAGGTGCTTGTCAGTCATGATGTTCTCCTGGCCGGGGCGTGGAAGGTCTGCGATCAGCCGAAGCGGCCGGTGATGTAATCCTCGGTTTCCTTGCGGTGCGGCTTGATGAAGATCTTCTCGGTCTCGCCGAACTCGATCAGCTCGCCCAGGTACATGTAGGCGGTGTAGTCCGAGCAGCGCGCGGCCTGCTGCATGTTGTGGGTAACGATGACCACCGTGTACTCGTCCTTGAGTTCGGCAATCAGTTCCTCGATGCGGCCGGTGGAGATCGGGTCCAGCGCCGAGCACGGTTCGTCGAGCAGCAGCACTTCCGGACGGATGGCGATGCCGCGCGCGATGCACAGGCGCTGCTGCTGGCCGCCCGAGAGGCCGTAGCCCGACTGGTGCAGCTTGTCCTTGGCCTCGTTCCACAGCGCAGCCTTCGAGAGCGCCCACTCCACGCGGTCGTCCATTTCGGAGCGCGAGAGCTTCTCGAACAGGCGCACCCCGAAGGCGATGTTGTCATAGATCGACATCGGGAACGGCGTGGGCTTCTGGAACACCATGCCCACCTTGGCGCGCAGCAGCGCGATGTCCTGCTTGCTGGCCAGCAGGTTCTCGCCGTCCATGTTGATCTCGCCCTCGGCCCGTTGCTCCGGGTACAGCGCGAACATCTTGTTGAAGGTGCGCAGCAGCGTGGACTTGCCGCAGCCGGACGGGCCGATGAACGCGGTCACCTTGCGGTCCGGGATGGACATGTTGATGTGCTTCAGCGCGTGGAACTGACCGTAGTAGAAGTTCAGGTTCCGCACGTCGATCTTGGCGCGCACGGTGTCGGGAATGTCGATGACGGTAGAGGTCATGCTCGTGTCTCGCTGGAATTCGATGATCGGGGCACGTGGCGCCGGCTTATTTCTTGAACAGCATGCGCGCGACGATATTCAGCGCGAGCACACCGATGGTAATCAGGAACACACCGGCCCAGGCCAGTTGCTGCCATTCGGTGAACGGGCTCATCGCGAAGCGGAAGATCGTCACCGGCAGGTTGGCCATCGGCTTGTTCAGGTCGCTGGTCCAGAACTGGTTGGACAGCGCGGTGAACAGCAGCGGCGCGGTCTCGCCGGCGATACGGGCCACGGCCAGCAGCACGCCGGTGACGATGCCCGCATACGACGACTTGACCGTGATCGCCATCACCATCTTCCACTTCGGCGTGCCCAGGGCCACGGCGGCCTCGCGCAGCGCGTTCGGCACCAGGTTCAGCATGTTCTCGGTGGTGCGGACCACGATGGGAATCTGCAGCAGCGCCAGCGCACAGATGCCGGCCCAGCCCGAGAAGTGCCCCATGCGCGTCACCACCAGCGCATAGACGAACAGGCCGATCACGATGGACGGCGCCGACAGCAGGATGTCGTTGATAAAGCGGATCAGGCTGGCCAGCGGGGACTTCTGGCCATACTCGGCCAGGTAGATGCCGGCCAGGATGCCCAGCGGCGTGCCGAACAGCGTGGCCACGCCCACCATCACGAAGCTGCCGAAGATGGCGTTGGCCAGGCCGCCACCGGCGGTGTTGGGCGCCGGGGTCATCTGGGTGAACAGGTCGAGCGACAGGCCGCCCACGCCCAGCGAGATGGTGGTCCAGAGAATCCACGCGAGCCAGAACAGGCCGAAGAGCATGGCCGCGAGCGACGCGGTCAGCGCGTAGACGTTCATGCGCCGGCGCGAAGCCTGCAGCCGGGTGCGCACGGCGTCCGCATCGGGGCGAACGGCCGGGATCTGCGTGGCAGACACGGTTTGGCTGGCTTGGTTCATTTGCCCCCCTCATTCTTGGCAAGGCGCAGCAGCAGCACTTTGGACAGCGCCAGCACCACGAAGGTAATGAAGAACAGGATCAGGCCCAGTTCCATCAGCGCGGCCGTGTGCAGGCCGGCGCCGGCTTCGGCGAACTCGTTCGCCAGCGCCGAGGTGATGGAGTTGCCGGGCGAGAACAGCGAGACGTTGTCCAGCAGGTTGGTGTTGCCGATCACGAAGGTCACGGCCATGGTCTCGCCGAGCGCGCGGCCCAGGCCGAGCATCACGCCACCGATCACGCCGGCCCGGGTGTACGGCAGCACCACGCGCCACATCACCTCCCAGGTGGTGCAGCCCACGCCGTACGCCGATTCCTTCAGCAGCACCGGGGTCACTTCGAACACGTCGCGCATCACCGAGGCGATGTACGGGATGATCATGATCGCCAGGATCACGCCCGCGCACAGCAGGCCGATCCCCAGCGGCGCACCCTGGAACAGCTTGCCGATCACGGGTACCTGGCCAATCGTATTGGCCAGCGGCCGCTGGAAGTACTCGCCGAAGATGGGCGAGAACACGAGCAGGCCCCACATGCCGTAGACGATGGAGGGCACGGCGGCAAGCAGCTCGATAGCGGTGCCAAGCGGCCGGCGCAGCCAGGCGGGCGACAGCTCGGTCAGGAACAGGGCGATGCCGAAGCTGACCGGCACAGCGATGATGAGCGCGATGATCGAGGTGATCAGCGTGCCGTAAATGGGGACCAGGGCGCCGTAGACGTCGGCGGGCGGATCCCATTCGGCGTTCCACAGGAACGAGATGCCGAATTTCTGGATCGAGGGCCAGGCGCTGAACGCCAGGGAGACGATGATGCCGCCCAGCAGCAGCAGCGTCACGATGGCGGCGCCGCGCGTCAGGCCGCCGAACAGGATGTCGCCCATGCGGCTGGGGGGCCGGACGGCGGGGAGATCGGGCGTAGTGGCCATGGTGGGATATGGAGTGCGTGGATGCAAGCGGCACGGCCCGCCTCAGTTGGATTACCTGGGCGGGCCGGCCAGCCCTGCGGATGACAGGGCACGCGATCCCGTGGATCCTCGCGCCCTGCCCGTGCCGTCAGTACAGCAGCTTAGTACAGCGCCTTGCCCGACGCGTCCTTGACGCTGGTCTTCCAGGTCGTGCGGATCTGGTTCACGACCGATTCCGGCAGCGGCACGTAGTCCAGGTCAGCGGCCATGTTGGCGCCGCTCTTGTAGGCCCAGTCGAAGAACTTCAGCACTTCAGTGCCTTGCGCGGCCTTTTCCTGGTTCTTGTGCACCAGGATGAACGTGGCGCCAGCGATCGGCCAGGCGGTCTTGCCTTGCTGGTTGGTCAGGATCTGGTAGTACGTCTTGCTCCAGTCCGCACCGGCGGCGGCGGCCTTGAAGGCGTCGTCGCCCGGCTGCACCACTTCACCCGAGGCATTCTTCATGTTCAGGTGGGTCATCTTGTTCTGCTTGGCGTACGCGTACTCCACGTAGCCGATGGCACCGTTCAGGCGCTGCACGAAGGCGGCCACGCCTTCGTTACCCTTCCCGCCCGTGCCGCCGCCCGGCCAGTTGACCGTGGTGCCTTCGCCCACCGAGTTCTTCCAGTCGGGGCTGACCTTCGACAGGTAGTTCGTGAAGATGAACGTGGTGCCCGAGCCATCGGCGCGACGCACCGGCAGGATGTCCTGGCTCGGCAGCTGGACCTTCGGGTTCAGGGCCTTGATCGCGGGATCGTCCCACTTCTTGATCTTGCCCAGGTAGATGTTGGCGAGCACTTCACCGGTGATGGTGAGGTCGCCCGGCTTCACGCCTTGCAGGTTGATCACCGGCACCACGCCGCCGATCACGGTCGGGAACTGCACCAGGCCTTGCTTGGCCAGTTCCTCGTCCTTCAGCGGGGCGTCCGATGCGCCGAAATCGACCGTCTTGGCGCCAATCTGCTTGATGCCGCCCGACGAACCGATGGATTGATAGTTGACCTTGTTACCCGTAGCTTTTTGGTAGGCGTCTGCCCATTTGGAATACACGGGCGCCGGGAACGAAGCGCCTGCACCGGTAATTTCCGCCGCGAACGCAGTACCCATCACTACCATCGAAACGATGCCTGCCACGGCAGTCTTGACCAGCTTCATATGTCCTCCAGAGAACATGGTTGGGAATGACAAATTTTTGACATCCGAACTTTATGCTTTCTGTATGACAGATCCGTGACAACACGAGATGTTCTTAAATGGGCGCTTGTGACCGATGAACAACGTGCAAAAAGTGGATAAACAGGCATAAAAAATGACGCCAGCATCATGCTGGCGTCATTTTTTAGTCAGGGACGGGTCAGGTCAGGCGCGCAGCGAGTCAGCCAGCGCCTGGGCGGCGCGTTCGGAGGTTTCGACCTGCTCGGCCTCCACCATCACACGGACCACCGGCTCGGTGCCCGAGGCCCGGATCAGCACCCGGCCGCGACCTTCGAGTTCGGGCTCGACCTTGGCGCGCATCGCCTGCAGACCGGCATGGGTCTGCCAGTCGAAACCTTTCTCCACACGAACGTTGATCAGCGTCTGCGGGAACAGCTTCACGCCTTCCAGCAGCTGGGCCAATGTCTTGCCGCTGCGGCGCAGCGCGGCCAGCACCTGGAGTGCCGACACGATGCCATCGCCCGTCGTGTGACGATCCAGACACAAAAGATGGCCGGAGCCCTCGCCGCCGAGCGTCCACTTGCGCTTGTTGAGTTCTTCCAGCACGTAGCGGTCGCCCACCTTCGCGCGGACGAATTCGACGCCGAGACGCTTGAGCGCCAACTCGACGGCCATGTTGGTCATCAGCGTACCCACTGCGCCATCTACCCGCTGGCCGGCGGCCTGGCGATCACGGACGATCAGGTACAGCAATTCGTCACCGTTGTAGAGCCGGCCGTCGGCATCCACCACCTGGAGGCGGTCGGCATCGCCGTCGAAGGCCAGGCCCAGGTGCGCGCCGTGCGCCTTGACGGACTCGATCAGCTTCTCGGGCGCCGTGGCGCCGTAGCCGGCGTTGATGTTGCGGCCGTCCGGCTGGTTACCGATGGAAATCACCTCGGCACCGAGTTCATGGAACACGTGCGGGGCGATGTGGTACGCCGCGCCGTGGGCGCAGTCCACCACAAGCTTGAGCCCGTGCAGATCCTGCTCATACGGGAACGTGCTCTTGCAGAACTCGATGTAGCGGCCAGCCGCATCCTCGATGCGGCGCGCGCGGCCGAGATCGTCCGAACGCACACAGGCCATCGGCTCCTCGAGCTGGGCTTCGATCTTCTGCTCCACCTCGTCCGGCAGCTTGTCGCCCGTCGACGAGAAAAACTTGATGCCGTTGTCGTAGTACGGATTGTGGCTCGCGGAAATGACCACGCCCGCCGCCAGCCGCAGCGCGCGGGTCAGGTAGGCCACGCCCGGCGTGGGTAGCGGGCCGGTCAGCAGCACGTGCACGCCGGCAGCCGTAAAGCCGGCTTCCAGTGCAGCTTCGAGCATATAGCCCGAGATCCGCGTGTCCTTGCCGATCAGCACGGTCGGCCGGCCCTGGCTGGTCTTCTGGCCCAGCGCCAGCACCTTGCCGGCGGCATAGCCCAGTCGCATCACGAAATCCGGCGTGATCGGCGCTTCACCAACCCGACCCCGCACGCCATCTGTCCCGAAATACTTGCGCGTCATCTGTTTCATTCTCCCGATTGCCCTGTACCGGCAACTGATTCATGGCGAATCGCCCACCAGGTCTTGATGGCGTCCACCGTCTGTTCCACGTCGTGCACCCGCACGATAAATGCGCCCCGCTCCGCCGCGCACACGGCCGCCGCCAGGCTGGCGGCCACGCGCTGCTGCGGCGGCCTGCCACCGAGAATGGCGCCAAGCGTCGACTTGCGCGAGAGCCCGGCCAGGATCGGCAGGCCGTCCACGGCCAGGCGCGGCATTTGGCCGAGCAGACGGAGATTATGATCCGGCGTCTTGCCAAATCCAAACCCCGGATCGAGCGAAATACGCGTGTCGTCCACGCCCGCCGCACGCAGGGTTGACACCCGTTCGCGCAGGAATTCCTCCACCTCGGCCACCACGTCCGCGTACTGCGGGTCTTCCTGCATGGTCTGCGGGTCACGCTGCATGTGCATCACGCACAGGCCCGCCTGCCCCGCCGCCGCGCCGGACACGGCTTCCACCGCGCCCGGCATGCGGAAACCCCAGATATCGTTGATCAGATCCGCTCCGCCCGCCAGTGCCGCACGCATGACTTCGGGCTTGTAGGTGTCGATCGACAACGGTTTGCCACACGCCGCCAGGGCCTCGACGATCGGCATCACGCGGGCCAGTTCCTGGTCCAGTGGCAGCGCCGCCGAACCCGGGCGGCTGGATTCCCCGCCAATATCGATGATGTCCACGCCTTCGGCGATCATCTGCTCCGCGTGGCGCAGGGCCGCGTCGCGGCCCGCATGCTGGCCACCGTCGGAGAACGAATCAGGCGTGACGTTGAGGATGCCCATCACCAGCGGGCGGCGGTTGCGGGCGAAGCGGTAGCGCCCGCACTGGAAGAACTCGGTCGACAAGATCTGGTGTCCTGGAATGGAAAAAGCCGGTGCGCAGGGCACCGGCTTCTGAACTGCCCGCCTGCGAAGGCAGGGCAATCGCGATCAGGCCGTGGCGGGCGCGTTGGTCGGCGCCACCGGCGAACCGCCCGGAGGCGTGTTGCCACCACCGTTCTGGCCCGACACGCCACGCGGCGGACGCGGCGGCTTGCCCGCCATGATGTCGTTCACCTGGTCGGCGTCGATCGTTTCCCACTCCATCAGGGCGCTGGTCATCGCCTCGACCTTGTCGCGGTGATCTTCGAGCAGGCGCTTGGCCAGCGCGTATTGCTCGTCGATGATGCGACGGATCTCGCCGTCAACCTTCTGCTGGGTGGCCTCGGACACGGTCTTCGACGAGAGCTTGCCGAACATGCCGTCCTGCTCCGTATCGACATACACCATGGCGCCGAGCGAATCGCTCATGCCGAAACGGGTCACCATATCGCGGGCGATCTTGGTGGCGCGCTCGAAGTCGTTGGACGCCCCCGTGCTCATGGCGTTGAGGAAGACCTCCTCCGCCGCACGGCCGCCGAAGAGAATCGCGATCTCGTCGAGCATGTTGTCCTTGTACTTCGAATACTTGTCATGCTCCGGCAGCTGCCAGGTCACGCCCAGCGCCCAACCGCGCGGCATGATCGTGACCTTGTGCACCGGATCGGCCTTCGGCAGCAGCTTGGCCACCACCGCGTGGCCGGACTCGTGGTAAGCCGTGGCCTTGCGCTCTTCCTCGCGCATGACCGTCGACTTGCGCTCCGGGCCCATGAAGATCTTGTCCTTGGCGTCCTCGAAGTCCTGCATGTCCACCACGCGCTTGTTGCGGCGGGCGGCAAACAGCGCGGCCTCGTTGACCAGGTTGGCCAGGTCGGCACCCGAGAAGCCCGGGGTACCGCGACCGATCACCGACGCGTCCACGTCGTTGCCGATCGGCACCTTGCGCATATGCACCTTCAGGATCTGCTCGCGGCCGCGGATGTCCGGCAGGCCCACGTAGACCTGGCGGTCGAAACGGCCCGGACGCAGCAGCGCCTTGTCCAGCACGTCGGCGCGGTTGGTCGCGGCGATCACGATGACGCCCGAGTTGGCCTCGAAGCCATCCATCTCGACCAGCATCTGGTTCAGCGTCTGCTCGCGCTCGTCGTTGCCGCCGCCCATGCCGGCGCCGCGATGGCGACCGACCGCGTCGATTTCATCGATGAACACGATGCAGGGCGCCTGCTTCTTGGCGTTCTCGAACATGTCGCGCACGCGGGCCGCGCCCACGCCGACGAACATTTCAACGAAGTCCGAACCGGAAATGCTGAAGAACGGCACCTTGGCCTCGCCGGCGATGGCACGCGCCAGCAGCGTCTTGCCGGTACCCGGAGGGCCAACCAGCAGCACGCCGCGCGGAATGCGGCCGCCCAGCTTCTGGAATTTCTGCGGATCCTTGAGGAAGTCGACCAGTTCGACCACTTCCTCCTTGGCCTCGTCGCAGCCGGCCACATCCGAGAACGTGACGGCATTCTGGTTTTCGTCGATCAGGCGCGCACGGGACTTGCCGAAGGAGAAGGCACCGCCTTTCCCGCCGCCCTGCATCTGCCGCATCATGTAGAACCAGAAGACGATGATCAGCAAGGTCGGCCCGAGGTAGTACAGGGCCTGGACCAGCACGTTCGGCTCGTCGTCGGCCTTGCCGGTTACCTGGACGCCATACTTCATCAGGTCGCCGACCATCCAGATGTCGCCCGGCGAAATGATCGTGTACTTGGCGCCCTCTTTGGGCGAGACCACGAGATTACGGCCCTGCACGTCGACGCGGCTCACCTTGCCGTTCTTGGCGTCATCCATGAACTGCGAATAGGTGACACCGTCCTGGGCACGTGGTTTGTCGAACTGCTTGAAGACGGTGAACAATACCAGCGCGATTACGAGCCAGATTGCCGCCTTTTGAAACAGGTTGTTATTCAAGGCCGAACTCCTTTGCAATTGCCTTGCCAACGGGATAGCTGCATTGCATTGTAATGCAGCCCCCGCCCCCGCAGGGAATCTCTGAATCTATGGTCCCGATAGTGCCCGAGGCGCCCCATGCCGGCAAGCCGCCCGGGGTGTCCGGCGCACGTTTCAGTCCACCGACTTCAGGTAACGCCCAAGAATAAAGGTTTCTGAAGACTTGTCGCGCGACGCCTTGGGCTTGCGCTTGGCGACTACCTTGAATTGGCGCTTGAATTTCTCCACGATCTGGCTGTAACCGCTGCCGTGGAAGCACTTTACCAGCAACGATCCCTCGGGTTTCAGGTGCGCCTGGGCGAATTCGAGGGCCAGATCGCACAAATATTCGATCCGGGCCGAATCGGACGAAGACACACCGGACAAATTGGGGGCCATGTCCGAGATAACAAGGTCGATACGGGTGCCGCCGGAAGCGGCCAGGACCACCTCCTCGAACTCCCGGAATACCGATTCCTCGCGGAAGTCACCCTGAATAAAAGTGACGTCGGCGACAGGTTCCATCGGCAACAGGTCGATGGCGATCACCGCCCCGTCGATCTTGCCATCCTTGGCGCGCGGCGACGCTGCCAGCCGGTTACGGGCGTACTGGCTCCAGCTGCCCGGGGCGGCGCCAAGGTCGACAATGACGTGGCCCGGTTGGATCAGCTTGTCCTGCTCGTCGATCTCCTTGAGCTTGTAGGCCGCACGGGCGCGATAGCCCTCGCGCTGGGCCATTTTCACGTAGGGATCGTTGATGTGGTCATGCAACCACGCGTGATTAAACTTGTTCTTTGCCATTTTTTGCTGATATTTACCGCCTGCCGGCGCCATTTTGGCGGATAATACGCGCCATTCCGCTTTGCGCCCTGACATGCCCGCACTAGAACTGATACCTGCCCAACGCTCCTCCCTCCGCGCCCGCGCCCACGGTCTGAACCCCGTGGTCATGGTCGGCGCGGAAGGCCTGACCCGCGCGGTCCTGGCCGAGATCGACCGGAGCCTGGCGGCTCACGATCTGATCAAGATCCGTGTATTCGGCGACGAGCGCGCCACGCGCATCGCCATTTATGAAGCCATCTGCGACGAACTCGACGCTGCACCCATCCAGCATATCGGCAAGCTGCTCGTGATCTGGCGTCCGGGTCCGGCCCGCCTGGAAGAGAACCGGCCCGAGGAACTGGGTCGCATGGCCCCGCGCCGTCCGACCACTGGCGCCGCGCCGCGCACCGTGACGGTCCGCAAGCCCAGCGCTGCGCCGAACCGCCGGCCTACCCGCAAGGAAGTGACCGTACTCGGCAACGAGCGCGTGACCCAGGGCGGCAACGTCAAGCGCCTGCGCGCCCGCCCCAGCAGCCAGAAGAAGAAGGCGCTGGGCTGATCCGCCCTGCCCTGCCTGTTCTGGCCTGAAGAACGCCCGCTTGCGCGGGCGTTTTTTTATTCCCCGGCCGAACGCGGCGCCGCAGCGCGCCACACCAGCACCAGCGCCAGGATGCTCTGCACGAGGTAGATGACGCTCGACACGCCGTGCAGCATGCCGAACTGGCCCTTGAACGGCGATTCGGAGACGCCCAGGTTCAGCGCCTGCGCGCGGACCTTGAGCCCTTCCATGAACGGCTGCACGCCGAAGTAGCCAGCCAGCACGCAAACCAGCATGGCCAGCACGATCCAGCGCAGCGTGCGATAGCGCTGGGCGCCACGGCGGATCATCACATTGCACAAGACCAGTTGCAGCACGCCTACCGTGATGCCGAGGATCGCCTCGGTCCGGAACAGGTGGCCGGCAATCATGCCCGCCATCTCGCGGCTCGGCAGCACCGAAAACAGCGTCGGCGCCACCATGTAGCCTACTGTCCACAAACTGCCTGCCCAGACGACGGTCAGCAGCAGGAAAATCCGGTGTGGCAGCGGCGGCAGGTTCGAATATGAGGAGGAGAACACGTGTGGGCGCCCGTCAGACGTAGCGGACGGTGATCACTTCGTATTCGCGCTCGCCACCCGGGGCCAGCACGACGGCCACGTCGCCTTCGAACTTGCCGATCAGGGCCCGGGCGATGGGCGAGCTGACCGAAATCTTGCCGCTGTCGAGGTCGGCTTCGTCGTCGCCGACGATCTGGTAGCTCACGGCCTTGCCCGATCCCAGGTCTTCCAGGTCCACAGTGGCGCCAAAGACGATGCGGCCGTCCGTGTCGAGCTGGGTCGGATCGATAACCTGGGCAGCCGACAGCTTCGACTCCACTTCCAGGATGCGGCCTTCGATAAAGGCCTGCTTTTCCTTGGCGGCGTCGTACTCGGCGTTTTCCGACAGATCGCCCTGCGCGCGGGCTTCGGAGATCGCCGTGATCACCGCGGGACGTTCGACGGCCTTGAGGCGCTGCAGTTCTTCCTTCAGGAGTTCAGCGCCACGCTTGGTAATCGGAATGGTGCTCATATCTCGTTCAACAAAAAAATGAGCCGCAGCGGAGCTGGAGCCATGCTCCCGGCAAGGTTGCCGGAAGCACTTCCGCTCGACCGCGGCTTTCGGATAGGACCGAACGGCCCGAAGGCCGTTCAATCGACGAATTCGACGTAGTGTAGGCCAGAAAGCCCGCCGGTATCAACCCAGCGGGTCTGGCAGCGCAGCAATCAGGCCAGTTGCTTGTGCAGGCTCTGCAGGTCGTAAACCTCCAGGCTTTGCATGTGCTTCAGGCCCTCCACTGCGGCGCGGGCGCCGGCAATGGTGGTGTAGTAAGGCACCCGGCCAGCCAGCGCGGCAATGCGGATCGAACGCGAATCGGCGATAGCCGTGCGCGTCTCGTCCACCGTGGTGAACACCAGCGCCAGTTCGCCGTTCTTGATCATGTCCACGATGTGCGGACGGCCATCCTTGACCTTGTTGACCACGCGCACCGGGATGCCCGCCGCCTCGATGGCCGACGCCGTGCCGCGCGTGGCGACGATCGGGTAGCCCAGGTCGTGCAGCATGCGGGCCACGCCCACGGCGCGCGGCTTGTCGCTGTCCTTGACGGTGATCAGCACGGTGCCCTTCTCGGGCAGGCGCGAACCGGCAGCCAGCTGGCTCTTGAACAGTGCCTCGCCGAACACCTTGCCCACGCCCATCACTTCACCGGTGGAGCGCATCTCGGGTCCAAGCACCGGGTCAACGCCCGGGAACTTGTTGAACGGGAACACGGCTTCCTTGACGCTGAAGTACGGCGGCACCACCTCTTCGCCGATACCCTGCGAGTCCAGCGACTGGCCGGCCATGCAGCGCGCGGCGATCTTCGCCAGCGACAGGCCGGTAGCCTTCGACACATACGGCACGGTCCGCGAGGCGCGCGGGTTCACTTCCAGCACGTACACGGTGTCTTCGCCATTGTGCTGCTGGATGGCGAACTGCACGTTCATCAGGCCGATCACGTTCAGGGCCTTGGCCATGGCGGCAGTCTGGCGCTTCAGCTCGTCCACGGTAGCCTGCGAGAGCGAGTACGGCGGCAGCGAGCAAGCCGAGTCGCCCGAGTGCACGCCAGCCTGCTCGATGTGCTCCATCACGCCGCCGATAAACACACGCTGGCCGTCGCTCAGCGCGTCCACGTCGCATTCGATCGCGTCGTTCAGGAAGCGGTCCAGCAGCACCGGGGAGTCATGCGACACCTTCACGGCCTCGCGCATGTAGCGCTCGAGGTCACGCGGCTCGTGCACGATTTCCATCGCGCGGCCACCCAGCACGTACGACGGGCGCACCACCAGCGGGTAGCCGATTTCCTCGGCCAGGCGCAGCGCCTCGTCCTCGGCCCGCGCGGTGCGGTTCGGCGGCTGGCGCAGGCCCAGTTCCTGCAGCAGCTTCTGGAAGCGCTCGCGGTCTTCCGCGGCGTCGATCATGTCCGGGCTGGTGCCGATGATGGGCACGCCGTTGGCTTCCAGGTCCAGCGCCAGCTTCAGCGGGGTCTGGCCGCCGTACTGGACGATCACGCCAACCGGCTTTTCCTTGTCGACGATTTCCAGCACGTCTTCCAGCGTCAGCGGCTCGAAGTACAGGCGGTCCGAGGTGTCATAGTCGGTCGACACGGTTTCCGGGTTGCAGTTGACCATGATGGTCTCGTACCCGTCTTCGCGCAGCGCCAGCGCGGCGTGCACGCAGCAATAGTCGAACTCGATGCCCTGGCCGATCCGGTTCGGGCCACCGCCCAGCACCATGATCTTCTTGTTGGCGGTCGGCTCGGCCTCGCACTCGCCGTGTTCGGCTTCGTACGTGCCGTACATGTAGGCGGTGTTGGTGGCGAACTCGGCCGCGCAGGTGTCCACGCGCTTGTAGACCGGACGCACGTTCTGGGCGATCCGCGCCTCGCGCACCGACTTGGCGTCGGTCTTGAGCAGCTTCGCCAGGCGGCGGTCCGAGAAACCCTTCTGCTTGAGCAGGCGCAGTTCAGGCGTCGACAGGCTGGCCAGCGTGCGGTTGCGCACGATGGACTCAGTCTTCACGATGTCCTCGATCTGGGCCAGGAACCACGGGTCGATGGCGGTCTCGGCATGCACTTCCTCGAGCGACATGCCCAGGCGGAACGCGTCGCCCACGTACCAGATGCGGTCCGGGCCGGCTTCGCCGATCTCTTCCACCACCTCGTCGCGGTCGGTCGACTTCTCGTCCAGGCCGTCCACGCCCACTTCCAGGCCGCGCAGCGCCTTCTGGAACGACTCCTGGAAGGTGCGGCCCATGGCCATCACCTCGCCCACGGACTTCATCTGCGTGGTCAGGTGGCTGTCGGCCTGCGGGAACTTCTCGAAGGCGAAACGCGGCACCTTGGTGACCACGTAGTCGATCGACGGCTCGAACGACGCCGGGGTCTGGCCGCCGGTGATCTCGTTCTTCAGCTCGTCCAGCGTGTAGCCCACGGCCAGCTTGGCCGCCACCTTGGCGATCGGGAAGCCGGTGGCCTTCGAGGCCAGTGCCGACGAACGCGACACGCGCGGGTTCATCTCGATCACGATCATGCGGCCATCGGCCGGGTTGATCGAGAACTGCACGTTCGAGCCGCCCGTATCCACGCCAATCTCGCGCAGCACGGCCAGCGAGGCGTTACGCAGGATCTGGTATTCCTTGTCGGTCAGCGTCTGCGCCGGGGCCACGGTGATCGAGTCGCCGGTGTGGATGCCCATCGGGTCCAGGTTCTCGATCGAGCAGATGATGATGCAGTTGTCCGCCTTGTCGCGGACCACTTCCATCTCGTATTCCTTCCAGCCCAGCAGCGATTCCTCGATCAGCAGCTCGCGCGTCGGCGACAGGTCCAGGCCGCGCTTGCAGATTTCCTCGAATTCCTCGCGGTTGTAGGCAATGCCGCCGCCTGAGCCGCCCAGCGTGAACGACGGGCGGATCACGATCGGGTAGCCCGTCGTGCCGGTGTCCGCTGCAATGCGCGACTGCACGGCCACGGCCTCGTCCATCGAGTGCGCGATACCAGACTTTGCCGAACCGAGACCGATCTTGGTCATCGCGTCCTTGAACTTCTGGCGGTCCTCGGCCTTGTCGATGGCTTCCGGCGACGCGCCGATCAGCTCCACCTTGTACTTGTCCAGCACGCCATGGCGATGCAGGTCCAGCGCGCAGTTCAGCGCGGTCTGGCCGCCCATGGTCGGCAGGATCGCATCGGGACGCTCGCGCTCGATGATGCGCTCGACCACCTCCCAGGTGATGGGCTCGATGTAGGTCACGTCGGCCGTATTCGGGTCCGTCATGATGGTCGCCGGGTTCGAATTGACCAGGATGACCTTGTAGCCCTCTTCGCGCAGGGCCTTGCAGGCCTGGGCGCCGGAGTAGTCGAATTCGCACGCCTGCCCGATGATGATGGGGCCCGCGCCGATGATGAGGATGCTCTTGATGTCTGTGCGTTTTGGCATTGCACGCTCTCTTTGGTGGCCGGTGCGCGAAGGTGTCGCGCGCCGCGCCGGATATTCAGGTTATTGCGACTCGCCGGATCAGTTCAGCGTGGCCGTTGCCAGCTTCGCGCCGAAGCCGATGAACATGGCTCCCACGCCGCTCGCCATGCCTGCCGACAGCCTGCGGCGCCGGCGGAACGCTTCGGCAAGCCGCGCGCCCACAAGGATGATGGTGGTCAGGTAGGCAAAGCTGCAGATCTGGCAGACCAGCCCCAGCGCCACGAACGACAGCACCGGGCGCGCGAACTGCGGGTCCACGAACTGGATAAAGAACGAGATGAAGAACAGGATGGCCTTCGGGTTCAGCAGGCTGATGACGAGCGCCTTGCCGAACGGGTCCGTGGTGCGCTCGACCGGCACTGCCGTCGCCGGCTGCCCGGGCTCGCCCCGCTGCGACCAGCTGCGCAGCGCGCCGCGCAGCATCTGGAAGCCGATCCAGGCCAGGTAGGCCGCACCGATGGTCTTGACCACGTAGAACAGCGCCGGGCTGGCCTTGAGCAGCGACGCCACCCCCGCAGCCGACAGCACCATCAGGATCAGGTCGCCCAGGAACACGCCGCACGCCCCCCGGTAGCCGGCGCGCACGCCACGCTGGGCGGCCACCGACAGCACGTACATCGAGTTCGGCCCCGGCAGCAGCACGATGAAGATCGTGCCGAGCACAAAGGTCCAGAAATCGGTAATGCCCAGGCTGGCGTGCATGAACGCGTTCATGGTTTCTCGCTGTGTCCTTGTTCTCGTTCGCGGCGGCTTACTGCTTCGCGCCCTTCATCAGCTTGATGAAGCGGTCGAACAGGTAGGCCACGTCGTGCGGGCCGGGCGAGGCTTCCGGGTGACCCTGGAAGCAGAACGCCGGCTTGTCCGTCAGCGTGAAGCCCTGCAGCGAGCCGTCGAACAGCGACGTGTGCGTGACGCGCACGTTGGCCGGCAGCGTGGCCGCATCCACGGCGAAACCGTGATTTTGCGACGTAATCACCACACGACCATCATCCATGTCCTTGACCGGATGGTTCGCGCCATGGTGGCCGAACTTCATCTTGAGGGTCTTGGCGCCCACGGCCAGCGCCATGATCTGGTGACCCAGGCAGATGCCGAAGGTGGGGATACCGCGTGCGATGAACTCGCGCGTGGCGGCCACGGCGTAGTCGCACGGCTCGGGGTCGCCGGGGCCGTTGGACAGGAAGATGCCGTCCGGATTCAGCGCCAGGGCGTCGGCGGCGCTGGCCTGGGCCGGCAGCACCGTGACCTTGCAGCCGCGCTCGGCCAGCATGCGCAGGATGTTGAACTTGACGCCGTAGTCATAGGCCACCACGTGGAACTGCGGCTTGTCCAGCTTGCCGTAGCCCTCGCCGAGCTTCCACTCGTTCTGGGTCCATTCATACGGTTCCTTGACCGACACCACCTTGGCCAGGTCCATGCCGGCCAGGCCGGGGAACGAGCGGGCCAGGTCGATAGCCTTCTGGACGTTGTCCTCGCCAGCCAGGATGCAGCCGTTCTGGGCACCCTTCTCGCGCAGGATACGGGTCAGCTTGCGGGTATCGATGCCGGCGATGGCCACCACCTTTTCCTGCTTGAGGTAGTGGGCGAGCGTGTGTTCCTTGCGGAAGCTCGAGGCCAGAATCGGCAGATCCTTGATGATCAGGCCGGCGGCATGGACTTTCGTGGCTTCGACGTCCTCACGATTCACCCCGACATTGCCGATATGCGGATACGTCAGCGTGACGATCTGCCGGGAATAACTCGGGTCGGTGAGGATTTCCTGGTAACCGGTGATAGCGGTGTTGAACACCACTTCGCCGATGGTATGGCCGGAAGCGCCGATGGAATAGCCACGAAAGACCGTGCCGTCTGCAAGCGCGAGAATGGCGGACGGAAAAGACGGTAACACGGGTAGGCTCCTGCTGGACTCACCCCGTGACCGACCTGCTCAACGCCTCGTGCCCCGGGGCGGCGCCTCGCGCGCATGGGCGAGGGACCGGCCGGCTGCGTCTCATTCGTCACTTTGTGCAGTGCACGAACGGCGCGCGCGGATGGGGCGGCGGAAGGTGGAATACGGTAGGCGCTAGGGTGAAGGGTTCTGAAAGCGAAACTTTCGAATTATATCCCGCCGTGCCCAATTTCTCAAGTTTTCAAGGACTTGCGATGGCAAGCCCTGCCGTGATCGGTTATATACAGCGCCGCCACTAACCTGCCGACACAGCCGCCGGCACCACCGCCGTGACCTCGATCTCCACCTGGGCGCGCGGCTCCACGAGATCCGCCACCTCCACCGCCGTCATCGCCGGGAAGTGCCGGCCGATGATTTCCCGATAGTGCTGGCCGATGGCCTTATAGGCGCCCACATACGCGGCCTTGTCCTTCACGTACCAGGTCATACGCGCGATGTGCTCGGGGCGCGCCCCGCCCGCCGCCAGCACCGCCACGATATTGCGCAGGGTCTGCGCCACCTGGAGCGCGAAGTCGTCGGTCTCGAACTCGCACTGGGCATTCCAGCCGATCTGGCCGCCGACGAAGATCAGGCGGCTGCCGACCGTCATCTCGGCAAGGATGCCGTTGGCGTAGCCCCGGGGCGGTGCCCAGTCGGGCGGTTGCAGCGTTTTCAACATATGACGATCCGGTTATGCGTGGGAATGAAGGTAGCGCGCCATCGCGGTGCGTACCCGGTCGGGCAGCGGCGTTGGCGTCATGGTTTGGGTATCGACGCAGACGAGCCGCTGCGCCACCGTCAGGCGGGTGCTGCCGTCCGGCCCGCCAAAGCGGGTGTCGATGGCGAAGCTGGTCCGTCCGATGTGCGTCACGCGCAACTCGCGCGTCAGCAACTCGCCCAGCCGGCTCGGCGCTGTGAAGCGGCATTGCAGTTCGGCGGTCGGCACGCCGGCGTGGCCGGCGAGATGCATGGCGTCGAACGGCCAGTCGAGCCCATCGGCGAACCAGTCCTCGATCAAGTCGTTCAGCATCTCGAAGTAGCGCGGATAGAACACGATGCCGGCCGTGTCGCAGTGCTTGAAGCGCACCCGCACCGTGTTGCGGAATACCTCGCTCATGGCTGGCCGCCCTCCGCCCCGGCGGCCAGCTGGCGCAGCCGGAACCGTTGCAGCTTGCCCGTCTCGGTACGCGGCAGCGCGGCCACGAACTCGATCCGGCGTGGGTATTTATAAGGCGCGATCTCGCGCTTCACGTAGTCCTGCAGCGCGGCGCGCGTGGCGTCGCCCGGCTCCACGCCGGGCCGCAGCACCACGTAGGCCATCACCACCTGCCCGCGCTCGGGGTCCGGCGCGCCCACCACGCCGCACTCGGCCACGGCCTCGTGGCGCATCAGCGTGCCTTCCACCTCGGGTCCGGCGATGTTGTAGCCGGCCGAGATGATCATGTCGTCCGAGCGCGCCTGATAGAAGTAGTAGCCATCGGCGTCGGCCATGAAGGTATCGCCCGGCAGGTTCCAGCCATCGCGCACGTAGTTGGCCTGGCGCGGGTCGTCCAGGTAGCGGCAGCCCGTGGGCCCGCGCACGGCCAGCTTGCCGACCGTACCCGGCGGCACCGGCTGCATGGCTTCATCGACGATGCGGGCCTCGTAGCCCGGCACCACGCGGCCCACCGCGCCGGGGCGCACGTCGGCGCCGGCGCTGGAGATGAAGATGTGCATCATTTCAGTGCCGCCCAGCCCATCGGTCATCTCGATGCCGGTGGCCGCCTTCCACGCCTGGCGCGTGGCGTCCGGCAGCGCCTCGCCGGCGGAGACGCTCTTCTTCAGGCTGGAGAGGTCGAACTGCGGCGCCAGCGTGGCCATCTGGCGATAGAAGGTCGGAGCCGTGAAGACGATGGTCGCGCGGTGATCCTGGATCAGCTTCAGCAGCGTCTCGGGCGTGAGCTTCTCGGCCAGCGCCGTGCTCGCCCCGATCCGCAGCGGAAAACACAGCATCCCACCCAGCCCGAAGGTGAACGCCAGCGGCGGCGTGCCGCAGAAGATGTCGTCCGCCGTGGGCTTGAGCACGTGGCGCGGGAACAGGTCGCACATCGCCAGCACGTCGCGGTGGAAGTGCATCGTGCCCTTGGGCTGGCCGGTGGTGCCGCTGGTGAAGGCGATCAGGCAGGTGTCGTCGGCGGCGGTGTCGCAGGCGGTGAAGGTGTCGGGCTTGCCGGCCAGCGCCGTCTCCAGCGCGTCCGGGCCGGTGCCGTTGAAGTAGCGCACCGTCTTCAGGCTGGGGCAGAAGTGCTCGCCGCCGGCCAGCCGGTTGGCATCGAGTTCGGCCTGAAGCCGGGCATCGCAGAGCGCCGCGCCCACCTCGGCTTTGTCGATGACCTGCTTCAGCTCCTTCGCGCGCAGCAGCGGCATGGTCGGCACGGCGATCAGCCCGGCCTTCAGCGTGGCCAGCCAGCAGGCCGCCATCATCAGGTTGTTCGGCCCGCGCAGCAGCACGCGGTTGCCGGGCACCAGCGCCATATCCTCCACCAGCACATGGGCGATGCGGCTGACCAGCGCGGCCAGCTCGGCATAGGTCACGGTCTCGATGCGGCCGTCGCGCTCGTGCCGTATGGCCACGCGGGCGCCCTGCCCGGCTGCCACGTGGTGGTCCACCAGCGCCTCGGCGGCGTTCACCCGCGCCGGATAGGTGGTGTCGGCGTTGAAGCGGAATTCGGGCCATTGCGCCGGTGGCGGCAGGCGGTCGCGGGCGAAGGTATCGACCACGGTATCGCGCGTGGAAGTCGTGGAAGTGGAAGCGGCAGGGGCGGGGGCGGCCATGCTTGTCTCTCCTGTTTTCGTCGATTTACGACCGGCTGCGCTCGGCCGCGGCCAGCGTCTCGCGCGCGATGATCAGCTTCTGCACCTCGGTGGCGCCTTCATAGATCCGCAGCGAACGGATCTCGCGATACAGGCTTTCCACGCGCGTGCCGACCTTCACCCCGAGCCCGCCAAACATCTGCACGGCACGGTCGATGACCTGCTGGGCGTTCTCGGTGGCCACCATCTTGGCCATCGCCGCTTCCCGGGTGGTGCGCACGCCCCGCACGTCGCGCAGCCACGCGGCGCGGTAGGTGAGCAGCGCGGCGGCGTCCACTGCCGTAGCCATGTCGCCGATGGCGGCCTGGGTCAGTTGCAGGTCCGCCAGCACGCCGCCGAACATCGGGCGGCTGGTGGCGCGCGCCAGCGCATCGTCCAGCGCGGCCCGGCCGAAGCCCAGCGCGGCCGCCGCCACCGAGGCGCGGAAGATGTCGAGCGTCATCATCGCCACCTTGAAGCCCTGCCCCGGCTCGCCCAGCCGCTGGCCCACGGGCACGCGGCAGTTGTCGAATTGCAGCGTGGCCAGCGGGTGCGGGGCGATCACGTCGATCCGCTCGGCAATGCGCAGGCCCGGCGTGTCGGCATCCACCACGAAGGCGGTGATGCCGCGCGCGCCCGGTGCCTCGCCGGTGCGGGCAAACACGCAGTAGAAATCGGCGATGCCGCCGTTCGAAATCCACGTCTTGCTGCCGTTCAGCACGTAGTGGCTGCCGTCCTCGGCCAGCCGCGCGCTGCATTGCATTGCCGCCACATCGGAGCCAGCCTCGGGCTCGGACAGTGCGAACGCGGCAATGGCCTCCCCGCGCGCCACGCGCGGCAGGTAATGGGCGCGCACGGCGTCGCTGCCGGCCAGCGTGATCGCGCCCGAGCCCAGCCCCTGCATGGCGAAGGCGAAGTCGGCCAGCCCGTCGTGGCGGGCCAGCGTTTCGCGCAGCAGGCACAGCGCGCGCGAGTCCAGCGCCGGCAGCGCGCCGCCGTGGGCGGCCGGCACGCAGTAGCGCAGCCAGCCGGCGTCGCCCAGCTGCCGCACCAGCGCCCGGCAGGCGGCGTCCGTATCGGTGTGATCGACGTGAGCCAGCGCGGTGCGGCACCACGCGTCCAGGTCGCGCTCCAGCGCCCGGTGCGCATCGTCGAAAAACGGCAGGTCGAGGTAGGTCTTGTCGCTCATGGATGCTCCGTGGCCTCTATCCGCCTCAATCGCCCTCGAACACCGGCTTCTGCTTCGCCACGAAGGCGTCGTAGGCGCGGCGGAAGTCCTTCGTCTGCATGCAGATGGCCTGCGCCTCGGCCTCGGCCTCGATCGCCTCGTCCAGCCCCATGTTCCATTCCTGATGCAGCAGCTTCTTGGTCACGCCATGCGCGAAGGTCGGCCCCGCCGCGATCTGGGCGGCCAGCGCCTGGGCGGCGGCCAGCACGGCGTCCGGCGCGTGGAGCGCGTTGAAGAAACCCCATTGCTGGCCTTCCTCGGCGGTCATCGCGCGGCCCGTGTAGAGCAGCTCGCTCGCCCGGCCCTGCCCGATCACGCGCGGCAGCAGCGAGCACGCGCCCATGTCCGCGCCGGCCAGCCCCACGCGCACGAACAGGAAGGCCGTCTTCGCCTGCGAAGTGCCGAGCCGCAGGTCCGAGGCCAGCGCCATCATCGCCCCGGCCCCGGCACAGATGCCGTCGATGGCGCTGATCACCGGCTGCGGGCAGGCGCGCATCGCCTTGACCAGATCGCCGGTCATGCGGGTGAAATCGAGCAGTTCGGGCATGCTCATCTTGGTGAGGGGGCCGATGATCTCGTGCACATCGCCGCCCGAGCAGAAATTGCCGCCCGCGCCGGTCACCACCACGGTCTTGATGTCGGTGGCGTAGCAGAGGCCGCGGAACAGGTCGCGCAGTTCCGCGTAGGAATCGAAGGTCAGCGGGTTCTTGCGCTCGGGCCGGTTCAGCGTGATGGTGGCCACCTTGCCGTCGCCGGACACCGACCACAGGAAGTGCCGGGGCTGGTAATCGGCAAACGGGCGCTTGTGGTGATGCATGTGCAGTGCAATCTCGCTCATGGGTTGTCTCTCTCGCTTTCGCTTTCGAATTTGTTCGATGTCAGCCGGCCATGACTTCGCCGCCCGCCACGGGCACGGCCTGCCCCGTGATGGCGGAGGCCGACGGACGGCACAACCACGCCACGGCATCGGCCACCTCGTCCGGCTGTACCAGCCGGCGCTGCGGGTTGCGCGCGGCCAGCTCGGCCCGCGCCTGGTCTTCCGTGCGGCCGGTCTTGCCGACGATATTCGCCACCGCGTCGCGCACGATGTCGGTTTCGGTGTAGCCGGGGCAGACCGCGTTGACGGTGATGCCCTTGGCGGCCAGCTCCAGCGCCAGCGCCCGCGTGAGGCCGATCACGCCATGCTTGGCCGCGCAGTAGGCGCTGACGTAGCCGTAGCCGATCAGCCCTGCCGTGCTCGCCACGTTGACGATGCGCCCCCAGCCCGCGCCCAGCATTGCCGGCAGCGCGGCCTGCGTGCACAGGAAGGTGCCGGTCAGGTTGACGTCAAGCATGCGCTGCCACAGTGCGAGGTCGGTCTTGCCGAACGGTGCGCTGTGGGCCTGCCCGGCGTTGTTGACCAGCAGCGTGATGGGGCCGCGCGCTGAGGTGGCGGCGGCGAACGCCGCTTCCACGCTGGCGGGATCGGCGATGTCGGCACACACGGCACCTACCGAGGCGTCACCGAGCCGGTGCGCCTGCAGCGTGGTGACGGTGGCGTCGAGCGTGGCGGCATCGCGGCCCAGCAGCGTCACGCTGGCGCCTTCGCCCAGCAACTGGCGGGCGATGGCGGCCCCGATGCCGCGCCCGCCGCCGGTGACGAGCGCGTGCTTGCCAATCAAGGATGGGGATGGCGTCATGTCACTTCCCCGGCGGCACACCGGCCGCGCGTTCCAGATTGGTTTCGAGCTGGCGCTTGCCGGCCACGTACTGCTTCGGCCAGGTCACGTCGCGGAAGCCGAGCCGCGCGGCCTCGTGCAGCGTCCAGGCCGGATCGGCCAGATGCGGGCGGGCAATCGCGCACAGGTCGGCACGGCCCGCCGCGACAATGCTGTCCACATGGTCGGCCTCGAAGATGGCGCCGACGGCAATCGTCGGGATGCCAGCCTCGTTGCGGATGCGGTCCGCGAACGGCGTCTGGTACATCCGGCCATAGACGGGGGCCTGGTCGGGGCTGACCTGCCCGGAAGAGCAGTCGATCATGTCCGCGCCGGCCGCCTTGAACGCGCGCGCGATGGCGACCGCGTCGTCGGCGGTGATGCCGCCCTCCACCCAGTCGTGCGCGGAAATCCGCACCGACATCGGCCGCTCCGCCGGCCAGACCGCGCGCACCGCGGCAAAGACCTCGAGCGGAAAGCGCAGCCGGTTCGCCAGCGTGCCGCCATAGGCGTCGGTGCGCAGATTGGTCAGCGGCGAGATAAAGCTGGAGAGCAGGTAGCCGTGGGCGCAGTGCAGTTCCAGCCAGTCAAAGCCCGCTTCCGCCGCGCGGCGGGCGTTGGCCACGAAGTCATCGCGCACCTGCGCCATGTCGGCGGGGGTCATCTCGCGCGGCATCTGCGAGATGCCGGGCAGGTAGGGCAGCGGCGACGCCGAGATCAGCGGCCAGTTGCCCGCCGCCAGCGGGTAGTCCATCTTCTCCCAGCCCAGCTGGGTCGAGCCCTTGCGGCCCGCATGGCCCAGTTGGATGGCGATCTTCGCGTCGCTGTTGGCGTGGACGAAATCGACGATCCGGCGCCACGCATCGCGCTGGGTGTCGTTCCACAGCCCGGGGCAGCCCGGCGTGATCCGCGCGTCCGGGGACACGCAGGTCATCTCGGCCACGACCATGCCCGCCCCGCCCAGCGCCCGCGCGCCCAGGTGCACGAGGTGGAAATCGCCCGGCACGCCATCGACCGACGAATACATCGCCATCGGGCTGACCACCACGCGGTTCTTGAGGGTGACGCCGCGCACGCGGTACGGCGTGAACATCGGCGGCAGGCCGTGTTGGGGATCGGCGGCGCGCAGGTGCAGCGTCTCGGGCGGCACGCCGGCCTGGGCGGCCAGCCATTGTTCGAAGTCCGCCACGTAGCCGGCATCGCGCACGCGCAGGTTCTCGTGGGAGATGCGCTGCGAGCGGGTGAGCAGCGAGTAGGCGAACTGCTCGGGCGCGAGGCTGTCCGCGTAGCGCTCCACGTTCTCGAACCATTCCGTGGAGTTGCGCGCGGCGTTCTGGATCTTGAGCACTTCCACGCTGCGGGTGGCCTCATAGTGCGTCAACGCCTCGGGCAGGCCGTCGATGCCGCCGTGCGCGCGCCCGATGGCGTTGGCGAGGTCGATGGCATCCTCCAGCGCCAGCTTGGTCCCCGAGCCGATCGAAAAATGTGCCGTATGCGCTGCATCGCCCATCAACACAACCGGCACCCGGCGCCCGTCGTCCAGCGTGTTCCAGTGCACCCAGCGGTGGCAGATCACGCGCGGGAAACGAATCCAGATGGCCGAGCCGCGCAGATGGGTGGCGTTGCTGATGAGCTTGTGACCGTCCAGATGGCGCGCAAACAGGCGCTCGCAGAAGGCCACGCCCTCCTCCTGGCTCATCTGCTCGATGCCGGCGGCGCGCCAGACGCGCTCGGGGGCCTCGACGATGAACGTGGACGTGGTGTCGTCAAAGCGGTACGCATGGGCCTGGAACCAGCCGTGCCCGGTCTTCTCGAAGGCGAACGTGAACGCGTCGAACAGCTTGTGCGTGCCGAGCCAGACGAAGCGGCACTGGCGGGTGTCGATATCCGGCGCGAAGGTCTCGGCGTAGCGCGTGCGGATGCGGCTGTTGATGCCATCGCACGCAATCACCAGGTCGGCCCCGTACTGGCGCGCCAGCGCCTGGTCATCGGCCACATCGGTCTCGAACACGAGCTGCACGCCCAGCGCCTCGCAGCGCGCCTGGAGGATGTTCAGCAGCCGCTTGCGGCCGATGCCGATAAAGCCGTGGCCGCCCGAGCGGATGGTGCGGCCGCCGATATGGATGTCGATGTCGTCCCAGTGGTTGAACGCGGCGTCGATCTCGCGCGCGCTCTCGGGGTCGGCCTGGCGCAGGTTTTCCAGCGTGGCGTCGGAGAACACCACGCCCCAGCCAAACGTGTCGTACGGCCGGTTGCGCTCCACCACCACCACCTCGTTGGCGGGGTCCTGCAGCTTCATCAGCAGCCCGAAATACAGGCCCGATGGGCCACCGCCTATGCAAAGCACGCGCATCGCTCGCCTCACTACATCATGGTTAAATATTTTATGCTTAAAATATTAGGCTGCAGGGGAAGTCGTGGCAAGCGAAATCTGCACGGCCGAGGAATGCTCCCGAGCCGCACCGACTTCGCCCCTATATATATAGGCAGTCAGCCCGCCATGGCGGTCTTGACCTGCTCAAGTGCTGTGGGGTCCTCAATTGTGGTCAGGTCGCCCGGGTCGCGGCCCTCCGCCACAGCCTGGATCGCCCGGCGCAGCAGCTTGCCGGAGCGCGTCTTGGGCAGCGCGTTGACGAAATAGACCCGCGCCGGCCGCGCCACCGCGCCCAGTTGCTGGTCCACCGTCTTCATCAGCTCGCCCTCCAGCGCCTGGCAGTCCGCCGGCGTGGCGGTGCGGGCCGCGTCGCGGGCGATGCAGAACGCCATCGCCACCTGCCCCTTGAGCGCGTCCTGCACGCCCACCACGGCCACCTCGGCCACGCCGGGGTGCGAGGACAGGCTTTCCTCGATCTCGCGCGTGCCCAGCCGGTGCCCCGCCACGTTGATCACATCGTCGGTGCGGCCGAGGATAAAGACATAGCCGTCCTCGTCGCGCACGCCCCAGTCGAAGGTCGAGTAGCACTGGCGGTTCGGCACGGCGGACCAATAGGTCTTGACGAAGCGTTCGTCATCGCCCCAGACCGTGCTCATGCAGCCCGGCGGCAGCGGATAGTCGATGGCCACCACGCCCTTCTGGTTCGGCGGGCATTCCTCGCCGGTAACCTCGTCCACGATGCGCAGGTCGTAGCCATAGGCCGGCACGCCGGGGGAACCGAGCTTGGGCGGCAG
The DNA here is from genome assembly GCF_046535395.1 of Cupriavidus sp. SIMBA_020. Lineage (NCBI taxonomy): Bacteria > Pseudomonadati > Pseudomonadota > Betaproteobacteria > Burkholderiales > Burkholderiaceae > Cupriavidus > Cupriavidus sp. SIMBA_020. Next base: position 107,839 of record NZ_JAWRWU010000004.1, on the reverse strand, counting down.
CGCCTCCACGCCGCGCTGGATGGCAATGATCGGCCAGCCGGATTCGGTCTGCCAGTAGTTGTCCACCACGGGCTTGCCGATGCCGTCCTGGATCCAGCGCGCGGTGGGCTCGTCCAACGGCTCGCCGGCCAGGAACAGCAGCCGCAGGCTGGACAGGTCGTGGCGCCGCAGCAGCGCCGGGTCCTGCTTCTTGAGCACGCGGATCGCCGTCGGCGCGCTGAACATGATGTTCACGCCGTACTGCGCCACGATCTGCCAGAGGATGCCGCCATCGGGCCGGATCGGCGTGCCTTCGTACATGACCGTGGCCATGCCCGCCAGCAGCGGCGCGTAGACGATATAGCTGTGCCCCACCACCCAGCCGATGTCCGACGCCGTGAACATCGTGTCGCCGGGCTTGCCGCAGAAGATGTACTCCATCGACGTGGCCAAGGCCACCGCATAGCCACCGGTATCGCGCTGCACGCCCTTCGGCTTGCCGGTGGTGCCGGAGGTGTAGAGCACGTACGAAGGCTCGCTCGACTCCAGCCAGGCGCAGGGCACCACCTGCCCGGCCACGCGCTCGCGCCAGGCGGCGTAGTCCTCGTCGCGGCCAGCGGTGACCGGCATGTCCGCGAGGCCACGGTTGACCAGCAACACCTTGTCGGGATGATGGCCGGCAAGGCGGATCGCTTCGTCCAGCAGCGGCTTGTAAGGCACGACCTTGCCCGCGCGGGAGCCTGCGTCGGCGCTCACGATCACGCTCGGCTTGGCATCGTCGATGCGCGCAGCAAGGCTCACCGAGGCAAACCCGCCGAAGACCACCGAATGCACGGCGCCGATGCGGGCGCAGGCCAGCATGGCGAACATCGCCTCGGGAATCATCGGCATGTACACCAGCACGCGGTCGCCCTTGCGCACGCCAAGCCCCTGGAGGATGGCGGCCATGCGCTGCACCTCGTCATGAAGCTGGGCGTAGGTGTAGACGCGCTGCTGGTCCGTCTCGGTGGACACGTAGATCAGCGCGCGCTGGTCGGCGCGGTCCGCCAGATGGCGGTCGATGGCGTTGTGGCAGAGGTTGGTACGCCCGCCGACGAACCAGCGCGCGAAGGGCGGCCGGCTGTCATCGAGCACGGTCTCGAAGGGTGTCTCCCAGTCGATCCGCTTCGCCTGTTCCGCCCAGAACCCCGCCGGGTCGGACAGCGATCGCGCATGCAGGGCACGGCTTGCCGTCATGGTGTGTCTCCTCCGCCTGATCCGGCGTGTCTTTGGTCCAGGCCAGTGTGCCAGCGCGTGGGGCGCCGGTCTATCGGTGGAACTATCGGGAACTGGCGGAAATTATGGGGAACTGGCGTGGAACTACCGGGACCCGCCGTGGGCGCGCAGCGGGGCCATCTGGCGCGGGGAATCGACCATCACGGCGTCCATGCCAAGGCGGACCGCTTCGTCGAAAGTGGCGGCATCGTTGACGCCAAATGCCACCATCCGGGCACCTGCGCCCTGGCGGAAGCAGGCTACCGAGCGGGCCGTCCACAGTGCCGCGCGCGCCGGCGAGCCGGCCTTGCCCATCGTGAAGGACTCCACAACCTCCACATTGCGGCGCATTTCGAACCCGGCCCAGGTGCCGGGTGCCTGCGGCGGGTCGCACCGGTCCGCCAGCGCCACGTTCACCAGCCGGCCGCGCGTGGCATCGCGCGACTCGAACACGCGGGCTTCCGGCCACGCCGCGAACGCCTGCTGGTAGGCCGCATCGGTCGAATACAGGGTCACGCGGCCCCACGCGCCCTGCTCGGCCAGCACCGCCGCCACGGCGGCTGCCTGGGGCGCTGCCGGCACGGCCTTCATGTCGAGGATGACCGGCACGGCGGGTGGAATGGCCGCGAGCGCCTCCGCCAGGGTGGGCAGCGGCTCGGGATGGGTTCGATAGGGTTGGGTGCCGGAAGCCGGGTCGGTGTACCGCCAGCCCGCATTGAGCCGCCGAAGGGCTTCGAGCGGCGTGTCGGCCACGGTGCCCTGCCCGTCTGTCAGCGCGGAAAGATCGGCCGGACGATAGAGCACCGGCACGCCGTCCCGGCTCAACTGGACCGACAGCCAGATCATGTCCACGCCGTGGGATAGCGCCGACCGGATTGCCGCGAGGGTGTTTTCCGGCGCATCGGCGGTGCCGCCACGGTGGGCGATGATCCAGGGCCGCTGCGGGCCGGCCACCGGCCCCGCCGACGGGCAGGCCGCCAGCAGGCTGGCGGCGGCGAGCACCGCCGCCGTCCGGCACGTTGAAACTTTCAGGAAATTGGGAGTAAAGCTCACAAAACGCCTCCGTCGGAGAAGTGGGGGCGGCAGGTAGTCTCCCGGTCTGGTCCTAGTGGACCTTGCTCTTGCTGGCGCTCGCCTTGGGGGCCGGCGACGCCTTGGTCTCGCGCACGACCTTGGCCGAGGCGGCCTTGGACGCCGGCTTGGCCGCACCCTTGCGCGGGGTGGCTTCCACCACCACACGCTTGCGCGGCTCCGCCTTCTCGGCTCTTTCCGCCTTGGCGGACTTGCTGACGGTACGGCCCCTGGGCTCTGGCTTGCCACGCGTGGCGGCACGCGCCGGCGTGTCGTCATCGTCGTCACGCGCCGCGCGGGCGGCGGCCGGCGAGTTGGGCCGGACCATCAGCACAAGGCTCTGGCCCGCCACGAGCTTGCTGCCCGACAGCTTGTTCCACGACTGCACCTGGCGCGGCGAGACGCCGTAGCGGCGCGCCACCGACACCACCGTGTCGCGCCGGCTGGCCCGCACGACGATGCGCTTGGCGTCCGGTACATCTGGCTCCACGGACAGCATCGCCGTGTCCACCAGCGAGGCGCTGATGTCCTGGTCATGCCGCTCGGAGCGCGGAATCATCACCGTCGAGCCCGCCTTCAGGCGCATGCCCTTGGGAATGCGGTTGATCTCGCGCAGCGTGTCCGCATCGACATTGAGCCGCGCCGCCAGCGCTTCCACGCGCTCGCGGCTGTCCACGGTCACCGCCGTCCAGCTCGACAGCCCGCCCCGGTACGTATTGAGGTTGTACTGGAAGCGCTCGGCGTTATCGAACGGCAGCAGGATCTGCGGATTGGCCGCGCCGAGGATCACCGGGCGGTTGAACGAGGGGTTCAGCGCCTTGAACTCGTCCAGCGGCATGTTGGCGAGCTTGGCGGCCAGCGCCACGTCGATGTCCCGCGAGGTGGTCACCGTGACGAAGTACGGGTGATCGGGAATCTCGGGCAGCTTTACGCCGTACGCGGCCGGGTTGGCGATGATGTTCTTCACCGCCTGGAGCTTGGGCACGTAGTAGCGCGTCTCGTTCGGCATGGTCAGGCTGGCGTAGTCCGTGGGCAGCCCGCGCGCCTGGTTGCGGGCGATGGCCCGCGAGACGGCGCCCTCGCCCCAGTTGTACGCGGCCAGGGCCAGGTGCCAGTCGCCGAACATGTCGTACAGGCGCGAGAGGTAGTCGAGCGCGGCATCCGTGGAGGCCAGCACATCGCGCCGCTCGTCGCGGAACATGTTCTGCTTGAGGTTGTAGGACTTGCCCGTGCTCGGGATGAACTGCCACATGCCGGCCGCCTTGGCCGTGGATTCCGCCTGCGGATTGAACGCGCTCTCCACGAACGGCAGCAGGGCCAGCTCCGTGGGCATCTTGCGCCGCTCCAGCTCTTCCACGATGTGGTACAGGTAGCGGCTCGACCGCCCCACCATCCGCTCCATATAGTCAGGGCGTGCCGCGTACCACTGGGTGCGGTCATCGACCAGCGTGCCCTCGAGGTCCTGCATGGCAAAGCCACGGCGGATGCGGTCCCAGATATCGTTCGACGGGCCGCGCAGCCAGTCGAGGCTGACCTGGTCCACATTGACCACGGTGGTGCTGCCGAGCGTGCCGGCGCGTCCGGTGCTGTTGAGCGTGTTGAGCGGGTCCTTGGGCGGACCGGATTCGAGGGCGGTCGTCGTGCCGGCCATCTCGCCGGCGGGCGGGGTGGGCGTGCTGGCGCAGGCTGCAACCAGCGCCGCACACGCAACTACCGCCAGAAATCGACCAAATTGCATGAATTTCTCTGAAGTGACGCCAAAAAAGGTGGCCCGATCCTATGGAAAAGCCCCGTTGGCGTCAATGAGATTTTCCCGCGAGCGGCCGATCAACCGGCCTGTTTCGGACAAATTCGATGTCCTCTTCGATGTCCTCCCCGATGTCTTCCCAGCGCCGGCCCGGGGTCAGCGGAAGCCCTGCGCCCGCTCAGCGGAAGTTGTCCTTCCAGCCGCGCAGCGCGCCAAAAGCCGCCGCGTCGGTACTTGTATCGGCGCCCTGGGCGGCCACCGCCCGGCGCACCTGCGGCTCGCGCGAGCGCAGGAAGGGATTGACCGCGCGCTCGTGCGCCACGGTGGTTGGCACGGTGGGCGTGCCGGCCTCGCGCAGCGCGTCCACGCGGGCCGCCCAGGCGGCGAGGTCCGCATTGGCCGGCTCCACGGCCTGCGCAAAGCGCACATTGCTGCGCGTGTACTCGTGGGCGCAGTAGACGCGGGTGTCGCCCGGCAGCGCGGCCAGTTTGTCCAGCGAGGCCAGCATCTGCGCCGGCGTGCCCTCGAACAGCCGCCCGCAGCCGCTGGCGAACAGGGTGTCGCCACAGAACACCACCGGGCCGGCGCCGGGCAGGTCGCCCGCATAGGCCACATGGCCGGCGGTATGCCCGGGCACGTCGATCACGCGGAAGGCGGCGGCCGGATGGCGCAGCGTCACCGTGTCGCCCTCGCCCACCGCCTGGGTGCGGTGGCCGATACGTTCGCCGGCCGGGCCAACCACCGGCACGGGGGCGCCGTCGGGCCCCTCGGGATGGGCCGCCAGCAGGTCCGCCACCCCGCCCTGGTGATCGCCATGGTGATGGGTGATTACAATAGCGCCCAGTGCCAGCCCGCGCTCGGCCAGAAACCGCGCCACGGGCGCGGCCTCGCCGGGGTCGACGATGGCGGCGCTATGCCCGTCATGGATCGCCCAGATATAGTTGTCCTGGAATGCGGGGATTGACTCCACTTTCAACATGAGTGCTCCTATGTCCAACCGACCGATTATAGATTGGGAAGAATGGCTCGCCTCGCCGCCCGGCCAGTACGTGCTGGAATGGGAGTCGCGCCAGTACGACCAGGTCGTGGCGGACATCTTCGGCTATCACGCCGTGCAGATGGGCCTGCCCGCCATTGACACCCTGCGCGAGAACCGCATGCCGTTCTCGGCACTGGCGCTGGACGGCCGCGCCGGCCCCCATGGCCCGCGCGACGCCCATCCGGATGCCCGCCAACTGCTGTGCCGCTTCGACGAACTGCCGTTCGACACCCAGAGCATCGATCTCGTCACCCTGCCGCACATCCTGGAATTCTCCGAAGACCCGCACGAAGTGCTGCGCGAGGTCTCCCGCGTGCTGATGCCCGAAGGCCGCATCGTGGTGACCTGCTTCAACCCGATGAGCCTGTGGGGCGCCCGCCAGGGCCTGAACCGGCTCGGCGCCCTGCCCTTCCTGCCCAGCGACGCCCAGACCATGGGTTTCGTCCGCATCAAGGACTGGCTCAAGCTGCTCGGGTTCGATATCATTCGCGGCCGCTTTGGCTGCTACTGCCCGCCCTACCGCACCGAGCGCTGGCTGCAACGCAGCGCGTTCATGGAGAAGGCCGGCGACCGCTGGTGGCCCATCTTCGGCGCCGTCTACATGATCTCGGCGGTCAAGCGGGTGAAGAACATCCGACTCGTCGGCCCGGCCTGGAAAAATCCGAAATCCGCGCTGACGCCAGTCTCCGCCCCGGTGGCCACGCCCACCGGCACGCACGGCAAGACGCCGCGCGACCCTCGCTGAACCCATCGACCACGCCATGCAAGAAGTTACGATTTACTCCGACGGCGCCTGCAAGGGCAACCCCGGCCCCGGCGGCTGGGGCGCCGTGCTCGTCGCGGGCACCCATGAGAAAGAACTGTTCGGCGGCGAGAACCCGACCACCAACAACCGCATGGAGCTGATGGCCGTGATCGAGGCGCTGCGCTCCCTGAAGCGTCCGTGCGTGGTCCAGGTCTATACGGACTCGCAATACGTCCAGAAAGGCATCAGCGAGTGGATCACCGGCTGGAAGGCGCGCGGCTGGAAGACGGCCGACAAGAAGCCGGTGAAGAACGCCGACCTGTGGCAGCAACTCGACGAAGCGCGCCAGCCGCACACCATCTCCTGGCACTGGGTGCGCGGCCACAACGGCCACCCGGGCAACGAGCGGGCCGACGCGCTGGCGAATCGCGGCGTGGCGTCCATCGCCGTGTAACCGCCCCCCCGCTGCCCGTCCTCGTCTCCTGCCTCGCCTCCTGCCTCGCCTCCGTTAAAATGCCCGCCATGCGACAGATCGTTCTCGACACCGAAACCACCGGCCTGAACCACGCCACCGGCGATCGCCTGATCGAAATTGGCTGCGTGGAACTGGTGAACCGGCGCCTGACCGGCCGCCACCTGCACTACTACATCAACCCCGAGCGCGATATCCACGAGGACGCCATCGCCGTCCACGGCATTACGCTCGATTTCCTGGCCGACAAGCCGAAATTCGCCGAAGTGGTCCACGACATCCGCGAATTCGTGCAGGACGCCGAGCTGATCATCCACAACGCGGCGTTCGACCTGGGATTCCTGGACATGGAATTCCAGCGACTGGGCCACCAGCCCTTCCGCACGCACGCCGCCAACGTGATCGATACGCTGCGCGAAGCGCGCCAGATGTTCCCGGGCAAGCGGAATTCGCTCGACGCACTGTGCGACCGCCTCGGCATCAGCAACGCCCACCGCACCCTGCACGGCGCCTTGCTCGATGCGGAACTGCTCGCCGAGGTCTACCTGGCCATGACGCGCGGCCAGAACTCGCTGGTCATCGACATGCTGGATGCCGGCAGCCACGGCGCCGGCGCCCAGGCCGCGGCAGACCTCTCCGCCCTGACCCTGCCTGTGCTGCTGGCTACCGACGACGAAGTCACCGCCCACATGGGCGTGCTGAAGGAACTCGACAAGGCCAGCGGCGGCAAGACCGTCTGGCAGGAACCGGCCGAAGCGACGCCGACGCTGCAGTAATCGCGAACTTTCTCGCGCAAAGCCGAAAAAAGGGCTTTACAAGATACTGCGACATCTGCATAATCTCGTTTCTCCACTGCACGACGTCACGCAACAACGACGCCGACGCAGCAAGGGGTGGTTAGCTCAGCGGTAGAGCACTGCCTTCACACGGCAGGGGTCACAGGTTCAATCCCTGTACCACCCACCAGTTTTCATACTGGTTTCCAGGCGATAACGGCAGTTGACACTGCCAGCCGGGTACAACTATGGGCACAGCAGCCTCCAACGAAGTTTCTGGAGGTTTTGCTCATGGGTACAATCATTCGCCGGGAAGACAGCAAGGGGAACATCTCCTACCAAGCCAAAGTGCGCAAGGTCGGATTCCCCATCATCTCGAAGACATTCCCCTCTAAAGACGAAGCAGCGGCTTGGGCCGCCGAGACCGAATTAAGTCTCGGCAACGGCGTAACCAAGCGAACACTGTTGAGTTCTAAGACTTCAATGGCGGACCTCATCGACCGCTATCTCACCGAAGTCACTCCCCGCAAGAAAAGCGCTGAAATCGAGAGGCACCACATCCGGGCCATCCAGCGAAGTCAAATCCCGAGGTACACCGTGGGTACACTCACGAGTGACGCCGCACGGGAGTTCCGCGACGAGCGTTTGAAAAAGGTGGCCGCTTCCACGGTCAACCGGGAACTGAACATCCTGCACCACATGATTGAGTACGCCCGTAAGGAATGGGGCGTGTCCGGTGGCGTCAATCCGGTATCGGATGTACAGCGACCGAAGAATCCCCCTCCCCGTGACCGAAGGCTCTCCCCTGACGAGGAGACTGCCCTACTGGCGGCTTGCGACGAGAGCAGGGGCGGCTACCTGCGGGACGTGGTGGAACTCGCCATTGAGACGGGTATGCGCCAGTCCGAACTACTCGGGCTGGATTGGGGCCAAGTCAGCATCCCGCGCCGCACTATCCGCCTGCTCGAAGGTATGACGAAGAACGGCGAGGGCCGAGGCGTGCCGCTTAGCACGAATGCCATCGAAGTCCTACGCCGTCGCGCCACCGCCCCGGAGGACATGACTGGCCGAGTCTTCAAGGAGGTCACTGCCGATGCTCTTAAGCGCGCCTTCATCCGCGCAGTGGACCGCGCCAAGTTGGAGAACTTCCACTTCCACGACCTTCGCCACGAGGCTGTCAGTCGCATGTTCGAGAAGGGCCTGAATCAGATGGAAGTGTCCAGCGTGTCCGGTCACAAGGACCTGCGGATGCTCAAGCGGTACACCCACCTGGATGCGGCGAAGCTGGCCGAGAAGCTGGGCTGACTCGAAGGTTAAACAGCGCGGGGCAGCCTGACCCTGCAAGGGGGATAGTTTATGCAACCCCAAAACGGTCCGGCCTTGCCTTCGCGCTCAACCATCTTTACGCCACAAGCGGCACATGTCGGCGTCCGGTAATCCCCCTTAAATGCCTGCGCCAGCAGCGTTGACTGCTTGTATTGGTCCAGTGCGCGAATCCGCTCAATGATGGCCGGGCCGTCAAGCAATTGAATGCCGGACCGCTCTGCCGACTCCTGCACCGGTCGGCCCACATAGCCAGACAGTGACCAGAACACTCCACGACGCACGTTGTGCTCATGCATGACGCCGGCCAATGCGCGAACCTGCTCGACCTTCACTGGCTTGTTCCAAGCCTTGCATTGAACGACTGCAACAGGGGCATCAAGCCCCGCTTTGTAAAGCGTCGCGTCGATCCCGCCGTCCGGGCCGTGGGGCACAGTCTTGACGGTGAATCCCATAGCCTCGTAGTACCCGACACACAGCAGCTCGAATCGCTTCCACTCTAGAAGCTTGAGCGCGTCCAATGTCCAGCTATTAATTTCCGGCTTCTCTGCTGACGATGTTGGTCGCCTGGAGTCGGCTGATTTAGCGGACGCGCTATCTTGCTGCCTTGGTCCCGACGCCGTCGGCCTAGGCTGCCGTGGCTGTCTTGCTGGCGGGCGCCGTGCCGTAGGCTGCGGCTTCTCCGCCGCGCTGCCGCCCTTCTGCCGCCGCTCGCGGATGAACGACAGCAATCCTAAGAACGCGAACATCGTTGCTGGAACCCAAGCCATCGACTGACTCATCATCACGATGCCCGCGAGGAAAGGATTCGATGCGAACGCAGCGGGCAAGACCCCGCGAAAGACAATGTACGCGCCCACGGCCAGTGCTGCGGACACCCACCAGGGCGAATCCAACAATACGTCGCTCAGCGACGGCTCCTTTCTCCTACGTCCCATCGACCCGACCTCATTTATCGTTCTGTGTTTGTGCGGGGCGGCGCTCGGGCCCAAGCCCGCGCCACCCCCATCTGCGAATCTAACCGAGAACGCCTTCCGCCTCGTTGCTCTCCCCCAACACCCCACCACTGGCGGGTGCTGAGGAGAGAGCGAGGGGCCGCGACAGCACGAGGCCCACCCATTCGCCATCCCAACAACTGGCTGTGTTAGTCAACGAGAATGCCAGCCTTACGCATGGCTTGCTTTCGCTTCTCCTCAAATCCCGGTGCATCGAGGGTCGGAGACTGCGCAGCGCCTTGAGACTTCCGCGTCCCACGCTCTTTGGTGAGGCGCGTAATCTCGTCGGCCACGGGTTGCGGTGTAATGCTCACCTGCGTCGGGCCAAGCGTTGCCGCCTTGGTTGCGTCCTTCGGAAACAAGAACAGTAGGAGCATTCCATTGCCAACCTGCTGCCCGCTGCGGATCACGTAATCGTCGGTGCTGAAGTTCGACATGTCGCCGCCAGCCTTCCTCACACCATCCGTAAGCCGTGTGTTGATGACGCTCTGCACCGCCGTCTGGTACACCTCGGTGGACTGCACACCCACGCCCGGAAGGATGCGGTTCACCGCCGCGTTAAGCGACCGATCACCCTGCACATTGCCTTGTGCCGGGATGATCGTACCGGGAAGCAGGTCCGCATTCTTTAGCGTATCCGCCAGCTTGATCTTCGTCGCCGTCTCCAGCGGCACGTTGTATGCGGTCGCGTAGCGCACTGCGTCCTGTGCCACCGTCTTCTCCAGGTTCACCACCGTCTCGTTCGTCAGCTTGTACTTCGACAGCATGCCCGCCCCCCCGAGGAACGGGACCAACTGCTTCAGCCAACCGGGGTTCTCCGACTGGATGACAGAACGCACCTTCTTGCGCTCGTCGCCGGTAGGGGCGACGTCTGGACGTCCCGCCTGCATCGCCCTGCGGAACTCCACCACGGCCGATGGATCGTTGATGTCCGTACCGCTGTTCAGGAATCCAGCCACTTTCGCTGCCTTGTCAGCCCCGAGATAGTTCACCAGCGCCTCGGGGCCGTTGTCGCCGGATTGGTACAGCGCACCGGCCCAAGCCAACGCCTGAATCTGCTCCTTCGTTGGGGCGGCACTCCCGCCCGTAAGGAAACCGTTGACGCCGACTTGGAGCATCTGCTCCAACTTCGGACTGCGCATGCTTTCGGCCACCGACACTTGCGCTGCTCGGCGGAAGTAGTTCCTGATGCGATTCGGGTCATTGCTCCCTACTTCGCGGTCGAACGCCTCATTCATGGTGTCCGCCACCGCCTTACGGTCTAGCTCCAGCCCCTTGAGCGTAAAGTGGTTGCCCGTGGTGAAGGCTGTACTCGCGGCGTTCGCCGAGTCGATGTACTTGGCATCAGCCGCCGCAGCAGATGCTACAGCCTTCTGCATCGCAGCTTGCCCGGCAAGCCACTGCTTGTGCAGGGCCGCGCGCTTGGAGTTGTCGATCAACGGTGCCCCTGCGCCAGTGCGCTGCGAGAACCTGTCGTTGTACTGGTCGATGTGGGCGTCCAACTCCCGCTCGGTCGTGATCCCCGATGACCCGTGGGTCAGCGTGAACTCGAATCCGGCGAGGTTGTTCGTCAGGCTCGTGATCGCAGGGTTCTGGTGCGCGTCCTTCATGACGAACTGAGGCATGTTCTCCTCGATCTGCTCGCGCACCTTCACGTTGATCTGGTTCCACAGCGGACTGGCCTTGATCGCCTCGTAGTGGTCGAAGTTGCCGTTCTGTAGGGAGGCCACGAGGGACTGCGCCATGCCCTTGTTCCACGAGTCCTGCGACTGGCCTGGAGCCGGCGCGGCGGCGGCCACGGCGCTCGCGTAAGCGGCCTCCTTCTCAGCCAGGTCCCAGCCTGTGGAATTCGCGGTGCGTTGCGCCCGCATGCCATTGCCGATGGACAGGTTCAGGTTGGTCTGCTTGTCCAGCATGTCCTGCTGCTGCCATGCGAGGTGTTCCCGCATGTGGGTTTTCAGCATCGGCCCCCACGACTCGGCCAGCTTGGACTGCACCGTGGCGTCCACCAGTGGGTCGCCGGTGTTCCCCAGGTTGGTAGCCTGCTGCACGAGGAACTGCCGCACCTGATCGGGCGACTGCCGGCGCAGCATGTCCATGTTGGACATGAAGTCCGTCTCGGCCTGCTGAAGCGCGGTCGTGGCCGTCATCGCCTGCGCGCCGCGCACCGTGGCGGACGGGCCGAACACCTGCATGTACCACGGGTCGTCCTTTTCGATCTGCTGGAGCGTCTGCCCCTGCACGACCTTGGACATCCCCTCGAAATACTGCTGCTTCTCCAGCCGCTCCACGTAGGGCTTCAGCACGCCGTCAGCCAGTTTGTTCACCGCTTCGAGCGAGCGCAAGCCCGTCTGCGCGATACCGTTCCAGTCGGTCGGTGCGAGTTCCGCGCCCACAGCACGGGGGACGGCTGTCGAGGCCGCCCCGTCGATTCGCGTTGCCGGCCCACCCCGCTGCACTGCATCCTGAAGAACTACCTGCCCACTGGAGTTGAGCGCGAAGGAATCGGGAATTGCCATTTTGAAACCCCTTGTCTCGTGGGGCACCAGTTGGTGCACCTAGAAATGAAAGCCCCGGCTCAGAGACCGGGGCGAAATGATGAAAAGGTCGTGAGGCGCGGCAGAGACGGGTCGAGCCACCTCTCGCAAACAGGCCGCGAGCAGGCGGAAACCGGTCGGCATAAGGTGCTGTAAGATGCCGCTTGCCGCACATGCGGTCCCATAGGAGCCTAAATGAGTTACTACGATGAAACCGATGCCAAGAGCGTGGCAGTCACCCTGGTTCAAGATGCCGTCAAATCCGGCGCCCTCAGCTTTGAGAACTTCACCAAGTACTCCGATGCCACCAAGGGAGGCAAGTCCGCAGCGGACTTCGTGGCGACCCTGATTGAAGACTTGGCGGCTCGTTTGCAGAAGCTGTAAGTGCCGCGACGAGAAGGCGGGTTTTCAGTTCATGCCCTTGGCCGAACGCAGGGTTTCGCATCAGCCACGCGTTTAGGTGTCTGAACGGCCCTGCCCCGCATCCGCCAGAATACCGGCCAGCAACACCCTCACGGCGTAGTCCAAGTTGTCCGCCTTAGATAGTTTTTCCTGCCCTGCGGCACGTTGGCCGGATACGCAAAGTCTGTTGGATCAACACAATTTCTCCCCTGCCGCTGTTTCGGTGCCGTTAAAGGCGGCGCCTCCCGTTGTGCCGGTGCGCATCGGTCTTGGAGCGCCTGTTGGCCCGGTACTTTTCACGCCGCTCTGCAGGAAGGTCCCTGCCCTCGCGCTCTGCCGCCAAAATGTCCTTTGCCCAACGCCGCGCAGTCTTGGTACGCCCCTCGGTCAGCTTTGCAGCCTGCTCGATGCGGCTGGCATGCTCTCGCGTCCAGCGTTCGGCGTTGCGGTCCTCGGTTTGCTCATGCTCCACGCGTAGTCGCTCGACGTAGCGCGGGTCATCCAACCGGCTGATTTCGGACTCCAGCAAGAACGCCTCTGTGCCAATGGCGTAGCTGCTCCGGGCCTGCCGATTCTTGCATTTGGCCGTTGCAGCACCACAGGCCGCGATGAACGGCGGCCGCCGCACCCGCTTGTGAAGATGGTCATTGATGCGCAGGACCGTCGCCCAGGACAACGCGCCGTGAAACCCCTTGTTGCGCGGCAGGATGCGGGCAGCAATACGGTCGAATCGCGGCGTCCAGTTCTCAGCTTGCCAACGGTAGTAGAGCGGCAACGCGAAGTTCCTAAACAGGGCGTCGTCCAGTAATCGCTTGTTCATGGCCCACGCTTCGTCGCAGTTGTTCCATGCCCGGTCAAATTCCTCCTGCGTCATTAATTTGACGAGTGTTTCCCACTCGCGCTGCTGCGCTTCCCGTTCCTCGGCCTCGACCTGCTGAGCCTTCAGGTTGGCGAGCGTCCCGCGCATCTCTCCCAGCTTCTCGCGCGGTTCTAGGAAGGGCTTTCGCTCGTAGTGCGCAATTTCCGGTGCTGTGCACATGCCGCCTCGTTCATAGGTCATGCTTGCTCCTTGGTGGCAGTCTTTGGCTTGCGCCCTGCGCGCTTGCGTTCCGCCCATGTCGGCAGGTATCCAGTCAGCTTCTCCGTAAGTCGGCGGTATTGGCCCACTGCGTTGCTATGCTGCGAAATGCGCTCGAAGTAATCGCGCTCGCCCGCGTCGTTTTCCAGCGGATGGTCGTTGGCATTGCCCATACTCTTTCTCCTCAATCGATAGACCATCCAGCACGGCGCAGCACCTCCACAAGCGCGGGGTGCTGTGCTGCAAGCTGGAAAAGCCGGGATGGATGAATTGCCCGCAAGTCGCGGCATTGAAGGTCCGGGGGCTGGGTTATCTCCAGTCGCCCGTCCGGGTACTCATGGGCGGCTACTTCGCCCTCGGTGATGCAGTGGAATTCGCCGGCTCGGACACGCCTTCGCACGTCTTGCTGGTCGAGCCATCCTGCTCTGCTGCGCGTTCCGCCGCAGTAGCCTCGGCCTGTACGTATCGCATCCCACACGGCGGAGGGTCGGTGCTTTCGCTGCCAGCAATCCCAGCACGCGCGGTCGTACACACGTCTGTGGGGGCTGCCGCAGCGCGGGCAAGGTGCCTCGCTCCAGTAGCGGCCTTGTCCTGCAATCAGTGCGTCAACCCGGACCGACTCTGTTCGCTTTCGTAGCTCCTCCGTGAAGGCACTGTCCTGGCGGGCAATGTCCCGGATACGGCGGGTTAGAACTCTGGCCCGTGGCTGGACTCCGTACAAGGCCCAGCGCGGATCATGCTTGCGTGAACCTTGTCCCTTAGGCATGGCTCAGTGCAGACTGGATAGGTACTTGCGCACAGTGCTCTCGTGCATACCGACCCGGCGAGCAACCTCCCGCTTCGAGATACAGGGTTCCGCTGCAAAAATCGCTCGGGCCTTTTCCTTCCAATCCAGTCCAGCGTCCTTGGCGTCAAGGCGGGCGTTGGCTCGGGCTACGTCAGCCTCGGCTGCCGCCAGACGTGCCTCTAGCGCGTCCATACGCGCTTGCATCGCCCGCTTCTCACGGGTGATCTGTGATCCCGAGAACAGCAGTTCAGCTAGGCCGCTGTACGTGGCTTTCTTCAACGCGGATTGATGAGTCTGCGTGAACATGTGGCCTCCCTTCAGGTCTTGGATAACAGGGTGGTGTTGCTGAGCCTTCAGGGACTTCGCAATCCTCTTTGGATGACGATTGACCGCCACTCGCTCCGCCCACTCTGGCGCGTATCCCTGCTGCTCGCCGTACTCCCGCAGCATAGGTTTGACGGTGGGCTTGTCCCCGGCGTCCACCGTGTCAAGGATGGTGCCGAAGATGTAGTCATGGTCCTTCTGCGTGGCCCGGTAATACTGGAACCCACTTGCACCTCGTTCACTGAAGAACCTCCTGCGCTCCGCGTTTTGCCGGGCGTGGAATCGCTGAGGAGTCATTTGGGTCCCTGCGATGTAGATACGTACTTCTTCTCGCTTGTCTGGTGCGATACCGTCAATGGAGATGGTGCCGGTCTGCACCAGCGTGGCTAGGGAGGCAATTGCCTTGGCTCGCTCGGCCGCCGCTTGGATGCTGCCTTGTAACTCGGTATTCATTAGGTCGCCCTTTATCTTCGCTCCAGTAGGTACTTAGTACCTATTGAAAAGTTCACTAAAAGAATGCGTACCGAGTACGCACGCCGCCCGACTCCTGACGGCACAACCGCGTCCCGCGAGGGATGGGTGTGTAGCTCGTTCAGAGGACGAAATCGACGTCGGGGATTCGCCTCGGCGTAGCACCGATGGCGTTATTTATCTTGTCGTAGGACGAAAAGGACGTTGGGGATTGTTCTGTGTCGCGCAACGAAAAGAACCGGGGGGGGTCCAGCCCAAAAAGAAGGCCGGCCCGGAGGCCAGCCCTTGGGTGCTACCGGCGTGGGCCGGTATGTCAGGCGGGGATGAAGTGCGAGAAGTGGTGCCAGCCTTCGATGTCTCCGCTGTCGTCTGTAATGACCAGAATCGCCTCCGCCCCGCGCTCAGTGCCCAGCGCGCCACCCTCGACGGCATGCACCCGGTACGACTTGCCAAGAGTCAGCCAGTCCTCAGCATCCTCTACGTCAATGCACAGCACAGTGTCCCCGGCAGCGATGGCGCGACGCGATTCTGCAGCCAACTCGCCCAGCCCGTACTCGTCGTCCGCCTCGGCATAGAACCCGGCCAGCATCGACGGCAGCAAGCCGTGACCCTCCTCGCTCATGCTGGCGATGAAGTCCCGTGCGCACTTGTCCCGCCAATCCCGCAGCGTGCTGCCCGATGGCATAGCCTTGCGTGCGGCCGGCCAGTACTTCGCGCCGAACTGGCCGAGGCCGTAGGCGGCGTCGTGCTCGCCCTGGCTGTAGATGGAGGAGTTGGAATTCTGAGCGGTCTGGGTTACTGCGTGGCGCATAGTGCGGCCTCCTTTGGGGATGGTTGGAGGCCCGCCGTGCACCGGCCAAGATGCGGGCGGCGGGCCGAAGGCGGGGTTGGCCGACCGGCCCCAAAGGATACCGGCACACCCGAAGGTGTCCCCGCCCCCGGCTCGCCATTGAAAGGGGCGTGCGGAGACAGCGCACAGATAATAGCGCCGAGCATGGCGGCTGTGCGTCTTTGGGTTACAGGCGGCCAAGCCCGTTCGCGTTTGTCTACGCGAGGACCGCATCCTAGGCCGGCCCCGCACCCCTTTCAATAGCGACCGATGTACCAAGCGCGGGTACATTTCGAGGCAGTAGCCACGGAGATTCCCCGCGCCGTCACACTGAAAGTATTCAGGGGAAATGAAGGAAACGGCTCCTACGCGGGTTTCCGGGTAGGCAAAGTGAGGGAAATCCTCCGACCTTCGGCACCTAACAGCATCGCTTGTGTCCACTATCGACCATTTTTGTAACAGCGGCTACGCGTTGCACACAGCGGGGTGGGTGCCTTAACAATCTGTACGGGGTGGCCGCGCCCGGTCGCACCCGCGCTTGCGCTTTCATGCCGCCGTAGCCGCAGGGCGAGCTATCCACGCTCTAGTAGGTACGTAGTACCTATGGAGAAGTCCGTGAAAAGAGTGCGTACCGAGTACGCACTCCTGCCCTCAGACCGTCACCCCCCTCAAGGCCCGCTTCACAGTGCTCTCAGACGTGCCGAAGTGCCGGGCAGTCTCTGCAATGCTGGCCTTGTTCTGGGTGCGCCATGCTGCGATAGAGGCGGCGTCATGCTCCACTGGTCGCCCAAGGCTGGTCTTGCCCCGATGCGTGCGGCCCGTGGCTGCCAAGCTGGCCCGAGCCACGGCTCGGCCTGCCTCTGTGCGTTCCCGGATGCGCTCCCGCTCTAGCTCGGCCATCTGCGCCATGAGGGCCAGTAGCAACCCACCCGCGCCCGTTACGCTTATCTGACCCAGCCCCCGAACTTCCACGGCTACGCCTTTGTCCAGGAGGACGCGCACGGTCTGCTGCACGTCGATGCTATCCCGGCCCAGCCTGTCAATGGCGTACACATGCAGGCTGTCACCCCTGCGGATGAACTCAAGCAGCTTCGCAAAGCCGGGGCGCTTCGCCGCTTGTGTTGCCCCGGACACGCCCTCGTCCATGAACTCATGGTCAAAGCCCCCGCCTAGCGCAACGCGCTGTGCCTCGATGGATTGGTCTGCGGTGGACACGCGGTAGTAGGCGATTCGGGTCATGGCTGCTCCGTTGGGTCAGAAGATACGCTGCATTCTGGCCCACAGACCATAAAGCGTCAATCTTAACTTTTGACCCAAGCAGGGGAGGCCCGCCCGGCCCGGTTCATAACCGTGAACTTTTGGCCTAGCGGGAACCCCCGCCGTACGGCCCAATGCCGGGCGTTGCCGCTACGGCCAGTCGGGCTATGTGTTTCATGGCAACGCGGGCGTTACGTATTGATGCTTCGCCTGCACCGATTCACCAGCGCGTTTGAGAGGGCGATACGGGGGGAATTAGCCTCGCGTGCGCGTTGCGCAGCCCCGCACGAATGCCAACCAAATTTTGGGCCAGACAACTGATCACGGCTATACTGTCTGGCCCTTCGAATGAAAAGCGAAGGAAAAATAGGTCGAATCCGAGTCTTCATGTAAAAAAACTAAGTATAGAACGGGTTAATGATGCAAAAAGCAATCGATCGTGTAGCAAGATTTTTCTCTGAATCCAAACACCCTATCCTGTTCGCAGGCGCGGGAGTTTCGGCAAAGGCGGGAATACCTGTTTGGGGTTCGCTACTAAAAGCGATGGCAGAGTGGCTACGAAAAACCGATCCTTTGCTTGCAAACAAAGCTATAGAGCTGATTGCAAAAGGAGACTTTCTCCGAGCAGCAGACGTTATTTTCATTTCCGATGGAGCCACGGAAGCAGAAAAATTGAAGTTTCTAAAAGAGAACCTTCAAAGCAATAATGCGGACGCCATAAAAATGCTCTGCAAACTGCCATTTAAGGGGGCGATTACAACGAATTTTGACAGACTTCTCAACGACGCTTTTGCGAGAAGCCTGAGCCTCGCCCCCCTAGATTTTAAACGCGGTGACATCTCATTCCGACAAGCCCTTTGGGCAACAGAATTTTACGTCGCCCGGATTCACGGCGCTGTCGAAGAGCCCACCTCGATCGTCCTTACACAAAGGCAATTCGACGAGTTGCGGCGAGATACTGTTTATCAGAACTTCCTCAGTCAAATGTCGACGAGGACGAACCTCTTTTTCGTGGGTTTCTCCTTCGCCGATCCAGCGATCGAGAACGTACTTCAGGAAATAAACTCAGTTTACGGCCCGCTCACACAAGGTGAGCACATTGCACTTGTTCCCGAAGATTTGCCTGCGGCCGTTGAACAGAAACTCAACCGATTAAACATCGAGAGGGTTTCGTACCCTCACATAGACAGCGACAAGAACCACGACAAACTCTGGGAAATTTTGTCAGCAGTCGAAAAAATGCTCGCCGCACCGACCATCGGCCCTACTGCGCCCACAAGAGCAATTTCGAAGCCTTTTAACACAGCAAAGCGATACCTGGCTTCGTGTTATGCACGACTGAGCCTCGGAGCCCAGCTAACGCCACTGCGCGACTCTGTTATCGAGGGAATGGTCAGCGCGCTAATTCAGCGCAGCGCCCCGAAGGCAATTCCTGTTAGCTCGATTGTCGATAGCCTGCACAAAGACATGGCACTGCATCGGCGGGAGGCGGAAGACATTGTGAAGAGATGCCTAACATCCCTCGCAGACGAGAAATTGTGTCTCTGGCATAAGCGCGCAGAGCCGCAAATGGTTTCGTGGCTTGGGGATGCCCGGGATGAGGGAACGCTGCAAAAGGCAATTGAAACATTAATTTCAAGTGCTATTGACCGTGCATTTGTGCAAGAGCAGCTTAGGGAGACCGAAGCCATTCGGGATGGTCTAAGGGAGTTCTTTACTTCCCTTGTACTACAGCGGGGCTGGGATTTGGGGGTAGCCTTCGCTAACGGTATAGTTCCCGATAGCACCGACGTCAAAGCCTTGATGTTCCGATCCTGCCCGGGTTTAAGCACTATGGAAATAACGACGCTGACACGCGTCTGCGAAGTGCTCATAAACAACCCGACACCCAAAGAAGCGACCATTCTGACCGCGCTAGGCCGGGCGAGTTTCGCGCTTGAATTAGCAATCCAAACGCCCCGCAGTCAGCTATTTCACGGTGACGTCCTGCCGAGCCGCGTTTACCTTGACGCAAACGTTGTGATGCCCACCTTTGCTATTGGGCACCCGTTTCAACCCGTCTACCAGTCGGTCCTATCAAAATTATCTGGCGCGGCCCGCGCAGCCGGAGGCACCACAATTTGCACAACGTCTGGTTACGTCAACGAGATAGTCAGTCACAAAAGATTAGCTCTCGAACAATACGCTGCCGATCCAGAAAATTTCTCCGAGGACGCTAAACGGGAAGCACTGTACTTCGGATCAGGTAATGTGAATGTATTCGTGGGTGCTTACGCAAATTTATCAGCCAATGATCCCGATCTAACATTCCCTAAGTACATTGAAAAGTATGCTCCGTATGAAACGGAAGCTGATCTTGCACAATGGCTGGGCAAGCAGGGAGTTTTGGTTGTGAAAGGATTTCAGCTTCCGCAGGATAAAGTTAGCGCGATGACTTTGGATTTGCAGAGGGGCTACAATCGTAATCGTGAGACGCTAAAGCTTACAACTTTGATCGAGCACGACGCCATACAGTTGGCAGCACTTGCACGCGACTTAGACGAAGGAAAGCGGTCAGTTTTCGTAACGGCTGACAAGGGCTTACGCGAAATCGTTGGAACAATCCGGGGCAGTACCGTAGCAGAGCACATGATCAGCCACATTGGCCTTACACAACTGGTTGATCTGTTAGTGGGAGACGGCGCTGAATCCCGCTCCTTAGCCCATCTTATGTGGGACGCTAGAGTTTCCGAAAAAGCAAATGATGTTCGCCAGTATTTTACTGCACTCTGCCTTCAATCCTATGATGAAGCCATGGCTATGGAATTGCCGTCGCTTGTGGAAGAATTCTCGGATAGAGTAATTCGAGAAGCGAAGCGTACCGGCATAAATGTGGAGGCCGGAGGCGACGACCGAAAACTGTTCACGATCGCAGGTACATTTGAAGATGATTTCTTCAATGCTATGCGAAATCAAATTGAGAAGAGAAATAAGCAAGCGCCCTGACTGGACGGCCCGCTGGGATCACCCCATGGTTTTCGGTTGGACGACTGTCGTTTGAACGACGATGTGTCCAACTGTAGTTCGGAATTTTGGTGACACACCTTGGGCACAAGTCGCAGTAAATCAGATACTTACCGGAGAGCGTGCATCCTGCCTGGCGGTTGACAGATGTGTCGTAATAATGACACCATACGGGTACAGGCTGCGGTGTCCCACGGCGTTGAAAGTGCGGCTTACTGCTCAGCGGTAGAGCACTGGAAATCGAGTAAGTCCTTGATTTTTAAGGACTTACGAAGATGAAGAGCCCTTCACACGGCAGGGGTCACAGGTTCAATCCCTGTACCACCCACCAGAATACGGTGACCAAAGAGGATCTGAGGCGAAAGCCCAGGTCCTTTTTGCTTTGGGGCGCCGCCGAAGTTGACGCACGGGGCCCTCTGGCACAATCCCGCCATCCTGTCTGCTTCCCACCCCATGCTCCGCCTCACCCTCCTCTTCGCCATCACCGCCGTTGCCGAAATCGTCGGTTGCTATCTGCCGTGGCTGGTGCTCAAGCAGGGCAAAAGCATGCTGCTGCTAATCCCCGCCGCAATTTCCCTCGCCCTGTTTGCCTGGCTGCTAACCCTCCACCCCACCGCCGCCGGGCGCACGTATGCCGCCTATGGCGGCATGTATATCGTCGTGGCGCTGGTGTGGTTGCGGGTGGTGGATGGTGTGCGGCTGACTGGCTGGGATCTGGCCGGCGCGGTGGTGTGCCTTGCCGGCATGGCGTTGATTGCGTTGCAGCCACGGGCTTAGGGCGCCCTTACGCCACCTCGAAGAAGTGCGTGCCGTCGCGGTCAAGTTGGGCGATGAGGCCGAATTCCCAGTCGAGGTAGGCCTGCATGGCGGCCGATGCGTTGTCGGTGCCTTCGTACGGGCGGCGGTAGCGGTCGGTTCTGGGCACGGCGAGGCGGGTTTCGCCGGATTCCAGCGGCAGGCCGGCGTCGATCCATGCCGTGGTGCCGCCTTCCAGCACCAATACCTGTGCCGATGTCAGCCGCTTCAGGTCCGCCGCCGCAAAGCGGGCGAGCTGGCTGGTGCCGCAGGTCAGCACATAGCGTTTTGCCGAAGGAATCGCCGCCAGCGCCTGCGCCAGTTGGGCGCGGATGACGAACCAGGCGCCTGGGATATGGCGCTTCACGTAATTGGCGCTGGCCGTCACGTCGAGCACGGCGATGTCGCCCTCGCCTGCCTGATCTAGCCATTTCGCGAGTTCGGCCGGCGAGACGGATTCAACAGCCTCCGCCTCGGGCACCGGCGCCGCCGGCGTGCCGCGTTCGCTGCGGGCGGCCTCGCCCGCCGGCTCCACCACGAATACCTCCCAGCCCATCTGCGCCAGCCACGAAGCGGTCATGTCGGCGCGCACGCCGTGGTCGTCATCAGCCAGCACGATCCGCGCGCCGCGCACCGGGACGCTATGGTCGGTTTCCTGCACCAGTTGGCCGCCCGGCGCGCTGGCGAAGCCCGGCAGGTGGCCATCGGCATATTCCTCGGGTGTGCGGACATCGAAGCGGTACAGCGTCCGCCCCGGCTGGGCCAGCGTCGCCACGGCGTGGTGGGCAATCCGTTGCACGCCGGCCTTGTCGGCAATCGTCCGGGCGCCGCTACGGGCTTGCGCGCGGTTGGCGGCGTCCACCGCCACCGGCGCGCGCCGGCTGGCGCCATGGTCGAGGGTCTGCCCCGCCAGGGTCCAGCCGATGGTGCCGTTGCGCAACGCGGCCACCGGGTTCGGGAGGCCGGCATTGATCAAGGATTGCGTGCCGATGATGCTGCGCGTACGGCCTGCGCAGTTCACGATGACCCGCGTCTGCGGGTCCGGCGCCAGCTCCCGCACGCGCAGCACCAGTTCCGCGCCGGGCAGGCTGGTGGCCGTGGGAATGCTCATAGTCTGGTATTCGTCGAAGCGGCGCGCGTCCACGATAACCACGTCGGCCTGTTCGTCGATGAGCGCCTGCACTTCCCGCGCGGCCAGCGACGGCGTATGGCGCTTCGCCTCCACCAGCTCGCCGAACGACTTGCTCGGCACGTTCACGTCGCGGAATACCTCGCCGCCGGCGGCGATCCAGGCTGCCAGCCCGCCGTCGAGCCGCGACACATCCGTGTAGCCCAACCCGTGCAGCACCGCCGCCGCGCGCGGCGCCAGATCCTCGCCCGCGTGCTCCCCATAGACCACGATCCGCGTATCGCGGCGCGGAATCCGCCGCCACGCTTCCAGTTCGAGCTTCGAGAGCGGGAAGTTGGCCGCCCAGAGCGGATGCTGCTGGGCGTAGGGGTCTTCCTCGCGCACGTCGATCAGCGCGATCTCGGTGCGGTCGAGCAGCGCCTGCCGCACGGCCAGGCTGGAGACGGTGGGAAACACGGGGGAAATCACGGAAGGCAACACGGAAGGCAAAGCGGTCATGGCGAAACGGGTTCCTTGGATCGATCCCAGGGATTGGGCAGGGTGGAGTTGGAATAGCCGGAGATGAACGGCTTGCGCCCGCCCGCCTCCGGGTAGACGTGCCGCCGCACCGCGCCGATATTGGCGCCATACACGTGGATGCTGATGGAGACGCGGTCCTCATACGCGTTGTGCACGCGGTGGATGTCCCCCACCGTGGGCGACACCGCCTCCACATGGCCCGGCTCCAGCCGCGTGGCCGCGCCGTGCGGCTGCGGGCGCCCTTCGGCATCGATCTGGTACGGCTGTGAGTATTCGGCCCCGCGCAGCATGCCGATCAGCCCCCAGACCGTATGGTCGTGGATGGGCGTGCGCTGCCCCGGCCCCCAGACAAAGCTGACGATCGAGAATCGCTCGGCGGAATCGCAATGCAGCAGCACCTGCTGGTAATACTCGGGGTGTGGCTGGGCGAAGGCGTCGGGCAGCCAGTCGTCGCGGGCCACCAGCGTGGCGAGCAGCGCGCCGCCTTCGGCCAGGATGCGGGGTTCGTCGGGCTGCTGGTCCAGCAGCCCCGAAAAACCGGTGATGAACTCGCGCAGCGGCGTGAGCGTACGCGCTGGGTGCGCGGGGGGTGTCTGGGTGTCGTGCATCCCGTGTCTCCTCGATGGTCCGCCTGATGATCTGATTCGGTGGGCCGTCTGTGGATGGTGAGTCTGTGAACGGTGACGATCGCTGCGGCCCTGTCTCGAACAGCGGCCTTAAACATAGCACGAAGCCGCCGTCCGAGCTGGGTCAGCCGGCCAGCGCCGTACGGCCGGCGGCGGTCAGGATGGCGTCGTTCTGCGGCGTGTGGATGCGGCTGCAAAGCACATCGCGATAGTGCCGTTCCAGCGGGTTGTTCCGGCTCAGGCCGTGATTGCCCGACAGCTGCAACGCCAGCTCCACCGCCCGGATCGCGTTGCCGGTGACGGTGTACTTCAGCAGCCCGCTGTCCGCCGCCGAGGCCGGCGTGCCGGCATCGGCCTGTGCAGCGGCATCGTCAAGCAGCACCTGGTTGGTACGCAGCAGCGCGGCAATCTCGCCGATGGTCTCCTGCACGCGCGGCAGGGTGGCGAGCGGCGCACCCAGGCTGCCCGGCGCGCGGTCCTGCACGAAGCTGCGGATCCAGTCGAAGCCGGCCCGCGCCACGGCGTCGTAGAGCGTGCCGAGCAGGCCCACCATCCACGCCTGCTGGTCGGCATTGGCGTCCACGTCGGCCTGGCTGGCCCCGGCTGGCGCCCAGGCCTCGGGCCGGCGGATGTCCACCGCATGGTCGAGCGGAATCCACACGTCCTCGAACACGGTTTCATGGCTGCCGGACGCGCGCAGGCCAAGGTGGTTCCAGCTCTCCACCACGCGGATGCCCGGCGTGCCGGCCGATGCCGATGACTTCGGCACCAGAAAAATGCCCACGCGCGGCTCCGGCTCGTGCGTGCGGCCCCACACGGCCAGCCAGCGCAGCGCCGGAATGCCGGTGGTGTAGAGCTTGTGGCCGTGAATGCACCAGCGGTCACCGACGCGCGTGGCCACGGTGCCCGGCAGGCCGCCGCGCGCCGGAGAGCCAAGTTCCGGCTCCACGCGCAGCGAGTTGATCAGCGCGCCCTCCTCTACCGCGCTGGCGAAGACCTCCCGGCGCACCGCCTCGGGCCAGCGCGAGTCGGCCCGGCCGATGGCGCGATGCTGGAGGTAGGTCATGGTCAGGACCAGCGCCGTGGCCGGGTCGCCGGCCGCCACGGCCGCGATGATCCGGCGCGCTTCCGCCAGCCCCGCCCCGCCACCGCCGTAGTCGCGCGGCACCACCTGGGCAATCAGGCCATGTTCGTGCAGCAGGTCGAAGTTCGCGTGCGGGAAGCTGCCGTCGGCGTCATGGCGCGCGGCGGTGGCGCCCAGCCGGGCGGTCAGCGTGGCCAGCAAATCGGCCAGCCGGGGCTCGCTGGCGGGCAGGCGGCGCAGGGTGGTACGCGGGGAAGTCGAAGCCATGATGGGGGGTCTCGGGAGAACATCGTGCGATGAGTGCCGCATAGCGTACCGCGCGCCCGCCGCGCCGATAACGACGCATATCGCATATCGAGCGACGGTTTCTGCCGCATATCGAGCCGCGTTTTTATTCGTTGGGGGCCACCGCCCGCCGGGCGTACTTTGCTCGTCATTCCTGACACCACCCGCAAGGAGGCCCGTGCAATGAGCGTCGATTTCATCGGCATGATCCAGAGCCAGAAGCAGTCCGAGATCCACCCGCCCTCGGGCCCCGTGATCGACCGCGACTATGTGCGCGCGTTCGCCCAGGCCCATGAGCAGGCCGGCTTTGACCGCATCCTGGTGCCCCACCACTCCACCGGCCCTTCGGCCACGCTGACGATTGCCTACGCGGCGGCCGTGACCGAGCGCATCCACTTCATGCTGGCGCACCGCCCCGGCTTCACGGCGCCGACGCTGGCGGCACGCCAGATCGCCACGCTCGACCAGTTCAGCGGTGGCCGGCTGGGGGTGCACTTCATCTCGGGCGGCTCCGATAGCGAGCAGGCGCGCGACGGCGATTTCCTCGACCACGACCAGCGCTACGCGCGCACGGACGAGTACCTGGGCATCCTGCGGCGCATCTGGGCCGAGGACAAGCCGTTCGACCATGACGGCGAGTTCTACCGCTTCGCGCAGGGCTTCTCGGAGGTCAAGCCGGCCCAGAAACCGCATGTGCCGATCTACTTCGGCGGCGCGTCAGAGGCGGCGCTGGCCGTGGCCGGTAAGCATGCCGATGTCTACGCGCTGTGGGGCGAATCGCTCGACCAGGTGCGCGAGCTGACCACCCGCGTGCGGGCGGAAGCCGCCAGGCACGGGCGCGAGGTGCGCTTCTCGGTGTCGTTCCGCCCGGTGCTGGCCGAGACCGAGGAAAAGGCGTGGGCGCGTGCCGACAGCATCCTCGAACGGACCCGCGCGCTGCGCGTGCAGGCCGGCTACAGCCGGGGGGGCCCGCAACAGAGCGAAGGCGCGCGCCGCCTGCTGGCCGCCGCCGAACAGGGCGACCGCGTGGACCAGCGCCTGTGGACCGCCATCGCCCGCGAAACCGGCGGCCGCTCCAACTCCACCGGGCTGGTCGGCACGCCCGAACAGGTGGCGGAGGCGCTGCTGGCCTACTACGACATCGGCGTCACCACCTTCCTGATCCGCGGCTTCGACCCGCTGGAGGACGCCATTGACTACGGCCGCGAGCTGATTCCGCGCGTGCGGGAAGAGGTAGCGCGCCGCGAGGCGGAAGCCAGCCGCAAGGCCGCCTGAGGCCGCCTGCGCCTGCGCCCAACAACAACGAAAACGGGGAGTTCCAACACCATGAGCCAATCCAACGAATCGAATCCGCCCAACCTGCCGCAACCCAAC
The DNA here is from genome assembly GCF_046535395.1 of Cupriavidus sp. SIMBA_020. NCBI lineage: Bacteria > Pseudomonadati > Pseudomonadota > Betaproteobacteria > Burkholderiales > Burkholderiaceae > Cupriavidus > Cupriavidus sp. SIMBA_020. The sequence goes on along the minus strand of NZ_JAWRWU010000004.1, from coordinate 81,938 downwards.
ACACGCCGGCGCGGCGTGCTGCGGCTGGCCGGCAGCGCCGCCCTCGCCGCCCCGGCGCTGATCCTGGGCCGCCAGGCGTGGTCGGCGCCGCGCAAGCTCACCTTCGCGTGGAACCAGAACTCGTTCTGCCTGACGCCGATCGTGGTGGCGCAGGAGCGCGGCTTCTTCGAGAAGAACGGCCTGCAGGTGGACCTGATCAACTACAGCGGCTCCACGGACCAGCTGCTGGAATCGATTGCCACCGGCAAGGCCGATGCGGCGGTGGGCATGATCCACCGCTGGCTCAAGCCGCTGGAAGCCGGCTTCGACGTCAAGATCATCGGCAGTTCCCACGGCGGCTGCGTGCGGCTGGTGGGCGCCAAGGCGGCGGGCGTGACCAACCTCCAGGCGCTCAAGGGCAAGACCGTGGGCGTGAGCGATCTCGCCGCGCCGGGCAAGCACTTCTTCACGATCCTGCTGGCCAAGAACGGCATCGACCCGGACCGCGACATCACCTGGCGCCAGTACCCCGCCGACCTGCTCGGCGTGGCCGTGGACAAGGGCGAGATCCAGGCGATTGCCGATGGCGACCCCAACCTCTACCTGCTGGAGAAACGCACCAATGGCGCCTACGTGGAGCTGGCCACCAACCTGACCGGCGAGTACGCGCGCAAGGTCTGCTGCGTGGTGGGCGCCCGGGGCGATCTGGTCCGTAACGACAAGCCGGCCGCCGCCGCGCTGGCGCGGTCCATCGTGCAGGCCACGGATTTCGTCAACGAGAACCCGAACGAGGCCGCGAAGATCTTCGCCAAGTATTCGCCCAAGATCAGCCCGGACGACCTGCGCAAGCTCTACGCCACGCTGACCTACACCCACCACCCCACCGGTGTGGACCTGCAGGAGGAAATCGCCTTCTATGCCGACGATTTCCGCAAGATCGGCGTGCTGAAGAAGTCCACCGACGCGAAGCGGCTGGCGCAGCACGTCTACGCCAACGTACTGGGATGATGCGATGACCACCACGAGTCCATCCACGCTCGACACCCGGCATGCCTCGCTCACCGCCAACGCGCCCCGGCAGGCCGCCGTGGCCCGGCCGGGCCGCCTCTGGCCAACTGGCCTGCTCGCCGCGCTGGCCTGGGCCGCGTTCGGCGCCATTACCTGGCGCTGGCCGAACAAGGTGGCGGGCTTCTCCGACTGGGCCTATACGGAAGAACTCGGCATCGCGGCGCTGGTGGCCGCCGCCGCGCTGGCTGGATTGGCGCTGGCGGGAGCGAGCCTCCCGCCGCTGCACCGCACGCTGGCCACCCTGCGCCCCACCGGACCGTGGCTGGTGGCGCTGCCGCTCGGCTTCCTCGGCTGGGAAATCCTCACCGCCAAGACCGCGCTGCTGCCCACCCCGTTCTTCGCGCCGCCGCAGGCGCTGATCGAAGTCTATGTGGACGACTGGCGCCGCCTGGGCGACAGCGTCCTCAACACCATCCGCCTGCTGGGGCTGGGCGTGGCCTATGGCGGCGTGGCGGGCTTCCTGATTGGCGTGTCGATCGGCTGGTCGCGGCGCATCGGCTACTGGGTGCACCCGGTGCTGCGCGTGCTGGGGCCGCTGCCCTCCACCGCCCTGCTGCCGCTGACCTTCTACTTTTTCCCGTCGAGCTACTCGGCCGCCGTGTTCCTGATTGCGCTGGCCACCGCGTTCCCCGTGGCGGTGCTCACGTGGTCCGGCGTGGCGAGCGTCAACAAGAGCTATTACGACGTGGCGCGCACGCTGGGCGCCTCCGGCTGGTTCCTGGTGCTGCGCGTGGCGATTCCGGCCGCGCTGCCGCAGGTGTTCGTCGGCCTGTTCATGGGGCTGGGCGCGTCGTTCTCGGTGCTGGTGACGGCCGAGATGATGGGCGTAAAGTCCGGGCTGGGCTGGTACCTGACCTGGGCCCAGGGCTGGGCCTCGTACGTGAACATGTACGCGGCGCTGATCGTGATGGCGTTGCTGTTCTCGGGCGTCATCACGCTGTTGTTCGCCGTGCGCGACCGCGCGCTGTCTTGGCAGAAAGGAACCGTCAAATGGTAGCCGTGCTGGAACGTGAACCCTTGCCGGCGTCGACAACGACGTCGGCCCCGTCGGCCGAAGCCAGCGCCGGGGCCCGCATCGACATCCGCAACGTCAGCCATGACTTTGGCGATGCCGGCCAGCGCCTGCCCGTGCTCGACGGCGTGAACCTGAGCGTGGCGCCCGGCGAGTTCGTGGCGCTGCTGGGGCCGAGCGGCTGCGGCAAGTCCACGCTGCTGCGGCTGGTGGCAGGGCTGGACGCGCCCACGTCCGGCCAGATCCTGCAGGACGGCACGCCGATCACCGAGCCCGATCCGTCGCGCATCGTGGTCTTCCAGGACCCCACGCTCTTCCCGTGGCGCCGCGTGCGTGACAACGTGGCGCTCGGCCTCCAGGCGCGCGGCATCGCCCGGCAGGAGGCCCATCGCGTGGACGAGGCGCTGCGCCGCGTGGGGCTGGAAGCCTTCGACCGCGCCTTTCCGCACCAGCTCTCCGGCGGCATGGCGCAGCGCGTCGCGCTGGCCCGGGCCCTGGTCAACGACCCGCGCCTGCTTGTGCTCGATGAACCGCTCGGCAAGCTGGACTCCCTCACGCGGCTGACCATGCAGAGCGATCTCGTCGAACTGTGGCAGCGCGCGCGGTTCTCGGCCCTGCTGGTCACGCACGATGTGGAGGAGGCGCTGTTCCTGGCCCAGCGCGTGATCGTCTTCAGCCAGCGGCCGGCGCGCATCACGGCGGAAATCGTGGTGGACCTGCCCTATCCGCGCCATCGCGGCGATCCGCGCCTGACCGCGCTGCGCCATGAGGCGCTGCGTCATCTGGGGCTGGATGCCAGCTGGTGATGGGTGCTTCGGTCTGGCTCAACAACCTGCTGGCGGGGCTGCAGGCGGCGCAGCTTGCGCTGCTGCGGCTCTGCCACGCGCTGGGCCTGACGGGCGATAGTCACGGCCAGCCGGCGTGGCCGTGGGCGCGGCGCATTGCCGGCGAGACGCTGCTGATCGACCCCGGGCTGGCCCGGCAACTGGCGTGGAGCATCGGGGCGATGGCATTCGCGCTGCTCGCGCTGGTGTTGGCGCTGGCATGGCGACGGGGCCAGCTGGCCTCGTTCGGCGCCGGCGCGCTCGCCCTGATTCTTGCCCCTTGGCCGACCCCGGGCCTCGTCCTCAGCCCCGCCGCGCCCACCAGCTTCCATGTCAGCCCTACCCGCTTCGCCGTGGCGTCCATCGCACGGGGTGAGCGGGTCTACACCCAGCACTGCGCAGCCTGCCATGGCGACGATGGCCGGGGCGAAGGGCCGCTGGCGGCGTCGCTGTCACGCTGGCCGCCCACGCTGGCCGGCCCCCTGCTGGGCCGTCGCGCCGATGGCGAGCTGTTCTGGCACGTCGTGGCCGGCATGCGGGGCCGTGACGGCCAGCCGACCATGCCCGCGTTCGGCACAACACTGGGCGACGCGGACGTCTGGGCCGTGATCGACTATATGAAAGCGCTCTCCGCCGGCACCGGCGCGCGCCTGCAGGGCACATGGCCCACGCCGCTGGCCCTGCCGGACCTGCCCGTGCAATGCGCCGGCGCGGCGCCGCGCCCGCTGGCCGACTGGCGCGGCACGCAGCGGGTGCGGCTGGTGGCTGTCGATGGCCATGCGGCGCTGCCGATGGAGGACCCGCGCTTCCTGACCCTGCTGGTGACGCCGGACGGCCACGCGCCCGCCGAGGTGCCGCAATTCCGGGCCGGTTGCGTGGCGGCTACGCCCGAGGCGTGGGCGGTGATGGCGCGCATCGCCGGCGTGCCGGCGGCGGCGCTGCCGGGCACGGCGCTGCTGAGTGACCGTCAGGGCTGGCTGCGGGCCCGGGGGGCGCCGGGACAGGCGGCGTGGCGCGAATCGGACCTGCTGTGCACCGCCGGGCAGGCCGGGGGGCAGCGTCAGTCCGCGGATGCCCGGATCGATACCCCCGTCGATACCCCCGTCGATGGCCTGACCGCCCTGCTGCTGCGCATGGACGCCGAGCCGGTCCGCTTCGTCAAGGGCGGCTTTGTGCATTAGCGGGGAGTTTTCGCACTTTCAGAATCGTCTCAAAGACAGCGGCGGGCGCCGTGCTTACCGTGGGGCTTTCCGTTCCCCCACGAAGCGCCGCGCATGTCCCTTGATGTCCTTCCCGATGAAATCACCCTGCAGGCCGTGTCCGGCCGGACGCTGACGTGGACCGGCCACTACGCCGTGTCCGCCGGCCTGTTCGAGATCCGGCCGCCCCGCATTCCGCGCGACGCGCGCCCTGTATTCGACGAGGATCTCGACTGCATCGTCGGCTACCAGCGCAGCTTTGGCGGCTGCTATCACCTGTACGACCTGAACGGCGACATGACGGCGATCTGGGAGGGGCTGCGGGACACGGTGCCGGTGGAGAAGCGCGACCCCATGCTGGTGGTGGGCGGCCTGTGGGCGGCCAACGTGCGCGGCCTGACCGCGCTGGCCCTGCCCGGCATCGGCTCGGCCATGGCACCGACCACGCTGGCCCTGCTGCGCAAGCGCTTTTCCGGGCTGGCGGCCACGCCGCTGCTGTTCACGGCCACCGCGCACACCACGATGAACGATGCGCACCGCTTCGTGCCGGTGCATATCCTGCGGCTGGCAATGCGCCACGGCGACCGCATCCAGCCGCCGCCCGATGTGCCCGGCGCGGCGCGCTACCTGGCCCGGATGGCAATCCGGCGGCGATCCTGCATGCTGGATGTGGTGACGACCCATGGCAACGCCACGATCGTCCAGTTCGAGTACTGGCCCTACGCAGACACGTTGCCGGCGGCCTGATGCAACGGACCCGACGGACCTGCCTGACCCACCTGACCCGGCAGCCGGGGCGCCACCGAGTCGATGGCGGCCAGCACGGCCTCCACCGAGGGCGGCTTGCCCTGATCGCCGATCGACACCGACTGCCCCGGCTTCTGCACGCCGAAGTGCCCGCACGAGGTGGCCGTGAAGATCATCACCGTGGGCTTGCCAAGCGCGTCGGCCAGATGCACGAAGCCGGTGTCCATGCCCACGACCAGCGCGGCGGCGTCCAGACGCTGCGCCACCTCGGTGATCGACATGCGCGGCAGCACCTCGGCATCCGGAATCGCGGCGGCCAGCGCGCGGGACTCCTCGTGCTCCTTCTCCGAACCCCACGGCAGCTGCACGCGGAATCCGCGCGCCGCCAGCGACTGACCCACCGCAATCCAGTGGGCCTGCGGCCATTTCTTGATCTCGGCGGAGGTGGCATGGAACAGCATCGCGCGTGGCACGCCGTCCGTGTTCAGCGGGGTGGCCGGCGCCGGTATGCGCAGCGCGTTGGTCTCGGCTGCCGGGTAGGTGTAGCCGAGCGCGTTGGCTGTCACCAGCCGCATCTTTTCCCGGCAGGTGGCGTCGCCATGCGGGCCGAAGATGTCGGTGTAGGCGAATTCGGCCTTGGCCTCGCCCAGGAATTCGGCGGCGTAGCCAAAGCGGCGCGGCGAGCGTGCCAGCCGGGCGACGATGGCGCTCTTGTAGACGCCGTGCACGTCCACCACGACGTCGTACTTCTCACGGCGCAGCTCCCGCACGGCGCGCAGGATGCCGCGCAGGTCTTTCCACTTCTTGCCGTTCTTCTTGAACTGCCGCAGCGGCGGCGCAATCACCCGGTCCACGCCGATGGCCCAGCGCGGAATGTCCGCGCACGAGGCGTCGGCCACCCAGTCGATGGCGGCGTCGGGGTAGGCGCGGCGCAGGTCGGACACCAGCGGCAGCGTGTGCACCATGTCACCGAGCGAGGTGATCTTGATCAGCAGGATTCGCTTCATGAAATCGGGGGCAGCGGATGGGCGCGCGGGCGAGGATGCCGGCGGCGCGAAGGCGCTAGTATGCCTGAGCCGCCCGGGCTGACGGCTGTCGAACATGTAATCAAAACCCCCTACGCGCCCGGGGCGTCACTGGGCCCGGATGCCGGGCCCCGCCCGGCCTTATTGCCAGACCGAGGCGTCCGGCACCACCGTGGCGAAACGGTCATTCAGCGCCGCCAGCGTGACCCGGTGCAGTTCGGCGGCTGCCAGCGGCTCGCCGCCAAGCGGATCGGGCAGGTCCCGCGTGGCGCAGGCGCTGGCCACCAGCGTGACGCGGTAGCCATGGTCGAGCGCCGAGCGCACGGTGGCGCTGACGCACATATGGGTCTGGAAGCCCGCCACGATCAGTTCCTTGCTACCCAATGCAGCCAACCGCGCGGCCAGCCGGGCGGCCAGCTCGGTGCCGGCGAAGCTGTTCGGCAGTTGCTTGACCACGGTTTCCTCGCCGGGTGCCGGCTGGAGCCCCTCGATGATGGCGGCATACGGGCCCGCCGGGTCGAACGCGCCGCCGGCCTTGCCGTGATGCACCACGTGGATCACCGGCGTGCCGTGGGCGCGGGCGCGCGCCAGCAGGTCGGCGCAGGCCGCCACGGCCTCGGGCATGCCGGTCAGCGGCAGCTTGCCATCGATGTATTCGCGCTGATGGTCGATCAGGATCAGCACGGCGGCTTCCCAGGCGGCGGGGGTGCGGCTGGCACCGGCGGCATCGAGCAGCGTGAAGGGCGCGGACATGGGGCGGGTCTCCTTGTAGTTCGGGATACGTGGGTTGGCTATGCACGCAGCGTAGGGCAGGCTATGCTGTGCGCCAATTCGCCACGAACTCACACTCGCTGTGCAAAAAAGCACAATCTCCTGGGACGACCTGCTCACGCTCTCCACGCTGATCCGGGCCGGCAGCTATTCGGCCTGTGCGCGGGAACTGGACATTACCCACGCCACGGCGATCCGCCGCATCCGCAGGCTGGAGGCCGCGCTGGGCAAACCCGTGGCCACGCGCACCGATGGCACCTTTATGCTGACCAGCGTGGGCCGCAATGCGCTGACGGCGGCGCGGCAGATGGAGCAATCGGCCGACCGCCTGCTGCGCGAGATGGAAGGCGCGACTGCGGGGGTGTCCGGTGTGGTCCGGGTGGCAACCACGGCCGCGCTGGGCAGCGACTACCTGACGCCCCGGCTGCCCTCGCTCTACGCGCAGAACCCCGATATGGAGGTCCGGCTGGAGGTGGACAACCGCGTCACCAGCCTTGCGCGGCGCCGCGCCCATATCGCCGTGCGGCTGAACCGCCCGCACGAGGGCGAACTGGTGGCCCAGCGCGCCGGCACGCTGCGGTTCGGGCTCTATGCCTCCACGCGTGGGGCGGTGGCCGACGACGCGCCGCTGTGCGGCCTGCTCGACGAAGGCTTCACGCTGCCCGAAGTGGCGTGGCCGCAGTCGCTCGGCCGGCCGTTCGCGTTCCAGTCCAACAGCCTGCTTGCGGTGCGTGCCGCCGTACGCGCGGGGCTCGGCATCGCCCTGCTGCCCCACTTCCTCGCCCACGACGATCCGGCGCTGCAACGGGTGCGCGAGGTGCCCGAGGTCGAGCGCGAGATCTGGCTCGCCTACCCCGCCGAATTCCGGGGCGCCTCGCGCTTCCGGCCCGTGATCGACTGGCTGGCGGACACCCTCGCCGACTGCCCTTAACGCCACAGCGCGCACCCCGCCCGCGGTCTCTTGTTGCATCGGCACGACCCACGCGGCGCATGCGCCACCTCGTGTGGGACGCCGCACCAGATTCCCGACATGGCCGCCCGGCGCAGCCCTGCGGTCTGCTACGCTACGAATCGGCTGCCTGCCAAGGGGCGGGGGTTATGGATCACAGCCCGGCAGCCGATAAAAACGGGTTCAGTGCAAATACCAAGAAGAGATTCATGCGGCACTCCTTGAAGTACCGGATGGCGATCGCCGCAGCCGGCGTGGTCACGCTCATTCTCGTGACGCGCGCTTGCTACGCCCAGTTCTATGCCTATGAAAGCCTGAGGACGCTGCTTCAGGCGCAGCAGGACACGCTGGTCAAACTGGTCGCCGGCCAACTCGACGAAAAACTCGAATCCCGCGAAGTGGTGCTGCGCCGCCTCGCGCGCACCTTGTCGCCCCATCTGGACGCAACCCCGCGCCAGCAGTCGGCCATTGCCGCCGACACCGTGGACATGCCCGAAAGCTTCAACGCCGTGTTCCTGGCCCGCCCGGACGGCACGCTCGCCTTCAGCACCGCCGTGCCGGAAGGCGTGAAGATGACCGTGGGCGAGCGCGACTACTTCCGCGCCATCGAGCGCGGCGCCTCGTTCGCCGTATCGGACCTGCTCCAGGGCAAGCACAGCGCGGCGCCGGGCGTCATCCTCGCCGTGCCGATGCACGATGCGGCCGGTGACCTGCGCGCCGTGGTGGGCGGCGTGCTGAACCTGTCGGCCAGCAACTTTCTGCGCGAACTGGCACACAGCCGCGTGGGCGTGACTGGCTACTACTGCCTCGTCTCCGCCGGCGCCAATCCGCGCTACGCGCTGCACCCCGAGGCGGACCGCGTGCTGGCGCCAGCCCGGGCCATCGGCGAGACATGCGGCGCCGAGCAGCCCGAGTCCGACTGGGAAGTCCTCTGGCCGACCCAGCCCATCGTGTCGCGCTACCTGCTCTCGTCCAATGGCTGGGAGGTGGTGGCCGTGCTGCCAGCCGAGGAAGCCTATGCCCCGCTGATCGACGTGCGCAAGCGCACGCTGGTGATCGGCCTTATTTCGTTGCTGATTACCGCCGCGATGATGTGGCTGGTGATTCGCCGCCTGCTCGCCCCGCTCGAGCACCTGCATCGCACGGTGCGCCAACTGGCGATGCAGCCCGCCGCCGTCTCGGACCTGCCGGTACGGCGCGACGACGAGATCGGCGAACTGGCCGGATCGTTCGCCGAGGTGCTGCACCAGCTTTCCGAGCGCGAGGCGGCGCTGAAGGCCGCCAAGGACCGCGCCGCCGCCAGCGAGAAGCGGATCGAGGCAATTGCCAACCATGTGCCGGACTTCGTGGCGTTCATCGACGTCAACGAGCGCTTTGCCTTCGTGAACCAGGCCTACGCGCGCCACTTCGGCCTGCCCGCCGACCAGGTGGCCGGGCTGTCGCTGCGCGAACTGTGGGGCACGCCCGAGTATGTGGCGAATGCGCCCTATCTCGAGGAGGCCCGCAGCGGCCGCGTGGTCACCTTCACGCGCGAAGCGGCCGACGGGCTGGCGTGGGAGGTGACCTACCAGCCGGCGTGGAACGACGCCCAGGACACGGTATCCGGCCTGCACATGTTCGCCCGCGACGTGACCGGGGAGCGCCAGAAGCTGCGCTCGCTGGAGGCGCAGACGCTGTCCGACCACCTGACCGGCCTGCTCAACCGCAAGGGCTTCGACCGCCGGCTCAACGAGACCATGGCCCGCGCCGATGCGGGTGGCCACCGCGCGGCGCTGCTGCTGGTGGACCTGGACGACTTCAAGGCGGTGAACGACACCTACGGCCATCCGGTGGGCGACCGCCTGCTGGTGTCCTTCGCCGAACGGCTCGCCACCTGCGTGCGCAAGGGCGACGCGGTGGCCCGCATCGGCGGCGACGAATTCGCCATCATCCTGGACAACGTGTCGAACCCGGCCACCGTGGAGCGGATCGCCCAGGCCGTGGTGCAGGCCGCGCTGCGGCCCTTCCCCGTGGACGGCCTCACGCTCGTCTCCACCGCCAGCGTGGGCAGCGCCATCCATCGCCCAGACACCGGTTCGTCGGTCAGCGAACTGTTCATGCGCGCCGACATGGCGCTCTACGAAGCCAAGCGCCACGGCAAGGCCCGCCATGCGGCGCCGAACTGCGCGCCGGTGGGTGCCCCAACCTCCCCGGCCGGCGCGATGTCCGGAACCTGAAACGGAACGGTGGCGCCCCAACCGCTGGCGCCACCGTCCCTTCCCCTTACCGATTCACCGGTGCATCACCGCACGCGGCCTTCCTTCCACGCCTGGAGCAGCTTGTCATAGGCGATGGTTTCGCCCTTCGGCTTCTCGTTGTCCAGCTTCTTCCAGGGCGCGTGCTCGGTGCTCAGCCACTTGGCCGGGTCGCTCTTGGGGTTCAGCTTGGGCGCGCAGTTGGTCATGCCGGCGCGCTGGAGGCGCGCCATCACCTGGTCCATCTCCTCGGCCAGGTTGTCCATGGCCGCCTGCGGCGTCTTCTCGCCCGTCACCGCCGTGGCCACGTTCTTCCACCAGAGCTGGGCCAGCTTCGGGTAGTCGGGCACGTTGGTCCCCGTGGGCGTCCAGGCCACGCGGGCCGGGCTGCGATAGAACTCGATCAGGCCGCCGTACTTGGCCGCGTTCTTGGTCAGGTAGTCGGTGTTGATGTCGCTCTCGCGGATAAAGGTCAGGCCCATCAGCGACTTCTTCAGCGAGACCGACTTGGCCGTCACGAACTGGGCGTAGAGCCACGCGCCCGCCAGGCGGTTGGGGTCGGTGTTCTTGAAGAAAGTCCAGGAGCCCACGTCCTGGTAGCCGTTCTGCATGCCCTGCTTCCAGTACGGGCCGTACGGCGACGGCGCCATGCGCCACTTGGGCGAGCCATCGGCATTGACCACCGGCAGGCCCTTCTTGGTCATGTCCGCCGTGAAGGCCGTGTACCAGAAGATCTGCTGGGCCACCTGGCCCTGCGCGGGCACCGGGCCGGCTTCGGAGAAGGTCATGCCCATGGCCTGCTGCGGCGCGAACTTCTTCATCCAGTCGATGTACTTGGTCAGCGCGTAGACCGCCGCCGGGCTGTTGGTAGCGCCGCCACGCGAGACCGAGGCGCCTACCGGCGTGCACTTGTCCTCCGCCACGCGGATGCCCCACTCGTCCACCGGCATGCCGTTGGGCAGGCCCTTGTCGGCGGTGCCGGCCATCGACAGCCACGCGTCCGTGAAGCGCCAGCCCAGCGAGGGGTCTTTCTTGCCGTAGTCCATGTGGCCGTAGACCTTCTTGCCGTCCAGTTCCTTCACATCGTTGGTGAAGAAGTTGGCGATGTCCTCGTAGGCCGACCAGTTGGTCGGCACGCCGAGGTCATAGCCGTACTTGGCCTTGAACTTGTCCTGCAGGTCCTTGCGGGCGAACCAGTCGGCGCGGAACCAGTACAGGTTGGCGAACTGCTGGTCGGGCAGCTGGTACAGCTTGCCGTCCGGCGCCGTGGTGAACTTGGTGCCGATGAAGTCCTTCACGTCCAGGCCGGGATTGGTGAATTCCTTGCCGGCGCCGTTCATATAGTCGGTCAGCGGCAGGATCGCGCCATAGCGGTAGTGGGTGCCGATCAGGTCGGAATCGGAGATCCAGCCGTCGTAGATGGACTTGCCGGACTGCATCGACGTCTGGAGCTTCTCCACCACATCGCCTTCCTGGATCAGGTCGTGGTTGACCTTGATGCCGGTGATTTCCTCGAACGCCTTGGCCAGCGTCTTGGACTCGTATTCATGGGTGGTGATGGTTTCCGATACCACGTTGATCTGCGTCACCCCCTTGGCCTTGAGCTTGGCGGCGGCGTCGATGAACCACTTCATCTCGGCCATCTGCTTGTCCTTGGCCAGCGACGACGGCTGGAATTCGTTGTCTACCCACTTCTTCGCGGCGGCCTCGTCGGCTCGTGCCCCGCCGCATGCCAGCGTGGCCGCTATGGCCAGGGCCGACATCCCCAACTTCACGTGCACTTTCATCAGTGTCTCCTATTGGAATAATGGAATGATGGAACGGCAACGACTGCGCGCGCCGGCGGGCGTCAGCCACGGCGCATGACCACAAGCAGCACCACGGCCGCAATGGCCGCACTGATCCAGATCGACGGTTCCTCCGCCAGCCCGAACCAGGTCTGCATCTTCTCGCCCAGCCCTACCCAGGCCAGGTTGATCCACGCGGCGAACATCAGCCCGATGAACAGCCGGTCGCCGCGCGTGGTGGCAATCGGCAGGAAGCCCTTGCGCATGACCGTGGGGGAGCGAGCCTCCCAGACCGTCATGCCGATCAGCATCACCACCACCAGCGCGAAGAACACCGCCACCGGGGTGGTCCAGACCATCCAGCTCAACATGTGACGAACTCCTCTCTTTGGCCCGGCCCGCTACACGCGGCCCATGGCGAAGCCCTTGGCGATGTAGTGCCGCACGAACCAGATCACGATGGCGCCCGGCACGATGGTCAGCACGCCGGCGGCGGCCAGCACGCCCCAGTCCATGCCGGAGGCGGACACCGTGCGGGTCATGGTGGCGACGATCGGCTTGGCATTGACCGAGGTCAAGGTGCGCGCCAGCAGCAGCTCCACCCAGCTGAACATGAAGCAGAAGAACGCCGCCACGCCCACCCCGGCCTTGATCAGCGGCAGGAAGATGGTCAGGAAGAAGCGCGGGAACGAGTAGCCGTCCACATAGGCGGTCTCGTCGATCTCGCGCGGCACGCCGGACATGAAGCCTTCCAGGATCCAGACCGCCAGCGGCACGTTGAAGACCAGGTGCGCCAGCGCCACGCCGAGGTGGGTGTCCATCAGCCCGATGGTGGTGTAGAGCTGGAAGAACGGCAGCAGGAACACCGCGGGGGGCGTCATGCGGTTGGTCAGCAGCCAGAAGAACACGTGCTTGTCGCCGATGAACTGGTAGCGCGAGAACGCGTAGGCCGCCGGCAGCGCCACGCTGATCGAGATCACCGTGTTCAGGGCGACGTAGATCAGCGAGTTGATGTAGCCGGAGTACCAGGAGGCATCGGTGAAGATGGTGCGGTAGTGCTCGAGCGTGAACGAGGCCGGCCACAGCGACAGCGTGGTCAGGATCTCCTCGTTGGTCTTGAACGACATGTTGACCATCCAGTAGATCGGCACGATGGCAAACAGCAGGTAGACCACAAGAAACACCGGCCGCCATGCGCCGGCCCGGTTGCTGGCGTGTTGACTAGCCATGAGGCACCTCCTCCCCGCCGGACGTGCCGGCGCGCTGCATCCAGTTATAGAGGATGAAACAGGTCAGCAGGATGATCAGGAAATAGACAATCGAGAATGCCGCCGCCGGCCCGAGGTCGAACTGGCCCACCGCCTTCTGGGTCAGGTACTGGGAGAGGAAGGTAGTGGCGTTGCCCGGCCCGCCGCCGGTCAGCACGAAGGGCTCGGTGTAGATCATGAAGCTGTCCATGAAGCGCAGCAGCACGGCAATCATCAGCACGCCGCGCAGCTTGGGCAGCTGGATGTAGCGGAACACGGCGAAGCGGGAGGCCCCGTCGATCTGGGCGGCCTGGTAGTAGGCGTCCGGAATCGCGCGCAGCCCGGCGTAGCAGAGCAGCGCCACCAGCGGGGTCCAGTGCCAGACATCCATCACCAGCACCGTGACCCAGGCATCCACCGCGCTGCCCGTGTAGTTATAGTCGAATCCCATCGCCTCCAGGGTGGCGCCGAGCAGGCCGATGTCGGTGCGGCCGAAGATCTGCCAGATCGTGCCGACCACGTTCCACGGAATCAGCAGCGACAGCGCGATGATGACCAGCACCGCCGAGGCCCGCCAGCCCTTGGCCGGCATGGCCAGCGCCAGCAGGATGCCGAGCGGGATCTCCACCAGCAGCACGGCCAGCGAGAAGCCAAGCTGGCGGATCAGGGCGTCGTGCAGTTCGGCGTCGCGCAGCACGGTGCGGAACCATTCCGTGCCGACGAACACGCGCCGCTCCGGCGAGATGATGTCCTGCACCGAATAATTGACGATGGTCATCAGCGGCAGGATGGCGGAGAACGCCACGCACAGCACCACGGGCAGCACCAGCAGCCAGGCCTTCTGGTTGACGGGCTTCATTGGACCAGTTCCTCGTTGATATAGAAGCAGGTGTGGCGGTTGAACACCGAGAGCCACGCCGTGTCCCCGGGGGCCAGGCTGGCCGCCTCGGTGCCGAGCCGGGCGCGCAGGGTGCCGCCAGCCTGCTCGCCCTCCCCCGCCACCGTGCCGGTCACGAGCCAGTACGTGCCGATGTCCTGCGCGCGCGTCACGCGCATCGGCATGGCCTGCGGGTCGTCGGGAGCGGCCAGTTGCAGGTACTCGGGCCGCACGCCCACCTTGAAGGCGCCAGCGCCTGCCAGCGCGGCGGCGATGCCCGCCGGCAGCTCCGGCATATAGCGGCGCCCGGCCACCTCGATGGCGCCGTTGTGCCACGTGCCCGGCAGGAAGTTCATGCCCGGCGAGCCGATGAAATTGCCGACGAAGGTATGCGCGGGCCGCTCGAACAGCGCATCGGCGGCGCCCACCTGCACCGCCTTGCCGCGCGACATCACCACCACCTGGTCGGCGAAAGTCAGCGCCTCGGTCTGGTCGTGCGTCACGTAGATCAGCGTCAGCCGGAATTCGTGGTGGATTTCCTTGAGCTTGCGCCGCAACTGCCATTTCAGGTGCGGATCGATCACGGTCAGCGGCTCGTCGAACAGGATCGCCGAGACGTCCTGCCGCACCAGCCCGCGCCCGAGCGAGATCTTCTGCTTGGCGTCCGCCGCCAGCCCGCTCGCGCGGCGGTCCAGCGAGGCCGAGAGGTCTAGCATTTCGGCGATTTTTCCGACCCGCTCCTTGACCTGGGCCGCCGGCACGCCGCGATTGCGCAGCGGAAAGGCCAGGTTCTCGCCGACGGTCATCGTGTCGTAGATCACCGGAAACTGGAACACCTGGGCGATGTTGCGCGCCTGTGGCGTGGCGGCGGTCACATCGCGGCCGTCGAACTGGATCGTGCCCTGCGAGGGCCGCAGCAGGCCGGAGACGCAGTTCAGCAGCGTGGTCTTGCCGCAGCCGGACGGCCCGAGCAGCGCGTAGGCGCCGCCATCCTCGAAGGTGAAGCGCAGCGGCAGCAGCGCGTAGTCCTCATCGGTCTTCGGTTCGGCGACGTAGGAATGGGCGAGGTCGAGGTCGATCCTGGCCATCTCAGCCACCCGTCTCGGAGATGGGCGTGCTGACCACATCGGCCAGCGCGCCGGGCCGTTGGGGCGCGTGGATGCGCAGGCCGGCGGCGTCGAACAGGTAGAGATGGGCCGGCTCCAGATGCAGGGAGAGCGGCGCGCCGAGTTGGAGGTCGAGCACCCCGGCGAACTGGGCGACGAGGTTGCCCATCGCCGTATCGAGGTGGACGAAGGTGTCGGAGCCGGACAGTTCGGCCAGCGCCACCTTGCCCGGCACGGCCACCGCACCGGGCACGGCGGCCAGCCGCAGGGCGGCGGCGCGCACGCCCACGGTGACCGGGCCATCGGGCGCCTGCACCTCGGGGAGCGGAATCACGATGTTCCCGGCCAGCGTCACACGGCCCGCTTCCAGCCGGCCTGCGACGAGGTTCATCGGCGGATCGCTGAAAGCCCGCGCCACGCGCAGCGAGGCGGGATAGTGGAAGACCTCGGGAGTCGGGCCGTACTGGAGCAGCTCGCCGGCATCGAGCACCGCCGTGTAGCCGCCGAGCAGCAGCGCCTCGGCCGGCTCGGTGGTGGCGTAGATGACGGTGGCGTCGCCATGGGCGAAGAGCTGGGTCAGTTCCTCGCGCAATTCCTCGCGCAGCTTGTAGTCAAGGTTGACCAGCGGTTCGTCCAGCAGCATCAACGGCGCGTTCTTGGCCAGCGCCCGGGCCAGCGCCACGCGTTGCTGCTGGCCGCCGGACAGTTCCGCCGGGTAGCGCGCCAGCAGGTGGTCGATGCGCAGCCGGCCGGCTATCGCGCGGACCTGGGTGTCCAGCGCCGGCCCGCGCACGTTGCGCAGCCGCAGGGGCGAGGCGATGTTGTCGAAAACGGTGAGCGAGGGGTAGTTGATGAACTGCTGGTAGACCATCGAGACATTGCGCTCGCGCACCGGCACGCCGGTCACGTCGGCCCCGTCGGCCAGCACCCGGCCCGCGCTAGGCTTGTCCAGCCCCGCCATGACCCGCATCAGCGAGGTCTTGCCCGCCTGGGTGGCCCCAAGGAGTATGGTCACGGCCCCGCGCACAGGCGCCAGTGACATCGGATAAAGATAGGCTTGCGATCCCACCTGCTGCGCAACGCCGTCCAGGCTCAGTTGCATCCGGTCTCCATCGGTTCGATTCGTGTTCGAACTGCATTGATGTGCTTGCTCGATCACAATAAGAACCGTGACCGAGGGGCACTATTCATGGCATCCCGCTCGTTTTAGCAAATAAACGAACACAAAACAATCGTGCAGTGCATCATTTGTTTTCGTTTGTGTTTGAACTAGAATGCGGCACATGACGCTCAATCCCCGCCAGACCGCCCTGCTCGAGGAAGTCCGCAACCAGGGCTTTGCCTCCATCGACGAACTCGCGCGCAAGTTCGGCGTGACGCTGCAAACCGTGCGGCGCGATGTGAATCTGCTGGCGGAAAACGGCATGCTCGCGCGTTTTCATGGCGGCGTGCGGATGGATGGGTCCACCACCGAGAACATCGCCTACCGGCAGCGGCAGGTGCTGCATGCCGAGGGCAAGGTGCGCATCGCGCGGGCCGTGGCGGCGGCGGTGCCGGAGGGCTGCTCGCTGATCCTGAACATCGGCACCACGGTGGAGGAAATTGCCCGCGCGCTGATCCATCATCGCGGGCTGCGCGTCATCACCAACAACCTGCACGTGGCCAATATCCTGGCCGACAACCCCGATTGCGAGGTCATCGTGGCCGGCGGCGTGCTGCGCTCGCGCGACCGGGGCATCATCGGCGAGGCCACGGTGGAGTTCATCCGCCAGTTCAAGGTCGATATCGGCCTGATCGGCATCTCGGGCATCGAGACCGACGGCACGCTGCGTGACTACGATTTCCGCGAGGTGAAGGTGGCGCGCACGATCATGGAACACTCGCGCGAGGTGTGGCTGGCGGCGGATGCCAGCAAGTTCAACCGTCAGGCGATGGTGGAACTGGCACCGCTCTCCAGCATCGACCGCCTGTTCACGGACGAGCCGCTCCGGCCGCCGTTCGTGCAGATGCTGGCGGACAGTGGAGTGAATTGTGTGGTGGCGGACGGGGAATGAGGCGGGGGGTGGGACGGCGGCGTGCTTGCCAGCCACCGTCCCACCCCCCCGGCCCCTCTCCCGGAGGGAGAGGGAAGAATCCCGTTTACTTGAAGACGACGGTCTTGTGGCCGTTCACCAGGATGCGGTGTTCGGCGTGCCACTTGACGGCGCGGGCCAGGGCCACACATTCCACGTCGCGGCCCACGGCGGTCAGCTGCTCGGGGTCCATGCTGTGGTCCACGCGCTCGATTTCCTGCTCGATGATCGGGCCTTCGTCAAGGTCGGCCGTCACGTAGTGCGCGGTGGCGCCGATCAGCTTCACGCCACGGTCGTGCGCCTGGTAGTACGGCTTGGCGCCCTTGAAGCTCGGCAGGAAGGAGTGATGGATGTTGATCGCGCGGCCGGCCAGCTTGCGGCACAGGTCGTCGGACAGCACCTGCATGTAGCGCGCCAGCACCACCAGATCGATGTTCTGGTCGCGCACCACCTCGAACACGCGCGCTTCCTGCGCGGCCTTCTGCTCGGCGGACGCGTTCATCAGCGGCAGGTGGAAGAACGGCACGTCGTACGACGCGGCCAGCTGGTAGAAGTCACGATGGTTCGAGACGATCGCGGCGATCTCCACCGGCAGGCCACCGGCCTTGGCACGGAACAGCAGGTCGTTCAGGCAGTGGCCGATCTTGGACACCATGATCATCACGCGCGGCTTCGCGGTGGCGTCGAACACCTCCCACTGCATGCCGAACTGGTCACCGACCGGCGCGAAGGCCTGGCGCAGCGTGGCGAGGTCCGGGCCGCCGGCAGCGGGCATGAAATGCACGCGCATGAAGAAACGGCCCGTGAATTCGTCGCCGTACTGGTCAGAATCGACAATATTGCAGCCGTGCTGGAACAGCAGGCCGGAAACGGCATGAACAATGCCCGGCTGGTCCGGGCACGAGAGGGTAAGGATAAATCCGGTGGCGCTCATCGTAAGCAAGGGCAAATCGTAATGTGGCAGGCCGGCACCGTGATGCGCAGCGAGGCTGGCGCGGGTCAGGCTGGGGGCGCGCTGGGCGTCCAGCCGCGCCGGATAAGCGTATCCAGCGTCACCAGCGTGGCATCCACGGTCATGGCGCGGTCCGCCATGATAGCAAGCAATGCGCCCGGCTCGATACGCCGGTGCTCGGCCACCTCCCCGTCGCGGTTCACCGGCACGAAGTCCGGCGGCAGCGTCAGGTCATATATGTATACGTGCTCCCACTGCACGCCCTCGGGGATTTCGCGCAGTACCTCGATCACGCCGTGGGGCGCGGCCCGGCCCGCCAGGTCGGGCGGAATGCCGGATTCCTCGTCGCATTCCCGGATCAGCGTTTCGAGCGGATGGCTGCCATGGGGCATGCCGCCGGCCACGAGGTTGTCCCACATGCCGGGGTCGACCGATTTGCTCTCGCTGCGGCGCGAAATCCACATCGCGCGCTCGCCGGCGATGATCCCGTTCATGTGCGAAGCGAAGGTCAGCAGCCCGAGGAAGCGCGCCGCGGCGCGCTCCACCACGGCGAACGCCGGCGCGGCGAGAGCCGGGGTGACCGCGAACAACTCGTTGCGCCAGCCGCGCACGTGGCCGGCGTCGGCCAGCTGCCGCGCCAGCGTGGCCAGCGCGGCGCTGCGGGTCTCGAAGGTGGTGCAGGCCGGGAGCAGCGTCACGGCGTCCGGCTCGGCAGGCGGGCCATCGCCCAGCATGCCGGGGATGCGCCGCAGGACGTCCGCATGCACGCGGGGCATCCACCCCACCTGCTGGCCGGCCACGGCCAGCCGCAAGTGGGCGGCGGGCTCGAACGGGCTGCGCGCGGTCACGCCGGCGCGCACCACACTCACGATTTCTGACGGTTGGAACAAGGATTCGGCCATGGCAGCGATGTCTGGCCGGCAAACCCGGCCGCAATTCAATTCCGGATGGAACGCATGACCCCGACGCCTTCATCGCAGCAGCCCCAGTACGTGCTGGCCCTCGACCAGGGCACCAGCAGCTCGCGCGCCATCCTGTTCGATCACGCCGGCAATGTGGTGCGGATCGCCCAGCGCGAGTTCCGGCAATATTATCCGCATCCCGGGCACGTCGAGCACGATCCCTATGAAATCTGGCAGTCGCAGCTGGCCGTGGCCCACGAGGTATTGGGCGATGCCGGCGTCAGCGGCACCCAGATCCGCGCCATCGGCATCACCAACCAGCGCGAGACCACCGTGCTGTGGGACCGCAAGACCGGCGAGCCGGTGGGCCGCGCGCTGGTCTGGCAGGACCGCCGCACCGCGCCGATGTGCGAGGCGCTGCAGGCCGCCGGCCACGGCGACACCTTCCAGCAGAAGACCGGCCTGATCATCGACGCCTATTTCTCGGGCACCAAGCTGCGCTGGATGCTCGATCACTACGAAGGCGCCCGCGCCCGCGCCGAACGCGGCGAGCTGGCCTTCGGCACCGTCGATAGCTGGCTGATCTGGCAGTTGACCGATGGCAAGCGCCACGTGACCGATGTGTCGAATGCATCACGCACGCTGCTGTTCAACATCCACAATTTCCGCTGGGACGACGAACTGCTCGGCCTGCTCGACATTCCGCGCAGCCTGCTGCCCGACGTGGTGCCCTCCAGCGGCGAGGTGGCGCGCACCGCGGCCCGGCTGTTCGGCACCGAGATCCCCATCGCCGGCATCGCCGGAGACCAGCAGGCGGCTACTTTCGGCCAGGTCTGCTTCTCGCCCGGCATGGCAAAGAACACCTACGGCACCGGCTGCTTCATCCTGATGAATGCCGGGAGCCAGCCCGTGACCTCGCACAACCGGCTGCTGACGACAATTGGCTGGCAGATCGGCAACGACACGCAATATTGCCTCGAAGGCGGCGTGTTCATGGGCGGCGCCACGATCCAGTGGCTGCGCGACGGCCTGAAGCTGATCCAGAGCGCGCCCGAGGTAGAACCGCTCGCGCGCCAGTGCGAGGACACCGGCGGCGTGGTGCTGGTGCCGGCCTTTGCCGGGCTCGGCGCGCCGCACTGGGACCCGTTCGCGCGCGGCACCATCGTCGGCATCACGCGCGGCACGGGCGGGCCGCATATCGCCCGGGCCGCGCTGGAATCGATCGCCCTGCAAAGCGTGGATGTGCTGGACGCGATGCAGAAGGACGCCGGCATTGCGCTGGCCGAGCTGCGGGTGGATGGCGGCGCCTCGCGCAGCGACCTGCTGATGCAGATGCAGGCCGATCTGCTCGGCACGCCGGTCGTGCGCCCGCGCGTGACCGAGACCACCGCGCTGGGCGCCGCCTATCTGGCGGGGCTGGCGACCGGCTACTGGGCCGATACCGAGGAAATTGCGCGCCAGTGGCAGGTGGAGCACCGCTTCGAGCCGCGCCTCTCTGCCGATGAGCGCGGGCAACGGCTGGCCCGCTGGCACCGCGCCGTGGACCGCGCCCGCGACTGGGCGCGCGATGACGCCCCATCCGCCTGACCGCCCTAACCATCGTCAAATTTCGTTGAAATTCGATTTGCACCGAACCACCATGCCCACACCCGTCACCCCCATCCAGCCACCCTCGCGCGCCGCCCTGCTCGATACCCTGCGGCGCGAGGCCCGCTGGGACGTCATCGTCATCGGCGGCGGCGCCACCGGGCTCGGCACGGCCGTGGACGCCGCGTCGCGCGGCTATCGCACCCTGCTGCTGGAGGCGGCCGACTTCGCCAAGGGCACATCAAGCAAGGCCACCAAGCTCGTGCACGGCGGCGTGCGCTACCTGGCCCAGGGCAACATCAGCCTGGTACGCGAGGCGCTGCACGAGCGTGGCCTGCTGGCCCGCAACGCGCCGCACCTGGTCTGGCCGCTGGGCTTCGTGGTGCCGGCCTACCAGATGTTCGACCAGCCGTTCTACGGCATCGGCCTCAAGGTGTACGACATGCTGGCGGGCAGCCTGAACCTGTCCGGCAGCCGCTGGCTGAACCATCGGGAGACGCTGGAGGCCGCGCCCACGCTGGCCGAACACGTCGGCGGACGGCCGCTGCGCGGCGGCAACCTCTACTTCGACGGCCAGTTCGACGATGCACGGCTGGCCGTGGCGCTGATGCGCACGCTGTTCGACGTGGGCGGCACGGCGGTCAACTACATGCGCGTGACCGGGCTCTCGCAGAAAAACGGCGTGATCACCGGCGTGACCGCGCAGGATGCCCTCGCCGGCGAAGGCGAAGGCGGCGAGACCTTCCCGCTGCGCGCGGACTGCGTGATCAATGCCACGGGGGTGTGGGTCGATGCGGTGCGGCAGATGGAGGACGGGCAGGCGCGGACCATGGTGGCGCCGAGCCAGGGCGTGCACCTGACCATCCCGCGCAGCTTCCTGCCCGGCGACCGGGCGATCCTGATTCCGAAGACCGATGACGGCCGGGTGCTGTTCGTCGTGCCCTGGAACGGCCACACCATCGTCGGCACCACCGACACGCCGCGCCACGACCTGCCGCTGGAGCCCCGCGCGGGCGCCGACGACGTCGATTTCATCCTGGAGACGGCGGCACGCTACTTGTCCCGCGACCCCACGCGCGCCGACGTGACCAGCGTCTGGGCCGGGCTGCGGCCGCTGGTCAAGGCGACTGGCGAGGCGTCCACCGCGTCGCTGTCGCGCGAACATACGATTTTGGTGTCGAAGGCGGGCCTGATCACGGTCACCGGCGGCAAGTGGACCACCTATCGCAAGATGGCCGAGGATGTGGTGGAAACGGCGATCCAGCGCCAGCTGCTGCGCGCGGCGCCGTGCCGCACGGCCGATCTGCCGCTGCATGGCGCCGCCGGCCTGCCGGCGGACCTGCCCGCGCCGGGCTCCGGGTCGCCAGACCGCTACTACGGCGCGGACCTGCCGCTGGTGCGCGCCCTGCCCGGCGCCGACACCCTGGTGGTGCCCGAAACCGGCCTGACCGAGGCCCACGTGCGCTTTGCCGCCCGCCACGAACTGGCGCGGCGCGTGGAAGACGTGCTGGCGCGCCGCAACCGCGCGCTGTTCCTGGACGCCCGCGCGGCACTGGCCGGCGCCCCGCGCGTGGCCGCTATCCTGGCCGAGGAACTCGGGCACGACGCGGCCTGGCAGGCGCGAGAGCTGGAGAGCTTTGGCGCGCTGGCGAAGGGGTACCTGCTATAAAGGCGCGGCTGGCGCCAAGACTTGGGCGATAATGCCGGGTATCGCATCAGGGAGAACACCATGGACGAGATTGACGATCTGTCCGATCTGCCGATGCCCCGGTTCATCTGGGGCTTCGCTGTCATCGCCGGCAAGGGCGGCGAGATCATGCATGACGAATTCGAATATCTGACCCACACGCGCAGCCCGCGCTTCACGTGCCGTGTGGTGGAGCTGGAGGACATGCCGGCGGACAGCGAGGAGTCCGGCATCGACGGCCGCCTCGTGCATTACGACGAGCCGGACCGCCTGTTCTACATCACCGACGCCGGGCTGGCGCTGGTGAACTTCCAGCTGTTCGATAACTTGCCCGAGAAAGGCAAGCTCAAGAAGGTCTGCGACGAAGCCATCACCAACTGGCTGCTGCGCCGCGATTTCCTCGACGACGAGGAAGACGAAGGCTGAGGCCTTCAGCGCCCCTCTTCCGCAGGGAGAGGGGCCACCCCATCCTCAGGCGGTCATTCCCGCCAACCCCTTTTCCAGCACCTCGGCCACCAGGCCGTTCATGCCGCCCGGGTGCTCCTTGGCCAGTTCCTGCAGCCGCGCCGCCAGTTTTCCTTCCAGCTTGCATGCAAACGGCACCAGGCCGGCCTGCTGGTCGAGCTTGCGCTGCTCGCGCCGGGCCAGCGTTGCCGCCTGACCCACGCCACCGCCACGCACCGCCGCCGCGTGCTTCATGTCATGGGCGATCTTGAGGCCTTTGTTCTTTTCCAGGTCCGTCTTCTTCACGGGAATTTGTCCGAGGGGGATTGAGTAAGGGCGCCATTGTACCGGGGCGGGCCGGGTGGCCGGTTTACTCCGGCCGCACCGTGATCAGGCCCGACGCCACGCGTTCGATCTCGCAATAGACCGGCAGCGCCTCCAGTGGCCCGGTGCAGCCCACGCCCGAGGCCTGGCTCGCATCCGCGCCCGGGGGCAGGAACACGAACGCCATGCCCGGCTGCCAGCCCGGGTGCCGGCGCAGGCTGTCATTGAGGATGTCGAGATACTGCGCACGCGAGAAGACCTGCTTTGCCATGTCTCATGCCTCCGGGGTGGAACAATCTCGCGGAAATCCTAGCATGGCGCCCCGCGCGGCAGTTACCGCATGATGAGAAGACCGGCGAATCAGCACTCGCCCTTCTTGGCGTGGCCCGGCGGGCAGCCCTTGCCGCCCTTGTCCTTGTACTTGCCGTGGTCGCCCGGCCCCTGGTTCCAGCGTTCCGGCTGCATCACCCAGCCATTGCTCGCCTGCACCCAGCGCGGCGACTCATAGACATAGCCCGGCCGATCCTTGGCCCACTTGCCCTGCTTCCACTTGTGCTTGTGGCCGTGGTCGTCCCAGGCCCAGTAGCCCGGCTGCCAGATGTAGCCGTGGCGCGGCGCGGGCACGGCCTCGTAGATCGGGGCCGGCGGCGGGGTGCCAATGCCGATATGGATATTGACCTGCGCCATCGCCGCCGGCGCGAACGCCAGGGTGGCAACGAGCAGCGTGGCGCCCGTCATGGCGCGGACGAGACGGCGTTGGAACTTGTCTTGAAGCTCGGGCATTCCCTCTCCTTCTATCTGTCTTCGGGGTTTCGATGGCAAATGGGCGGCAGCCGACACGGCCCCGCGCGGGGCCCGGCTTGAGAAAGGGTATCGGAAAACGGTGCGGCGTGACAGTCACCGGGCACGCCGGATGGACGGGTGTCAGTGATCGGCGGCCATCGCCTTGAGCTGGGCGTCGCCCGCCACGCGTGCGGCGTCGGCCGTGGTGAACGTGTCGTCGGACACAATGGTGCGCCGGACCTGCTGGGCGCCGAAGTCCACCAGCGCAATGATCCAGACATAGCGCCCTGCCTGCGGCGCGGTCTGCACGAACGCCTTCACCTGCCCTTTTTGTTGCGATTGGGATTCGGTCGCCATGGTGCCCTCCGTGGACAAACGCGTTCAAACGACTCTAGCACATCCACATGGACGCGCCGGCTACAGTTTTGCCGGCACCGTGCCGACATCCCAAGGGACCCCAACCGCCCTTGCCCGTGCCGCGCACCTTCTCTCCGCCCCTCCTGCTGCCTGCCCTGCCGATGCTCGCCGCGCTGCTGCTGGCCACGCCCCGGCTGGCCGCGCACGACCTGACCCCGGCCGCCCCGGCACTGCCACGCCCGGAGGCGGTGGCACGCGTGGTCATGGGCCTGCTCGGTTATGCGCGCTGGCCCGTGGAGCGCGACGCCCTACGGCTTTGCGTAGACCCCGTCGCGCGCTATGCCGGCAAGCTGATGGAGGGCGGCGCGCTCTCCACGGGCCGGCTGGTCGCCGCCCGGCAGATGGACCCCATGGCCGGCAACCCGGCGCCCGACTGCGACGCGCTCTATGTCGGCGCGATGTCCGCCCCACGCCGCGAGAAAATCTCCGCCGACGTGACCGGCCACCCGGTGCTGGTGATCGCGGAGGAAGACTTCGAGTGTGATGCCGGCAGCATGTTCTGTCTCAACATCCGCGAGCGGCAGGTCTCCTTCCGCGTCAACCTCGATGCCCTCGGCCGCAGCGGCATCCACGTCCACCCCGGCGTACTGCAACTGGGCCGCCGCAAGGCGCCGGCATCATGACGCGCGCTTCCCGGCCGTCGCTCTATGGCACCCTGCGCCGCTTCCACCTGAGCGTGGCGCTGATCGCCGTGTTCACCGCCGGCACCACGCTCACCGGCCTGGGCCTGACTGCGCTGCGCGCCTATGCCGACCACAACCTGCGGCTGGTGGCGCGCTCCATCGCCTATACCGTGGAGGCACCGATCGTGTTCCGCGACGAAGCCGCCGCCGCCGAGACCCTGTCGATGATCGCCACCGGCGAGGACCTGACCGCGGTCTGGATCTTCGACCGCGACAACCAGCCGGTGGCCAGCTGGCACCGCCATGGTTCGTCGCGCTTCCCGGCCCTGCGCCAGTTCGTCCGGGACCTGCTGACCTCGGGCCCGGTGGACCAGCCGGTCTTCCACCAGTCCCAGCAGGTGGGCAGCGTGCGCGTGGTCGGCGACCCCGTGGCGCTGCTCCATTTCCTGCTCAAGGGCATGCTCGGGCTGATGGCCTGCCTGCTGCTGACGGCGGTGGGCGCGCACTACCTGTCCAGCCGCATGCTGGTGCACATCATCGACCCGGTGCGCAGCCTGATGCGCGTGGCCCATGCGGTGCGATCCGAACGCGCGTTCGGCCAGCGCGTGCCGCCGGCGCGCATCGACGAACTCAACGCGCTGGGCGAGGATTTCAACGTGCTGCTCGATGAACTGGAGGCCTGGCAGGGCCAGTTGCAGCACGAGAACCGCTCGCTGG
The DNA here is from genome assembly GCF_046535395.1 of Cupriavidus sp. SIMBA_020. NCBI lineage: Bacteria > Pseudomonadati > Pseudomonadota > Betaproteobacteria > Burkholderiales > Burkholderiaceae > Cupriavidus > Cupriavidus sp. SIMBA_020. Next base: position 56,605 of record NZ_JAWRWU010000004.1, on the reverse strand, counting down.
CGCACCGCGCCACGCACGACAGCCTGACCGGCCTGCTCAACCGCGCCGCCTTCACCGAGGCACTCGACCAGGCCGTGCGCAGCGCGGCGGCCATGGGCCAGCGCGTGGCCGTGCTCTATCTGGACAGTGACGATTTCAAGGGCATCAACGACCGCCACGGCCATGCCGTGGGGGACGCCGTGCTGGTGGGTATCGCCCAGCGCATCCGGGCCTGTCTGCGCGAGACCGACCGCGCGGCCCGGCTGGGCGGCGACGAATTCGCGGTGCTGCTGGGGACCTTGCGTGAGACCGACGACGCCGTCCTGACCGCCAAGCGCATCCTGGCGGCGATGACCGAGCCGTTCGGCACGGCGAGCGGGGAAAGCATCGGGGCGACGCTCAGTATCGGGGTGGCGGTCTATCCGGTGCACGCGCGCGGCGGCACGGCGCTGCTGCATGCGGCGGACGCCGCGATGTACGGCGCCAAGCGCCAGTCCGGCGCCACCTGGCGCTACGCGGAGGCGGTGGCGCCGGCCTGAGTCAGTCGCCGAACGGGTTCGGCACGCTGGAGACCGGCTCGTCGGTCAGGTCGAACTCGTCCCGCACGTCGTCGACGACGTTGCGGATGGCGGCCTCGAAGCCGCGTGCATTGCCGAAGCGGGCCATGTCCCAGTTCCGGCCACGCCCATCGCGCGGGTGCGGCTGCGGGTCCGGCACCTGGATGTGTCGGCCCTCGTCGGCGATTTCGTCGATCTGCTGGACCCGCCGGCTCACCTCTTCCATGATGACGCGCCGGCTGCGCTCGCGCTTGGCCATGACTGGCCTCCTCTCGGTGGTTCGTCCGCGGCCATCCTAGCACGGGCGCGCCGTGCGTTATAGCGCCGCCTTGGCCGCCTGGTAGGCCGCGTAGAGGCGCTGGAACACCGGACCGGGCTGGCCATTGCCGATGGCGCGGCCGTCGAGCGTGACCACCGGCAGCAGCTCCTTGCTGGCCGACGACAGCATGACCTCGTCCGCCGCGAAGACCTCGTCGCGCGCGATGGGACGCGACGTGAACGAAATATCCATCGCGGCGCAGAGTTCCTCCATCAGGCCGTAGCGGATGCCCTCCAGGATCAGGTTGTCCTTGGGCGGGGCCACCACGCGGCCCTGCTGCACCAGCCACACGTTCGACGCCGAGGCCTCGGTGAGCTGGCCGTCGCGGAACTGGATCGCCTCGGTCACGCCGTTGGCGGCGGCTTCCTGCGCGGCCAGCACGTTGCCGAGCAGCGAGGTGGACTTGATCTGGCAGTTCAGCCAGCGGCGGTCTTCCATCGTCACGCAGGCCACGCCCTGCTCCACGGCCGACGCCGGCGGCAGCGCCATCGGGTTGGTCATGATCAGCACGGTCGGCGTGACCGCTTCCTTCGGGAACGCATGTGCCCGCTTCGCCACGCCGCGCGTGACCTGCATGTAGACCATCTGGTCCGACATGCCGTTGGCCTTGACCACACGGCCGATCAGCGCGAGCCATTCGGCCTCGGTGTACGGATCGTCGATGCCAATGGCCGCCAGGCTGCGCTTCAAACGCGCCAGATGCTGCGCGCCCCGGAACGGCTTGCCGTTGTAGAGGGGAATCACTTCATAGATGCCGTCGCCAAAGATAAACCCGCGGTCGAGGACGGGAATGCGGGCTTCGGACAACGGGAGCAGTTCCCCGTTCAGGTAGACGATGGCTTCGGACATGGGGCGATGACGGCAATGAGGGTAGGAGATTGTCATTCTTCCACATGGCGATTCCTCCCCTTATGCAAAATGTGCATCGACACGGCGCCGAACGCATTCGTTTGATGCCAAACGCTTGACCCGTTGGCGCAAACAGGAGCCACTGATTTCAATGTTTTGCCCGAATACGGCACGGCGAATTGAATAATTTTTATTTCACGCCCGCCCCCCTGCGCCCCCGCCCAATTCGCCGAAAACTGCGTGCTATATTCGCCACGCAGTACCGTGAGCGCGGCGCTGCGGTCATCTTTGCGATGGTGCGGCTGCGCCACCTTCACAGGGCACTCGATATGATTCTTCTCGTGTCAGACCTGCGCTGTGGCGGCAAACGGCTTGCCATGCTGTGCATGGCCGCATGTGCCGCGTCCGCGATGGCGCAAACGCCGGCCCCGGCGCCCACGGCATCGACGCCGGCTGCGGCCTCGACCCCTGCAGCCCCTGCAGCCCCTGCAGCCCCGGCAGCCCCTGCACCGGGGCGCACCCAGGTGCTCACGCTGGCCCAGATGGGTGCCGGCCAGCCCATCCCGCTGCGCGGCGTGGACCCCGACCGCACCCTGAACATCGGCGTCCGCCTCGATGAAGTGGTCACGGCCGCCAGGCTCAAGCTGGTCTTCACCTACTCCCCCTCGCTGGTCTATCCGCTCTCGCACCTGAAGATCCGCCTCAACGACGAAGTGGTGGCCACCCTGCCGCTGGAGAAGGAGCAGGCGGGCCAGCAAATCACGCGCGAGATCGACCTTGACCCGCGCTACTTCACGGACTTCAACCGCCTGAACGTGCAGATGATCGCCCACTACACGGTCGATCACTGCGAGGACCCGTACCACTCCAGCCTCTGGGCGGATATCAGCCCCGCCACCACGCTGACCCTGACCAAGCTGCCCGTCACGCTGCCGGACAACCTCGCGCTGCTGCCCGCGCCGTTCTTCGACCGCCGCGACAACAGCCGCGTCACCGTGCCCTTCGTGCTGCCGGCCAATGCCGATGCCGCCACGCTGCGGGCGGCCGGCGTGGTGTCGTCCTGGCTCGGCGCGCTGGCCAGCTACCGGGAGCTGCGCTTCCCGGCGCGCAGCCAGTTGCCCGCCGATGCCCACGCCATTGTCTTTGCGATGCCGAACGCGATGCCGGCGGGCATCCAGCTGCCCGAGATCCAGGGCGCCTCGGTCAGCGTGATGCCGAATCCAGCGAATCCGTCGCGCAAGCTGCTGGTGCTCGCCGGCCGCAATCCGCAGGAATTGCAGGTGGCGGCCAACGCGCTGGTGCTGGGCAAGGCCGCCATGGCGGGCAGCCGCGCCGGCGTGCAGTCGGTAGAACTCGGCAAGCCGCGCAAGCCCTACGACGCACCGGCCTGGGCGCCGGTGGACCGCCCCGTGCTGTTCAAGGAACTCGTCACGGACCCGCAGCAGCTGCAGGTGGGCGGCGCCAGCCCTGATCCGATCCGGGTGAACCTGCGCGTGCCGGCCGACCTCTACGGCTGGAATGACCGCGCCGTGCCCCTGAACGTGAGGTACCGCTACACCGCGCCCTCCACCTATAACGACTCGGTGCTCAGCGTCGATATCAACGAGCAGCTGGTGCGCTCCTACCGGCTCAAGCCGCTGACCGCGCAGAACGACGAGAGCCTGGTCAGCGTGCCGCTGATCTCGGGCGGCAGCGCATCCGTCAGCAACGAGATCCTGATCCCCGCCTTCCGCGTGGGCAGCAACAACCAGATGCAGTTCCGCTTCCACATGGACTCGCAGAAGACCGGCCTGTGTGCGTCCTCGGCGGCCAACGTGGCGCGCGCGGCGGTCGATCCCGATTCGTCGATCGACTTCAGCGGCTTCTCGCACTACGCCGCGCTGCCCAACCTCGCCTTCTTCGCCAACAGCGGCTATCCGTTCACCCGGCTGGCGGACCTGGCCGATACCGCCGTGGTCATGCCGGACGCCCCGAGCGCGCTCGATCAGGAGGCGATGCTGACGCTGCTCGGCCACATGGGCAAGTGGACCGGCCTGCCGGCGCTGCGCGTGGCGGTGGCGCCGGCCAGGGCCATCGACACCGTGAAGGACCGTAACCTGCTGATGGTGGGCACCGGCAGCGCAGGCGAGCTCCTGGCGAGCTGGGGCAAGTCCCTGCCGATCCTGATCCAGCAGGGCCGCACCGAGATCACCCTGCGCGACCAGCGCGGCGGGGCGTGGACCCACTGGCTCAGTGGCGAGGCAGACCACAACGTGTCGCCCGCCGGGCGCGCGATCCTTTCCGCCGACGGGCCGCTGGCGGCGCTGATCGGCTTCGAATCGCCGTATCAGGCGCAGCGCAGCGTGGTCGCCGTGACCGCCACCGCGCCCGAGAACGTGCGCGATGTGCTCGATGTGCTCGAAGACGCCGGCAAGGTCGCCCAGATTCGCGGCGACCTCACCGTGGTCCGCCAGCGCGAGGTGGAAGGGCTGCGCCTGGGCGAGCGCTACTACGTGGGCACCCTGCCCTGGTATGCGCGGGTGTGGGTGCGCATGGCGGACCACCCGGCGCTGCTGGCCATCGCCGGCATCGTGGCCGGGCTGCTGGTGGCGCTGACCCTGTTCTGGGCGCTGGGCCGGATCGCGGCGCGCCGCAACGGAGGGTGACATGCGGCGTGTGCTGCCCCGCTGGCTCAGGCAGATCGCTCGCGGCCTGGTGATGACCACGCTGGCGGGGGTGTCGCTCGCCAGCCTGGCGGCCACCTGCCCGTGGCCGGACTGGGACGCCTTCCGGCGCGACACCATCAGCCCGGACGGCCGCGTGGTCGATGCCAGCACCGAGCGCCAGGCCACGGTCTCCGAAGGGCAGGCCTACGCGCTGTTCTTCGCGCTCGTGGCCAACGACCGTGCCACCTTCGACAAACTGCTCGGCTGGACCGAGAACAATCTGGCGCGCGGCGACCTCAGCGCCCACCTGCCCGCGTGGATCTGGGGCAAGCGCGACAGCGGCCCCGAGGCCGGCACCTGGGGCGTGATCGACACCAACGCCGCCAGCGACGCCGACCTGTGGATCGCCTACACGCTGCTCGAAGCCGGCCGGCTCTGGCGCGAACGCCGCTTCACGGCGCTGGGCACGCTGGTGGCCCGGCGCGCGCTGCGCGAGGAATCGGCGGTGCTGCCCGGACTGGGCCGCACGCTGCTGCCGGGCCCGGTCGGCTTTCATCCCACCCCGGACAGCTGGCGGCTGAACCCGAGCTACGTGCCGCTGCCGGTAATGCGCCGGCTGGCCGCTGCGCTGACCGAGGACCGGGGCTGGCAGGCCATGGTCGAGAGCGCGGGGCGGCTGATCGTGGACACCGCGCCGCGCGGCTTCTCGCCCGACTGGGTGCTCTATCAGAAGGGCGCCGGCTTCCGGCCCGATACGGACACGCAGGCCACGGGCTCCTATGATTCGATCCGGGTCTACCTGTGGGCCGGCATGACCGCTGCGGGCGACCCGCTGCGCGCCGGAGTGCTGCGTACATTGCATCCAATGGCCGACTATGTGCTCGCCAACGGCCATCCGCCCGAGCGGGTGGACACGCAGGCGGGCACCTTCGGGCCGAACGCGGGCAACGCGGGCTTCTCGGCGGCCATCGCGCCGTTCATGCTGGCGCAGGGCCAGCCGGACGCCGCGCGCGCCCAGGCGCAGCGCACGCGCACGCTGGCCGCGCAGTCGCCCTCCGGCTACTACGGTCAGGTACTGACGCTGTTCGGGCTGGGGCATGTGGATGGCCTGTACCGGTTCGAGGCGGACGGCAAGCTGGTGCCGGCGTGGAATACCGCATGCCCGGCAAGGCGCTAGCTCGCACGCTGTGGCTGCTGCTGGCCAGCGCCGCGCTGCCGGGTGAGGCAGCGGCCGCCGACGCCGCGTCCGCCCCGGCCGCGCCATCGACCGCCACCACGCGCCGGGAGATGGCGCAGTTGCTGGCGTCGGCGCGCATGTGGGAGGCGCGCAACCGTGCGGACATGGCGCGCGGCGTACTGGAGAAGGCGTTGTTGATCGATCCGCGCCAACCGGAGGCGCTCAAGATGCTGGGCCTGATCGAAATCCGTTCCAACCGCCCCACCGAGGCTGACAAGGTGCTGCGGCACATGCGCGAGGTGGCGCCGGACAGCGCGGCCACGCGCGACCTTGAGGACGCCTACCGCATCGCCACGCGTGACAAGCGCGAGATGGCGCAGGTGCGGCTGCTCGCCCGCAGTGGCAAGTCCGAGGAGGCCGCCACGCGGCTGGAGGCCCTGTTCCCGCGCGGCGCGCCGGGCGGCGAACTGGCGCTGGACTACTACCGCATCCTGGCCGGCACCACCGCCGGCCGCCCGCGCGCGATTGCCGAGTTGCGCCGCCGTGTGAAGCAGGAGCCGGACGACTCGCGCCTCGCCCTGGCGCTGGGCAGCCTGCTGACCGACCGCGAGGCCACCCGGCAGGAAGGGCTCGCCATCCTCTACGACCTCACCCAGCGGCCCGATGGCGACCGCAAGAGCGCGCTCGATATCTGGCGGCGCACGCTGTACGGCGTCAACGAAGACCCGGCCTACTACGTGTGGTTCGAGCGTTACCTCAAGGAAGTGCCCGACGACGAGGCCGCCAAACAGACACTCGCCAGCCTCGGCGCCAGGCGCGAGGCCCAGCGCAAGCTGGAAGCCGACCCCGCCTGGCAGGCGCGGCAGCGCGGGCTGGCCCAGCTGGAGCGCGGGCAGCTCAAGGAGGCCGACATCGCGCTTCAGAAGGCCTACCAGAAGCGCCGGCAGGATGGCGAGGTGGTGGGCGGGCTCGGTCTGGTGCGGCTGCGCGAAGGCCGGCACGACGAAGCCCGCGAGCTGTTCACCCGGGCGATGAGCCTCGATCCGGACAATCGCAATAAATGGCGCAGCCTGCGGGACACGGCCACGTTCTGGGGCACCGTGGCGCGTGCGCGCGAGGCCAACGCCCAGGGCAAGCCAGTGCAGGCCGAAGCGCTGGCGCGCGAGGAGCTGGCCCTGCAGCCCGGCAACGAGAACGCGCAGGCGATTCTGGCCGACGCGCTGATCGCCCAGCACAAGGATGCCGAGGCCGAGACGCTGCTGCGCCAGATGCTGGCCCGGCCGAAGCCCGACATGGGCGCGCTGCGCAGCCTCGTCGCCCTGCTCCAGACGCAGCAGCGGCAAGACGAGATCGGCCCGCTGATCGCGGACGCGTCGCGCCGTATGCAGGGCTCGGAGTCGGAACTGCGCGCACTGCGGGCCGACCTGCTGGCCGTGCAGGCCGACCAGCTGATCGCGCAGAAGCAGCGCAGCCCGGCGCTGCAGCGGCTCGAAGACGCCATCCGGCTGGCCCCCGATGCCGCGTGGACGCGCTACACGCTGGCCCGCCTCTATCGCGACCTCAACCTGCCGGTGCTGGGCCGCACCGTCATGGAGGACGGGGTCGCCGCCGCGCCCACCGCCGAGATGCGCTACGCCACCGCGCTCTATCTCAATGCCGTGGACGACATCGACGCCGCCACGGCCGTACTGGCGGCGGTGCCCGAAGCCGAACGCAGCGAAGGCATGCGCGGCCTCGCCAGCAACCTCGCGGCGCAAAAACTGCTGCGCGAGGCCCGCCTGTGGCTGGCAGAAGGCCGCGATGACGAGGCCCGCGCGCTGCTCGACCAGGCCGCCATCGCCGCGCGCGACGAACCGCACATGCTCGCCTCCATCGGCCGCGAATGGATCGGGCTGGGCGAGACCGACAAGGGCCTGCGGCTGGTCAGCGACTGGCTGGCCGCGCACCCCGAGGACCCCCACCTCGACATCCGCCTGCGCTACGGCGAACTGCTGGCCGCCGCCGACCGGGACGACGCCTTGCAGGCCTGGATTGCCGAATCGCGCGCCCTGCCCGGCATCACGGCCGAACAGCAGGCGTCGTTCGACGATCAGTCGCTGCGGCTGGCGCTGCGCCGCACCGACCGGCTCATCGCCGATGGCGACCTCACGCGGGCCCAGCAGATGCTGTACGCCGTGCCCGAGGGCCAGCAGGCTGACCGCCGCTGGCTGCTGACGCTGGCCGATCTGAGAGAAGCCGGCGGCGACTACCGGGGCGCGGCGGAGGCCGCGCAGGCGGTGCTGGCCACGGACCCCAAGGACGCCGGCGCGCGGCTCACGCTGGCGCGCATGCTCGAACGGCAGGGCAAGGAGGCGCAGGCGCTGGAGATCGTGCGCGCGGTGCTGGCCGATACCCCCGACGACGACATCGACACCCGGCTCTCGGTGGCGCGGCGCTTCACGGCGATGCGGCGCACGGACGAGGCCAGCGCCGTGGTCGACGACCTCGCCCAGCGCTACCCGGACCGCGCCGACATCACCGTGCAGCAGGGCCGCATCGCCCAGGCGCGCGGCGACTTCAACGACGCGGCGGCGCACTATCGCACCGCACAGGGGCTGGAGCAGCGCGAAGGCGTGCTGCCCGGCCCCGAGGGCACGCCAGCCGGCCGCGCCCTGGCCGGGCTGGAGGCGCGCCGCCAGGGCGAGGTGGCGACGGCCGTGATGCAGTCGAACAAATCCGGCGATGCCGGCATCTCGCGGCTGCACGCCACCGAGATCCCGCTGTTCGTGCGCATTCCGCAGGGCTACAGCGGCCACATGTTCTTCCATGCGGACACCGTGCTGCTCGACGCCGGCACGCTGCAGGCGAGCAACTTCTCGAAGGCGTCCGAGTTCGGCAAGATCGCCGCGCTCGGCAACACGGGCCTCGGCACCATCGGCCAGACCGACCGTGGCGTGGCGCTGGCCGCCGGCTACGAGTTCGATGGCGCCGACAACAGCTGGCGGGCGGACCTCGGCACCACGCCGCTCGGCTTTACCGAACAGACCGTGGTGGGCGGCTTCCGCTATCGCGCGGATCTGGGCGTCTCGTCCGCCTCCGTCGACGTCTCGCGGCGGGCCGTGACCAGTTCGCTGATCTCCTACGGCGGCGCCACGGACCCCGTCACCGGCGAGACCTGGGGCGGCGTGGTGCGCAACGGCATCCACCTGCGCTACGCGCGTGACATCGGCCGCGTAAGCGTATTCGGCGACGTGGGCGCGGGGCTCTACACCGGCCACAACGTGGTGACGAACCGCGAGTTCACGGTCCGCACCGGCTTCGACCTGCCCGTCTACGCCCAGCGCGACCAGCGCGTGACCAGCGGGCTGGTGCTGAACTACTGGCGCTACAGCGACAACCAGCGTTTCTACTCGTTCGGCCATGGCGGCTACTACAGCCCGCAGCGCTACCTCTCGTTCGGCATCCCGCTCGACTGGACCGGGCGCTACGCGCGCTGGTCGTGGCGGCTGCAGGGCTCGGCCGGCTGGTCGTTCACCTACGAGGACGACGCGCCCTACTTCCCCACCCGCCCCGACCTGCAACAACTGGCCGGCAACCCGATCTACACGGGCGGCTCGGGCGGCGGCTTCAGCTACACGCTGGGCGCCACGGTGGAATACACCTTCGCCCCGCACTGGGTGGCCGGCGCGGGCTTCCAGATCGACCGCTCGCGCGACTACGCGCCGAACCGGGCCATGGTCTGGCTGCGCTACCTGTTCGACCGTCGCCGCGACCCGGTGCCGTTGCCGCCGAATCCGGTGCGGCCGTACTCGGCCTATTGATGGGGGATCGATGAAGCACACCGACCGCACCACTGCCCCCGCCATCCCCGCCACCGCCCGGCCCGGCCTGCGCGCGCGCTTCCAGGCGCGCACGGGGCTGGCCATCGACGGGCTGTCGCCGGCGCTGGCCACGCTCACCCCGGCCCGCGCGCACGTGGTCTATGCCGAGCCCTCGCCCGCCCGCGACGCGCTGTTCTGGCAGACCGCCGCCACGGCGCTGCACGCGCCAGCCACGGTGCTCTCCACGCGTGACGCCGCCGACATTGCCGCCCAGCTACGCGCCCATGGGCTCGACATCGACGCCAACCGCGCGCTCCACGGCCGCGCCAACCTGTGCGCGCTGCACCCGCCCACGGACGCCAGCCGGCCCGGCATCGACTTGCTCATGGAGGCACTCCAGGCGCTGGTGGACCAGTGCGGTGCGCAGGGCAGCATGATGCTGATCGAAGGGGCGGAGGCGTTCTTCGCCTGGCACGATGCCGCGCGGCAGGCCCAGGAAGGCCAGCGGCTGGGCGAATGGTGCGCGCGCCACCGCTGCGCGGTGCTGCTGGTGATGGGGCCGCCCGCGCCGGCGCCGGGGCAGCCGGCACCGGACCTGCAGGGCTTCCACGGCCGCTTTGCCGGCGCGGTGCAACTCTCGCAGCAACAGGGCCAATACACCTGGGAGGTGGCGTTCTGGCGCGACAACCAGGCCGTGGTGGCGGGCGAGATCGTGCCGCTGCGCTTTGCGCCGCACGAGCACCGGCTGATGGTGGCCGCGCAGACCTTCACCGACACCATCGAGGAAGCCGGCATGCTCGCGCCGGACGAGCAGCGCGTGATCGTCAGCCGCGACGCCGTGCTGCGCGAGCGCTACATCCCCGAACACTGGCGCGTGGTGGACAGCAACGAGGCCGCCGTGGCCAGCGCCGCCCGCGCGGTGGCGGCCACGGTCCTGCTGCACTACGGCGGCGGGCGCGAACTCGAGACGCTGGCCGAGCAGGTGCACCGGCTGCGGCGCGGCGCCGGGCGCGCGCTGAAGATTGCCGTGCGCGAGGACAAGGAGGCCATGCGCCAGCACTACGAGCTGCTGATGCTCAACCTCGGCGCCAATCTCGTCATCGCCCAGCGCACGCCGTTCGCGCGGGTGCAGGCCATGATCGAGGGCCTGCAGGGGCAGGTGTTCTCGCGGCCGATTCTGGCCGACTACCGCAACGCGCTGTCCGCCGTGCTGACTACCTCGACCAGCGGCTACGTGCCGCCCGCCGAGTTCGTCTCGCTGGTGCGTGACGCCGTGGAGCGCAGCCGCATGATCCGGCTGCCCCACGTGCTGCTGCAACTGCCGCTGCTGCCCGAGGTCGCCCATGTGGAGGCGCTGCGCGCCTGCCGCATGAACCGCGCGGGCGACCTCTGCACGGCCGGCAGCGACAGCCTCTACGCCTTCTTCTTCGCCTGCCGCATGGACGATGTGGACGCCGTGTGCCGGCGCGTGTTCCAGCGCCCGCTGGCCGAGCTGTTCCATGGCGACGTGCGCAATGGCGACCTGGAGTCCATCGGCGCCACGCTGGGCCGCTTCGAGGCCGAGATCGCCGAGGTGCCGCCGCCCGACTACAGCAGCTGGCTCGCGCGCCAGCAGGAGGCGCCCCGGCCCGCGCCGGCCCCCACGTCCGACATGCCCGACATGCCCGACACGCCTGACATGCCCGACACCACCGCCGCGCTGGTTGCGCACGGCAGCGTCCATGGCGGCGCCAACGCCCCGCCGGTGGCCCAAATCCCCACGCTGCCGCTGCGCGACACCCCGCCCGCGCAGCCGCGTGCCATGCCGCAGCCGCACCCGGTGCCGCTGCTTCGACAGGACTGACGCGACATGTCCATCTTCCTTGGCTATTTCATCTGGGGACTGATTCTGGCGGCGCCGCTGGCGTTCGTGATCTGGCGCTTCGACCTGCTGCGCTGGTTCCCGCAATGGACCGCGCCGCGCCCGCGCCGCACCGTGCGCCTGCCGCCCCAGCTGCACGGCATGGTGATTCGCGGCAAGCGCCGCCCGGACCGGGAGCCCCAGCGATGAAGACCATCGCCATCGTCTCCCCCGCCGGCGGCGCCGGACGCAGCATGGTGACGGCCTCGCTGGCCTCGCTGCTGGCGGCGCGCGGGCACCCGGTGCTGGCGCTCGAATGCGACCCGCGCAATGTGCTGGGCTATCACTTCGGCCTGCGCGACGCCGCGCGCGCGGGGCTGTCCGGCTGCCTGGCCGACGGGTCGCCCACCGCGTGGGCGCAGGCCGGGCTGCGCAGCGACGATGGCGTGCTGTTCGTGCCCTGGGGCGAGCAGGACAGCGACGACGATGACATCCAGGCCGGCAAGCTGCTGCGCGCGGGGCCGCACTGGCTGCGCGGGCTGATCGCCCAGGTGGCCATGCCGGCGCACGGCGCGGTGCTGATCGACACGCCGCCCTGGCCCTCGCCGCACGCGGGCCAGGCCATCGCCGCCGCAGACCTGGTGCTGGTGCTCCTGCCGCCGCAGCCTGAAGTCTGTGTCGGGCTACGCCGCCTGACCGATGCGCTGGCCCGGCGCGGCCACGCCGCCTGCTACGTGGCCACGCGGCTCCAGCCGGCGCGACGGCTGCATGCCGATATCGTCACGCTGCTGCGCGCCACGCTGGGCGACGCGATGCTGGCCTGCCCCGTGCACGAGGACAGCGGCATTCCGGAAGCCTTCGCGCGCAGCGAGAACTTCTGCCGCAGCGCGCCGCATTCGCAGGCGGCGCACGACCTGCAAGGGCTGGCGTCGTGGGTCTCCCACTGGATTGGCGCCCCGCCACAGGAGCCCGAACGATGAGCGCCAAGCCCACCCGCACCGCCCGCATCACCCGCTGGCTGACTGGCGCGCGTGACCGGCTGGCGCGCCACCTTGGCGTCACCGCACCCGCCCACGGCGGCATCTGGCTGCTGCGCGCGGTCTTCCAGCCGCCCCGCCCCGGCAAGCCCGACCTGCCGGCGGAATGGGCCGCCCTGCTGTACCGGCGCGCGCTGGCCCGGCTCGGCATGGGCCGCCGCCGCGACCCGGCCGCGTGGGTGTGGCGGCTGTTCATCCGCCCGCCGCGCCCGCGCTACCGGCTGGCCGCCGACCTGCGCAAGCGCCGCCAGGTTGCCGCGCCGCCGGGGGTCACACCGTTCCGGCGCTGGCTGGACCGCCTGCTCGGGCCGATCTACCACGCGGTAACGCGCGCGCGGCGCCGCGTTGCCGCGCGGCTGCCCCGCGTGAACTGGGCGCGCGTGGGCGATGGCGTGGAAGCCGTCGCCACCCGCGTGGGCCGCATCCCGTTCGCGGTGCCCACATCGCTGGTGCTCGCCTGCCTGGCCGGTGCGGTCATCAGCACCACGCCGCTGACGTTTTCAAGCCAGCTGCTGCTGTTCGCCATCGTCTGGATCGGGCTGACGGTGCTGCGGCGCATTCCCGGCCGGCTGCCGACGCTGGCGATGATGGTGCTCTCCACGCTGATGGCGGGCCGCTATATCTGGTGGCGCTCCACGCAGACGCTGCAGTTCACCACGGCCACCGAGGCCGCCGTGGGCTACCTCCTCTATGCGGCCGAGGTCTACACCTGGATCGTGCTGGGGCTGGGCTACCTGCAAACGGCGTGGCCGCTGAACCGCCGGCCCAAGGCGCTGCCGGCCGACCCGGAGACCTGGCCGACGGTGGACGTCTACATCCCCACCTACAACGAGTCGCTGGCGGTGCTGCAGCCCACCGTGTACGCGGCGCTGAGCATGGACTGGCCGGCGCACAAGCTGCGCGTGTTCATCCTCGACGATGGCCGGCGGCCCGCGATGCGGGACTTCGCGGCGGCGGCCGGGGTGGGCTACCTCACGCGCGAGGACAATTTCCACGCCAAGGCCGGCAATATCAACAAGGCGCTGGCGAAGACGGACGGCGAGTACATCGCGATCTTCGACTGCGACCACATCCCCACCCGGTCCTTCCTGCAGATGACCATGGGCGAGTTCCTGGCCGACCCGAAGTGCGCGCTGGTGCAGACGCCGCACCACTTCTTCTCGCCAGACCCGTTCGAGCGCAACTTCGACACCTTCCGGCGCGTGCCGAACGAAGGCAGCCTGTTCTACGGGCTGATCCAGGACGGCAACGATTTCTGGAACGCCACCTTCTTCTGCGGCTCCTGCGCGGTCATCAAACGCGCCCCGCTGCTGGAGATCGGCGGGATTGCCGTGGAAACCGTCACCGAGGACGCCCACACGGCCCTCAAGCTGCACCGGCTGGGCTACAACAGCGCCTACCTGCGCACGGTGCAGGCGGCGGGGCTGGCTACCGAGAGCCTGTCCGGCCATATCGGGCAGCGCATCCGCTGGGCGCGCGGCATGGCACAGATCTTCCGCATCGACAACCCGCTGCTCGGGCGCGGGCTGCACCTGTTCCAGCGCATCTGCTACAGCAACGCGATGCTGCACTTCTTCTACGGCATTCCCCGGCTGATCTTCCTGACCATGCCGATCGCCTACCTGTACTTCGGCCTGCACGTGATCAACACCTCGGCGCTGCTGATCATGGCCTACGTGCTGCCCTACCTGTTCGTGGCCAACGTGACCAACTCGCGGCTGCAGGGCCGCTACCGTCATTCGTTCTGGGCCGAGGTCTACGAATCGGTGCTGGCCTGGTACATCGTGCTGCCGACCACGGTGGCCTTTATCAACCCGCGCCTGGGCAAGTTCAATGTCACGGCCAAGGGCGGGCAGATTGCCGACGACTACCTCGACTGGACCATCTCCAAGCCCTACCTGGTGCTGCTGGCGCTCAACGTGGTCGGGCTGGCGGTTGGCGTGGGCCACCTGCTGTTTGGCAGCACCGACGAGCCGGCCACGGTGCTGATGAACATGGGCTGGGCACTGGCCAACCTGATCATGCTCGGCGCCGCCGTGGGCGTGGCGCGGGAGGCGCGGCAGGTGCGGGTCTCCCACCGCATTCCGATGCGGGTGCCGGCCACGCTGCTGCTGCCGGACGGCGCCACGCTGGCCTGCCGCACCGAGAACTACTCGATGGGCGGGCTCGGCCTGTTGCTGCCCGTGGAGGTGACGCTCGACGAGGGGGCGCGCGTGGGCGTCTGCCTGGCGCGCGGCACGCGCACCTATCACTTCCCCGGCGTGGTCACGCGCAACGTCAACCGTCACCTCGGCGTGCGGATGGAGGGCCTGACCGCCGAGCGCGAGATCGAGCTGATCCAGTGCACCTTCGGCCGCGCCGACGCCTGGATCGACTGGCTGGACGACGAACACGCCGACGCCCCGCTGCGCAGCCTCAAGGAGGTGATCGAGATGGGCTACCAGGGCCTGCTGCGCCTCTACGACGCCTGCGCGGAAGCGTTCGACCTGCTGATCTGGCGCCGCCGCCCCCGCCAGCCTTAGATCATCCCCCCCGCCATCACGCCGCAGGAGCCGAACCTCACATCGCCATGGGAATCTGGAACCTCTACTTCCTCGCCAAGCTCTGGCTGTTCCACACGGGCCACCTCCAGCCGCACTGGCTGACGAACCTGGTGTTCGCGCTGTTCCTGGCGGCGCCGATGGAGTCGCGGCCGCTGCGGGTGCTGCGCCAGTTCATCGCCATCGGGGTCGGGGCGATGCTGGCCTACCGGGAATCGACGCTGCCGCCGTTCGCGCGCGTGGTGTCGCAGTTCTCGAACGTGCGCGCGTTCACGCCGGATTACCTGCTCGAACTGGCGCAGCGCATCGTCTCCCTGCAGATGGTGGTGGCGATCGGGCTGGCGGTGCTGCTCTACCTGATCATCAACCGCTGGGTGCGGGTGACATCCTTCGTGCTGCTGGCGCTGATCGCCATCCCGTTCTGGCACGGCACCGGCGACGGCAACCCGCCGACGCGCCTCAACCAGATGACCGCGCGCGCGGCGGACACTCCGCGCGCCGACTTCGCCGTGCGTGGCGGCTACGACGCCCAACTGGCCGCCTTCCGCGAGCAGGAATCGACCCGGTCGGCCACCGCGCAGCCGCTGACGGCCACGCCCGACGCGCAGTTCGACATCATCGTGCTGCACATCTGCTCGCTGTCGTGGGACGACCTGGACGCCGCCAAGGCCAGCAACCACCCGCTGTTCACGCGCTTCGACTACCTGTTCAAGAATTTCAGTTCCGCCGCCAGCTACAGCGGGCCGGCCGCCATCCGGCTGCTGCGCGCCTCGTGCGGCCAGCAGCCCCACGCCAGCCTGTACTCGCCGGCGCCCGCCGAATGCCATCTGTTCGAAGCGCTCGCCCAGGCCGGCTTCGGCCCCCATGTGCTGCTGAACCACGATGGCCGCTTCGACAATTTCCGCAGCTTCGTGGACAAGGAAGTCGGCGTGGCGGGCGTGCAGCCCGAGTCCAACGAGGGCGTGCCCGTGGCGATGCGCGCCTTCGACGACTCCCCGGTGCTGGGCGACTACGACACCTTCGACCACTGGTACAAGCGCCGCCTCCAGCAGAACAGCGGCCCCGTGGCGCTCTACTTCAACACGGTGACGCTGCACGACGGCAACCGGCTGCCGGGCAAGCGGCTGACCAGCCTGGAGTCCTACCCGCTGCGGCTGGCCAAGTTGCTCGAGGACGTGGACCGGATCATCGAGACCATCAGCAAGTCCGGCCGCAAGGCGGTGGTGGTCTTCGTGCCGGAGCATGGCGCGGCGCTGCGTGGCGACGAGAACCAGATTTCCGGGCTGCGCGAGATTCCCACGCCGCGCATCGTCCATGTGCCGGTGGGCGTGAAGCTGGTGGGCCTGCCGACTACGGCCGCGGGCGGCATGGTGACGATTGACGCGCCGTCCAGCTTCCTGGCGCTGTCGCAGCTGCTGTTCAACCTCGTGGCGGACAGCCCGTTCCGCCAGGGTGCCCCGCCCACCCCCAGCTACAGCGAGAACCTGCCGCAGACGGCGATGGTGGGCGAGAACGAGGGCACCGTAACCATGAAGCTGAGCAAGGGCTATGTGATTCATACGCCAGATGGCGTCTGGGTGGAGCAGAAATGAGCCAAGCGCCGAAGTCCCCAAGGACCCTGCCGGTGCCGCGCGGCACGCCGGGCGCCTATAGCGATATCGACGCCCTGGGCCGGCATGTCGAAGGCTTTGACGCGCGGCGTTACTTCGACCAGCAGGATGCAGTGCAGACCCGGGCGGCGGCGCAACGCTGGCCGCTGCTGGGGCGCGCGCTGGGACATTCGCCGGACGACACGGACGACCCGTCGACCGGCACCGACAGCTAATGCCGCCACCCCACTCGAGTGGGGCTTTAACCATTGATTTACAAGGAAAACCGTCACATAGCCGACATGCACCGGCCGTAGACTCTGGGCCACTTTCCCCACCCTGGTTCCTTCGGTCATGTCTGGCGTTCTGGTTGATCCCTCCGCTGCCCGCCTGCGCTTCCGGCAGCCCTGTGCCGAGGATCTGGCCGTCATCACGCCGTCCGTGACGACCGACCACACGAATCAGGACGTGCTCGAGGTCTTCGCGCTGCACCGCGACCTCAACTGCCTGCCCGTGACCGAGCGCGACAAGCCCATCGGCCTGATCAACCGGTCGATCTTCCTGTCGCAGATGAGCAAGCCGTACCACCAGGAGCTCTACAACCGCAAGAGCTGCATTGCCTTCATGGACAAGGAGCCGCTGATCGTGGACGCCGCCATGAGCATCGACGCGCTGACCTTCCGCGCGGTGGAGTACGGCGAGAAAGCGCTGGCGGAAGGCTTCATCATCGCCCGCGACGGCAAGTTCATCGGTCTGGGACATGGCCTGCAGCTGATGCGCGTGGTGGCGGACATGCAGGCCGAGCGCAATCGGCAGATCATGCAGAGCATCGACTACGCCAGCACGATCCAGCGGGCGATGCTGCGCACGTCGCGCCAGACGCTGGCCGCCACGCTGCCGGACGCCGCGCTGGTCTGGGAGCCGCGCGACGTGGTGGGCGGCGACTTCTATCACTTCGCGGCGTTTGAAGACGGCTGGTTCGCCGCGCTGGCCGACTGCACCGGCCATGGCGTGCCGGGCGCGTTCATGACGCTGATTGCCTCGTCGCTGCTGACGCAGGCCATCGAGCAGCAGGGCCCGCGCGACCCCGGCGCGCTGCTGGCGGCCGTCAATCGCGGCATCAAGCAGATGCTTGGGCAGATCGACGGCCACATCGACGGGCAGGACGGCCAGCGGGGCGAGCGCGGCATCGCCGAATCCGACGACGGCATGGACGCCGCGTTCTTCTGGTTCGACAACGCCACGCGCACGCTAACCTTTGCCGGCGCCAAGTGCGCGCTGTTCGTGCTGCACCCCGGCGACCGCGAAGGCCAGATGATCAACGGCGCCCGCATGGGCGTCGGCTACGTGGACACCGGCATGGACTACGCGTGGCAGAACGCGGCCGTGCCGATGCCGCCCGACACGGTGGCCTTCGTGACCACGGACGGGCTGATCGACCAGATCGGCGGCCCGCGCGAGATCTCCTTCGGCAAGCGCCGCATGCGCGAGGCGATCTGCGCCAGCCGCGCGGCATCGGCGGCGCAGATCAGCCAGGCGGTGCTCGAGGTGCACCGTGCCTGGCAGGGGCAGCACCGGCGCCGCGACGACCTGACCTTTTTCTGCTTCCGCGCCCGATAACACCGCGCCAGCCTCTTACAGCGCCCCACCGGCCGCACGACACATGAACGCCGCACAATCGATTGACAAGGAATATGAGCCGTTTTTCGCGATGGCTCGGGAACGCAACGTGATCTTCTACTACGTCGGCTACTTTTCGCAGAACATCATCGCCGCCATGTCCGACGCGGTACGCCTGCAGCTCGCCGTGAGCGGGGTCGATGGCGCCACGCGGCGCAAGCTGTTCTCGTCGTTCGTGGAAATGGCGCAGAACATCGTCCACTATTCCTCGGACGCCCTGACCTCGCCCACGCCGGAGAGCGAGCAGCAGCGCGGCCAGCTGCGCCACGGCTCGGTGTGCATCAGCATGGTGGACGAGCACTACCGCCTGATGTGTTCCAATCCGGTGGCCACGGTGCGCGTGCACCAGCTGCGCGCCACGCTGGAGCCGCTGCGCACGATGACGCTGGACGAGATCAAGCAAGCCTACAAGCAGACCCTGCGCGCCGAGGCGCCGGAGGGCAGCAAAGGCGCCGGGCTCGGCTTCCTGACGATGGCGCGCGATGCCAGCGCGCCCCTCGAATACAACTTTCAACCGATCGACACGGATCCGGGATCGACGATGTTCCAGCTCGTCGCCACGATCTGACGTCTCGGGAAGAGCCTCTGCCATGGAAAACCTGTTTATCGCCGCCACGCCCTCCTCGCCCGAGGTGAGCTTCGACTTCGAGCGGCACATCCTCTCGCTCAAGGGCGAGTCCTACCCCGAGAACGCCGCCGTGTTCTACGGCGAGGCCATCGCCCGCCTGCGCAAGTACCTGGCCGCGTGCGACGGGGTTTCGGTCACGGTCAACGTGGCGCTGACCTACTTCAACAGTTCGAGCACCAAGATGCTGTTCAGCATCTTCGACGCGCTGAACGACGCCGCCGAGCGCGGCAACCGCATCGCACTGCACTGGTTCCACGACGAGGACGACGACACCATCCTCGAATTCGGCCAGGAACTTCACGACGACTTTCCCGCGATTGCGTTCCACGACGTTGCGACCACCGGCAGTTGAACCCGCCCGCCGCCATCATGTCCGAGCCCGACCTGTTCGAATCGGAGAACAGCGTCCTGGCACATGCCAAGGCCGTGTTCTGCGATGTCGATGCCGGCGAGGAGTCGTATCGGCATACGCTGGGCCAGCTCATCAGCTACTACGAGCGGCTGATGCGCGAGACGCGCCGGCTGATCCGCCGCAGCGACCGCGAGGAACTGGAGATGAACCGGCTCAACCACCGGCTCCAGGAGCTGGCGCAGGAACTTGAATACCGCGCCACGCACGACACGCTGACCGGCGCGCTCAACCGCGGCGCCGTGATCGACCGCGCCACGGCGGCGCTGGCGCGCGGGAGCCTGTCGATGATCGTGCTCGACATCGACCATTTCAAGCGGCTCAACGACGCCTATGGCCATCCGGTGGGCGACGCGGTGATCTGCGGCGTGACCGCCTGTCTCAAGAACACCGTGGATGCCGAGGGCGCCATCGGGCGCGTGGGCGGCGAGGAATTCACCGCGCTGCTGCCGGGCGTCCCGCTGGAGGACGCGCTGGTGCTGGCCGAGGACATGCGCCATGCCATCGCCACGCATCGCTTCCCCTCCCCGGTGGACTGCCCGGTCACGGCAAGTTTCGGCGTGAGCTGGTCCGCCCAGGGCCGCACCTTCGAACACGCGTATGGCCGCGCCGACGAGGCGCTCTACGAGGCCAAGCGCGGCGGCCGCAACCGCGTGATGCAGGCCGCCACGGCGTGACCGCAATTTTCTGATCCATTGACTGGTCCGACACTGTGATCTGGAATACGGTGGTTTGCCCTCGCGAAACCCATGTTTCCGATAGGGCGAGCCTTGACTACTATCCAGAGTGATCCCTGACATCAGGACGGCGCAGGTCACCTCGCCGGCCAGGACAAGGAGAGGCATGCACCACATCGAGCCAGTGGAATGCGTCTGCGGCGCGACGCTCCACATCCGCGAATACCGGCTGGGCCTTGTGAGGACCCCACGCAAGGAACACGCACCCTGCCCCGTCTGCGGGCGCACTGTCTACGAGACCGAGATGGACGGCTTCCTGCTGGTGGAAGTCGTCGCCCGGCGCGCGCCGGTGATGGCCGTGAAGGCTCGTCTGCAGAAGCGTAAGTCGCAACAACCTTAGTTTCAGCCGCTCCCGCTGCACATCGTGGACTAAGGACACGCGTCCTCGTCCCTCCCCCGCCTTTCGGCTGACTGCCTGACCGTCAATCGCGTCAGCGCCTCGTTTCGTCCGCCTTTCCCCCCTTTCTGCGCCACAGCGCCCTCCTCCCCCGCCTGACGGCAAGCGGCCCTGCCGCCACCCCGGCAAGCTCGCGCCGCCGCCTGGGCAATCGTATTTTCTTTAAATTCACGACTTTTTTTAATAGTAATTCCTTCATTTTTTTAGGGTACTGCATGCCGCATTTTTTGATGTGGATCAAATAGTTATCGCACTTCGAATTTAAAGAATCTCCGATTTAAGGGATGCCTACTGGAGATGTAAATTTCGCTCAGCCATGGATTGCATGGCATTTACCTTAAGAACCTAACCATGACCAACATCACACAAATCCTCCGATCCAGCAAAGCGCTCCGCTACGCAGCCATGGTGTGCGCACTGGGCGCCGCCGCGTCTTCCGCCGCCGCTGACGATGGCCGCATCACCTTCACCGGCACCATCTCCGACGTCACCTGCACCGTAACGGGTGGCGGTGCAACCGTGACGGCCCAGTCCGCCGGTAACTTCACCGTCGGCCTGCCGCGCGTGAGCGCCACGGCCCTGGCGGCCAACGGCGAGCGCGCCGGCGATACGCCGTTCTGGATGCGCCTGTCGGGTACCAACTGCACCAACGGCAAGGTCGCCAGCGTGTACTTCGAACCCGCGCAAAGCACCAACATCGACCAGGCCACCGGCAACCTGCGCAACGCCACCGGCACCGGCCGCGCCACGCGCGTGCAAGTTGGCCTGCTGAATGGCGCCAAGTCCGTCATGAACCTGTTCACGAGCACGCCCACCAGCACGGCCACGATCGCCAACAACGCCGCGCAGTTCGACTACTGGGCTCAGTACGTAGCCACCGGTGGCGCAGCCACCGCCGGTACCGTTTCGACTGATGTCGTGTACTCGATTATTTACAACTAAGTCTGTGCTATCGCCACCGCGACCCAGGTTGCGGTGGTGCGCTGTGCCATGACACCCCCGCCTCGCGCATCGCATGGCAGACGAACGTGTCAAGGAAAAGGGATCAAAATGAAACCGCTACATTTTCTGATGATGGCTCTCGCCATCCTTGCCGGCCCATCGCACGCCGCGATCCAGGTCGCCGGCACACGTATCGTCTTTGACGGAAATCAAAAGGAGCAGACCGTACGCCTGACGAATACAGGCGACCGGCCGGTGCTCACACAGATCTGGCTAGATGCCGGTGAAGAGCAAGCCGACGGCACCGTCCAGGCGGGCGCGCAGGCCACCCCGTTCATCGTCAATCCCCCTGTGGCCCGCATCAACAGCGACAAGGCCCAGGTCGTCCGCATTTTCAAGACCGCCGAGGTCGCGGCACTGCCGCAGACACAGGAATCGGTCTTCTGGCTCAACGTCCTCGAAGTTCCGGCGAAGGCCACGCCAGCCGCGAACGCAGAACCGGAGGCGGAAGACAACCGCCTCAACATCGCCTTGCGCACGCGGCTCAAGCTGTTCTATCGACCGGCCGGCGTGAAGGGCGATACCGTCACCGCCGCCGAAGCCATGGCATGGCGCGTTCGCAAGGACGGCGATGACTACGTCGTCACGTGTGCGAACCGCAGCCCGATTCATATCTCGTTTGCCAGCCTGGTGCTGAAGCAAGGCGAGAAGCGTTCGGATGTACCTGGGGGCCTGGCCAAGCCGAATGCCGACGAGACATTCCGCTTCGTGGGTGCCGCCGCAGGCGCCGCGGGCCCGCTGACGCTCGAACTGAACTACATCACCGAACTGGGCGCATTCGTGCCGGTAAGCGTGCCACTGACGGTCGGGGGCTGAGATGACTACGCTGCCCCGTTCGTCGTATGTTGCCCGCGTACCCGCCCGTTTTGCGCGGCGCGCGGTCGCAATTGGCGCCGCCTTGCTCGCGACGGCGCCCGCCATGGCAATGGTCGAGGAGAACCGCGACCCCCGGCGCAACAGCGGTGCCACGGCATCGAACGGCGAGCAGGTCCAGTTTGAAAGTGGTTTCGTCCGCGCGCTCGGGCAGTCCATCGACCTCTCGCGCTTCGAGCGCGATGAATCGGTAACTGAAGGCGAGCATCCGGTAGAGGTCATCGTCAACGACACGCCCTACGGTACGCATACCCTGTCGTTCGCTCGCCATCCGATTTCCGGCCAGCTCGAGCCCTGCTTCCCGAAATCGCTCGTGGCACGCTTCGGCCTGCATCCCGAGCGCCAGCTACGGCAGCTCGAAGACGGCACCTGCGCATTCCTCGATGAACTGGTGACCGGTGGCGCACAGGTCCATGAGGCTGGCGAGCAGCAGCTCCTGGTCACCATTCCGCAAATCTTCCTGCGCTACAACGTGCGCGGCTACGTGCCGCCCGAGGCGCTGGAAGAAGGCATCACCGCGGCTACCTTCCGGTACAACCTCAGCTACACCAACAACCAGAACAGCCGGGGGCACTCCGGCCAGTACCTCTATGGTGGGCTGGAGAGCAACTTCAACTTCGGCCCCTGGAGATTCCGTTCCTACGGCACCGTGTCGTCCAACGAAGGCCAGCCCACGCGCTGGGACCACGTATCCGCCTACGCGCAGCGGGCCTTGCCCACTATTCAGTCGGAAACCACCATTGGCGATGCCAACACCACCGGACAACTGTTCGACTCCACGCCGGTTCGCGGCGTGACGCTGGCCACCGATGACCGGATGCTGCCGGATTCCCTGCGCGGCTACGCGCCTGTGGTCCGCGGCGTGGCGCGGTCGAACGCGGTGGTCACGGTCCGTCAGGCCTCCAATGTCATCTTAGAGCGCAACGTCCCGCCGGGCGAGTTCGCCTTCAACGATCTCTACGCCACCGGTTATGGCGGTGACCTCGAAGTCACGGTGACCGAGGCGGATGGGCAGACCCAGCAGTTCGTGGTGCCCTACGGCAGCATCGCGCAGTTGCTGCGCGAGGGCTACACGAAGTACAGCGTTACCGGGGGTGCGATTCGCGACGAATCCATCTCCGACGCGCCGATCCTGATGGAAGGCACGATTCAGCATGGCCTGACCAACGACATTACCCTCTATGGCGGCGTGCAGATCACCGCGCCGACGTACTATGCCGCCGCCATGGCGGGTGCGGCCGTCAACACGCCGCTCGGCGCGCTGGGCCTCGATATCACCCAGTCCTACGCGATGTGCGTGGATTTTGCCGCGCATTGCGACAAGGCCGGACAAAGCGTACGCGCCAGCCTCGGCAAGCAACTCTCGACGGGCACCTATTTCAGCCTGGTCGGATACCGCTACTCCAGCCCCGGCTACTACTCGCTGATGGACACCATGCATCTGCGCGAGTTCCGGCTTGGCCATAGCGATCGGGAGCCCCTTCGGCTGCGCGACCGCTTCGACGTGAACATCACGCAGGCCCTCGGCCAGAAGTACGGCAACCTGTTCCTCACCGGGTCCTATGGACGGCACTGGGAAGACCACAGCCGTCAACTGAGCTTCCAGGCCGGCTACAGCAACAGTCTGGGCCCCGTTCGATACAACCTCAGCGTTGGCCGCACGAAAAACGCGCTTGGCAGGGATGAAAACAGTGTCCTCCTGTCACTGTCGATGCCCCTGGGGCGGTCGGCGGTCAACCCGGCGACCGTGGGCGTCAGCGCCTCGCACATGAATGGCCAGTCTGACCTGCGCACGACCCTCTCCGGCAGCGCCGGGGAACGCGCGCAGACCTCGTATAGCGCCTGGGCCGATGCGGCCACCGGCGGCGACGTGTCCTTCGGCGGTGCGCTCGGCTATACCGCCGACGCCGTCAAGGGCAGCGTCTCGTACGGCCGCTCGCCGCACACCAACTCGATTGGGGCGAATGTCAGCGGCGGCGTGCTGATCCATGGCGATGGCGTGAACTTCGCCAGCGAACTGGGCAACACCGTAGCACTCGTGAAGGCCGACGGTGCGGCCGGGGCGCGCGTGCTGCCTTACCAGCACACCCGGATCGGCAAGGACGGCTATGCCGTGGTGCCCTACGTGTCGCCTTACCAGTGGAACAACGTCGAACTCGACCTCAAGGACGCCGACATGGGTCTTCAGGTCGAGAACACACGGCTCATGACCGCCCCCACGGCAGGCGCCGTGGTCAAGCTGACGTTCGACTCCCGCCATACCGAGTCCGCCGTGCTGCGCATCCGGCAGGCCAACGGCAGCCTCGTTCCCTTCGGCGCCACCGTGGTGGACGCGGACGGCAACCTGATCGGCACAGTCGGCGGCGGAGGCACGGTCATCGCCAGCGATCTCTCGGCCGACAAGGCACTCACCGTGGCCTGGGGAGCCGGAAAAGACGCGGCACAGCAATGTGTCGCCCAGTACACGAAGCCCGCCACTGCCGCATCCAGCAAGACCCAGGATGTGACGGTTCTCGACGTGACGTGTGAAACCGTGGCGGAACGCCACGCAGTGCCTGGTGCGCCAGGCGAAGAGGGGCAATCATGAAACACCTGAATTTCCTTCTCGCGGGCGCGGCGTTACTCGCATCGTTCGTCGGCATGCCGGCGGCATCCGCTGCAACGTGCAGCCTGACCTCGAACGGCGGCCAACCGCTGCGCGCGGAAGTCAGCATCAGCTCGATCACCGCGGCGACCAACGGCGCGCCCGGCACGGTGCTGGCCACACGCGATATTCCGCTCGGCAATCTCGACTACACCTGCGGCGCGAACGTGAATGCGGAAATCCGCACGACGATGGCTGTTGGTTCGGCGCAGACAGCGGTCACCAACGTCTACAGCACGACCATCCCTGGCCTGGGCTACCGGCTTCGCTGGCCCGCCACCACGTGGTGGCCGAACGCCCTGCGCTGCAGCGCCACGCAAACCGGCAGCTGCACGATCGCGGCAACGACCGTGAAAGTGGAGTTCGTGCAGACCGGCCCCATCACTTCGGGAACCATGAATCCGACAACCCTCGGGATCGGGACGCTGCTGGCGCCGGACACGTCGAGCAATCAGCTGACTGCCGTACGGATCGAGCTAATGACGCCGATCAGCATCGCCGTCAAGAGCTGCGCGGTGACTTCCGACGTCTATGTCGATCTCGGCACGCACGCACTCTCGGACCTGTCCACCAAGACGGGCTCGCCGGCCGTCAAATTTCCGCTGAAGTTCACCTGCCCCAATCCCGCGGCAGTCGGCATCACCTTCAACGGCACGGCGCCTTTCGGCTACACGACAACGGGCCTGATCGAGAACGACGGCACGGCCCAGGGTTTCGCCGTGCAGCTACTGGATTCCTCCGGCTTCATGGGAGTCAAGCTGGGCAGGGAGATCTCGCTCGGCACTATCAACGGCGCCAAGACCGTCAACTACAACGCGCGGATCTACCGTCTGCCGGCGTCAACGCCGACCGCCGGCACGATCGATACCTACGCGGTCTTCACCCTCAACATTCGCTAACCGACACGAAAGGTTCCTGCATAACTGCATACCGACCGGCTCGGCATGCACCTGAAGAGAAGTGACAAAGTGAAACAGACAAAAACCGGCTGGCTGGCCGTTGCAACAGCCCTGGGCATAGCAACCAGCAGTGCGATCGCCACCCCCGCGCGCGATACCCGGCAAGACATGGACCATCTGGAGCGTCAGCGCCAACAGGAGCAGATCCAGAAGGAAATCGAGCGCGAGCGCGCGTTCTCGGAGCAACACCGCGCCGTCACGCCCGCGCCCGACGCCAAGGAGCAGCCCCTGCAGAACAAGGCGACGTTCCTGGTGTCGCACATCCAGCTTCTGGGTGACGACTCGCCCTCCGCCGAAGCCAAGGCCATTCTCGCCGCCTATGAGGGAAAGACCATGGGTGCCGCGGAGATCATGGCGGTGGTGCGCGATCTGACCAATCACTACATCGAACGCGGCTACGTCACTACCGTGGTCACCGTGCATCCCGGCACGCTGAAGAGCGGGACGCTGACACTCGAGGTCAAGTGGGGAACGATCAAGGATATGACCCGCAACGGCAAGCCCGTCGACGGCATCCGCGACACACTGCGCCTGTTCGGTGCCATGCCGTTCGCCGAGGGCGCGCGACTGAACCTCCAGGATATCGACCAGGCCGTCGACAACCTCGTCAGGGGTGGCGGCAATGACAAGATCCGGATCGTGCCCGGTGACGAAGTCGGCAGCTCGGTGCTCGATGTCACTGGCGAGGACCCGAAGCTTCTGAACTTCGGCATCGGCGTCAACAACAGCGGGCGGGAGGTCGAGGGGTGGAACCAGTATTCCACGAACTTCGGCATCAACAACGTGCTCGGCCTGAACGACTCCATCTCCGCCTACTACGCGCAGCAGGACTTCAAGGACTCCGCCAATAGCCAGCGCATCGGTTCGGTGAACTACAGCCTGCCGATCGGGTACTGGACCTTCGATGCTTCATGGTACGGCTCGCAGTACGAGAAGATGATCGACGGCTACTTCGGCCGCTACGCCAGCGACGGCACGTCCCAGCGCCTGAACCTCAAGCTTTCGCGCGTGCTGCACCGTGACGCCCAGGGCAAGACCAGCGGCTATATGAAGTTCGCCAACCGCTCGAATACCAACGGTATCGAGGGCACGCAGACAAGCATCAACAGCAAGCGCTACTCAGAAGTCGGCGCCGGCGTGACCCATGTGGGTACCCTGGCCAACGGCTGGCTCTATGCCGACCTCGGCGTGAACTTCGGCGTGCCGTGGATGGGCGGCGCATGGCGCAGCGATCCCGACCTCGCCGGCTTCGACACCGACTTCACCAAGTTCAACGGCATGGCCACGTGGACGCGCCCGTTCAAGGTCGGTAACGTCGACTTCGTGTACGACGTGGGAACCGGCTTCCAGTATTCGCCCAACACGCTGGTGACCGATGCCCGGTTGTCGATCGGCGACGAGTACACGGTGCGCGGATTCAAGGACACCGCCTTCTACGGCGATAGCGGCGCCTACCTGTCCAACACCCTGCGGCTCCCGCTCCGGGCAAACGTACTCGGCGGCATTGAGGTCGCGCCTTTCGTCGGCTATGACGGTGGCGTGGTCAAGAACTACGCCCCGGGCTCGAAGCCGGAGTACGTCATGGGTGCTGCCGTCGGCTTTCGCTTTTCCGGCAAGTACCTGACCAGTTCACTTTCCTATGGTTGGCCAATTGCGTCTCCTGCTCAATCCCAGACCCTGGCACGAGCGCTGAACTATCGGCTAGACCTTCGCTACTGAGCGCAATCCATTGCGCCACCCATAACCTGAAACCCACCTCTATCATGAACAAGTCAAAGTCATCCAGAGCGCAACGTCGCGCCACCGGCAACACCCCGGCCACCGCTAACCAGCCGATGCAACCGGCGCGCCTGCGCCCGCTATGCG
This sequence comes from Cupriavidus sp. SIMBA_020, assembly GCF_046535395.1. NCBI lineage: Bacteria > Pseudomonadati > Pseudomonadota > Betaproteobacteria > Burkholderiales > Burkholderiaceae > Cupriavidus > Cupriavidus sp. SIMBA_020. The sequence goes on along the minus strand of NZ_JAWRWU010000004.1, from coordinate 29,078 downwards.
CCGCACTGATCGGCATCATGCCGGCCATCGCCGGCGCCGATATCGTCCCGGATCAGGCTGCAGCCCAGCGCGCAGCCATGAACCAGACCGCCAACGGCACGCCGCTGGTGAACATCGTCGACCCGAACCAGCGCGGCATCTCGCACAACAAGTTCAAGGAATTCAACGTCGACGCGAACGGCGTGGTCTTCAATAACAGCATGGCCAACGGCGTCTCCGCCATTGGTGGCCAGGCAATGAAGAACCCGCAGTTGAACAGCCAGGCACGCGCGATCATCGGCGAAGTGACCGGCAGCGGCCGTAGCGCGCTCAATGGCGCCATGGAAATCTTCGGCGGCAAGGCCGATCTGCTGATCGCCAACCCGAACGGCATTCAGGTGAACGGTGCCAGCACCGTCAACGCCAACAACCTGACGCTGTCCACCGGCCGCGTGCTGGGCCAGCCCGATGGCAGCGTGCGCCTGGGCGTGGACGGTGGCGCGGTCAGCATCGAGGGCACCGGCATTTCCACGGCGGGTCTGACCCACTTCGACATCATCAGCCGTACCGCACAGATCAACGGCCAGATCCAGGGTCCTGCGGACATCAAGATCGTTGCCGGCCAAACCGAATACGACCCCGCAACCCGCACGCACGTGGCCAAGCCCGGCGCACAAGCCGTAGAGCCCATCGCCATTGACGCGAGCCACCTCGGCTCCATGTACGGCGGCCGCATCGAACTGGTCGCCACAGATAGTGGCGCCGGCGTGCGCCACCAGGGCATCATCCTCGGCGAACGCGACATCTCCGTCACCGCCGACGGCGATATCGTGCTGGGCGCCGCACAGAGCACGCAGGGCAACATCAATGTCGCCGGCAAGAGCGTCACCATCAACGGTACGCCCGACACCGGCCGGATCGGCCTGACCAGCCATGGCGACATCGCCATCCGCGCGCTCCAGTCCGTCGGCGTCAACGCGAACCTGGTCAGCCAGCGAGGCACGATTGCAATTGACGCCGGCTCGCTGGTCCAGCGCGCCGCTGACATTCTCTCGCTCCGCGACGACGCCACGACCGTCAGCGTCCCGAGCCTGCGCATCAATGTGGGCGACTATCGCATCGAAGGCGAGCTCTTCGCGGTCCGGCCTACGGGCGAACGCATCGAAGGCGCCGTGGTGCAGATCGAACGTGGCAACTATGTCGTGCGCGATGCGGAAGGCAACGTTCTCCAGGACGTGATCCTCGCTTCCTCGGCGCGCCTCGCCGCCAACCACGGCAACATCCACGTCAAGGCAACGAGCATGACGAACGATGGCGGCGTGGCGCTCGCCAGCGACGGCACCCTCGAGTTCGACATCGCCGGGATGATGCTGAACCAGGGGATGATTACCGCCAACGGCAACATCGACATGAAGGCCGGACAGGCCAACAATGCAGGCTCCATGTCCGCCGTGGAGATCGCCGTCCGTGCCGCCAGCATGGCCAACAGCGGGGAAACGCTTGCCTATGGCAACCTCGATATCACCGCGGCCACGCTGGACAACACGGGTCGGCTCGCAGCGGGCGGGAACGCCACACTGGGCGTCACCGATCGCATCGACAACGCCGGCACGCTTCTCGCCGACGGCACGGTCAACATCGACGGCGTCAAGACGCTGGTCAACCGCGATGGCGCCTGGCTGCAGGGCAACGCCGTGCAGCTTCGCAATATCGAGACCATGACCAACCGCGACAAGGCGGTCCTGGTCGCGCAGAGCGGGCTGAGCCTGGATGGCATCGGCGCACTCACCAATGACGACGCTTCGATGCAAGGGCAAACGGTCGACATGCGCGACAGCGGCACGGTGCGCAACGTGAACGGCGGCCTTGTCGCCGGGATCGATAGCCTGTCGATCCAGCATGCTGACTCGCTGACAAACGATGACGCCCGCATGCAGGGCACCAACGTCTCGATCTCGGACGTGGCAACCGTCACCAACGCGAACGGGGCTGTCACACTGGCCAGCAACGACCTGACGATTGCAGGCGCTGCCATCCTGGACAACCAGGGTGCACAGCTTTTGGCAGGCAACGCCCTGTCGATTCACGACGTGAGGACCGTGCACAACGATGCCGGTTCGATCAAGTCCAGCGGCACCGTGGCACTCGACGCCGTGGAGCGCTTTACCAACCGCAATGCGGCGAACATCGTCGCCAACGGCAATGTCGACCTCCACGTGGACACCCTCGTCAACACCGACTCGGCAATCCAGACCGGTGGCAACCTGACAATCGAGGGGCTCAGCGTCGAGAACGCCAAGACCGCATCGGCGGCGGCAGACGCGGCGGCCATCCTCGGCGCCAACGGCACGTTGACGATTACGGCGCCTACTATCCAGAACTCGGGCGGCCGGATCCAGGGCGGTGAAGGCGTGTCCATGGTCGGTCAGACCATCGACAACAACGCCGGCGGCATGATGATGTCCGGCGGTGCGTTGCAACTCGCGGCCGACACGTTGAACAACCGCGCCTTTAGCGTGATTCGTGGCGACGGCGACGTAACCATCGGGGTCAACACACTGACGAACTCTAACGCCTCCGACCCCGCGGCCGAGGCTGCGACCGAGGCTGCGACCGAAGGGGAAGGCGAAGGGGAAGGCGAGACGGAAGTCAAGTACGCGGCGCAGATCTCCGCCGGCGGCGCACTGGGCATCACGGCAAATACCGTGGACAACGCGAGCGGCGCCATGCTGCTCAGTGCCGGCGACATGACGGTCTCGGCCTCGCAGCTGCACAACACTGCCGGCGCGGTCATCGTCGCGCAAGGTGCCAATCTCGGGCTTGCCGTCCGGGACCAGATTCGCAACGACAGTGCAGCGATGGTCGGCCAGAACATCGATCTAACGACCGCGCGGCTCGAGAACCACGGCACGATCGAGGCGGACACCAACGCTATCGTGAACGTGGACAGCTTCTCGAACACCAACGGCACCATCGCCGCCGGTCGCGAGGTTGACTTCCGCACCCGCCAGAACCTGGTGTTCGATGACACAACCGGCACGTTCTTCGCCGGAGGCCGGCTCAAGATGCACACTGACGGCGATGCCACCGTCACGACCCGGCTGGAGAATCTCGGCACGATCGATCTGCATGCCGATGGCGACATCACCAACAACGGTGCCATCCTCAGCGGGTGGGCCGTGGCGCTTGCCGGTGACAACATCAAGAACAGCCGGAACTCCCTGATCTGGGGCATGCAGGATGTTTCCCTGGAAGCCCTGGGCGGCACCATCGAAAACGAGCGTAACGGCAACATCCTGAGCCAGGGCTCGATGTCGCTGGCGGCCAAGCAGATCTACAACCGCGCCGGCACCATCCGCAGCGAAGGCACGATGGCCATCGACGCGGACCGCCTCGAGAACCTGTCCGACTACAACGAATCCGATGTGACGTTTGGTCCGGGTTCCAAGGAAGAAGCCTATCGTGAAGTGGGACGCGGCATCGCCTCGACGTACGAGTTCCGCCTGGCCATGACCTTGCCGACGTTCATCTCGAACATCGAACTGGACAAGGTGGCCGATATTTCCGCCGGTGGCAATCTCTACATCAATCAACGGGATGTCAAGATCGAGCGCGCTGCCGGTGAAGCCGCCCCGACGCCGTTGGTGCATAACCTCGGCGGCACGATTGCCGCGGCCGGCAACCTGCTCGTCAAGGGCGACCTGGTCAACGAGTCCAAGAGTCAGTCGGTCGATCTCATGGACTACCTGAACAATCCGCTCGAACAGAGCATCAAGCTCTCCAACTGGTGGAGCCCGACTCTCAACTTCCCGACGCTGGCCGCGTTCTTCGATACGATCTTCCAGACGTACAAGTACAACCCGCTCACGATGGAGCAGTACGACTTCCTACGGTACGCGGAGAACTGGGGTAGTTCGGCGGAGCCGACCTCCACGTGGGCACGGCACTTCAACAACGGCGACCCCATCGCCATGCTCAAGCAGATGGACGGCGCCACGTTCAACACGGTCATGTCAAAGATTTTCGGACCGACGTGGAAGGCCACCAGCAATGCCGACCTGCGTGCACGCTGGCGCGAAGTCTCGGGCAACCAGTACGCCGAGCTCAAGACCCAGAAGTTCTACTTCCTGCCGGCGGAAAAAGCCTCGATATCGGCGGGTGGCAACTTCGTCCATACCGGCGGTGAGTTCACCAACGGTATCGGCGGTGTGCAGCAGCAAAACAAGGCCATCCAGGTCAAGGTTGGCGACCAGACCGTGGACGCCTCGGTCCCGCCTTATGACGTAGTGGTGAACCCGAAGCAGTTCGAAGAACTCTCCATGGGTATCAGCACGCTGCCCACGCTGGCGGACCTGCTCCAAGTGACCGGCATGTTCAATGTTTCCAAGGCATGGAACGACCTCAAGGCAGGCAGGCCGCTCGCGCCAGGCAATGAGAAAGTCGTGCCGATGTACGAAACACAGATGAAGTACATCAACCAGAATGACTTCTACGGTGGTGCCTACTTCTTCAATCAAGTGGGCTACGATCCCCAGAAGCCGGCCAACATCATCGGTGACAACTACTTCATCAACGAACTGATCCGGCGGCAGCTGAACGAGGAGATCGGTACGTTCTTCGCGGTCCGTGATGGCGTGCAAGGCGCCGACATGGTCAAGATGCTCATGGACAACGCGGGCGCGTTGATGGGGCTGGTGATGGTTGAGGACGTCGACCCCCACGCTGCGGTGGTGTCCAGCCGGGTGGTGTCCAGCCGCCGCGGACTCGGAGAAACCGGCGGGACGGAAGCAAGCGAGCCGGCGGCCGCCGCCAAGCCCACCTTCACGAAGTCGCGGCAAGCCGTCGACCCGCTCTATGCCACCCTGGAAGTCGGCAAGCCGTTGACGCCGGAGCAGATGGCCGGCCTGAAGACCGACATTATCTGGTTCGTCACGGAATCCGTGAAGGGCGAGAACGTGCTGGTTCCCCGCGTGTACCTGGCACCGAAGACGCTGGAACAGATCCGCAACGGCGAGACCAGCGGCAGCGCCGTGGTCAGCGCAGGCGGCAGTGTCGTGGTGGACGCCACCAAGGCAACCAACGCCAGTGGCTCGATCGTCGCCAAGAAGGACGTCTTCATCAAGGCCGAAGGCGATGTCGTGAACATCAGCGCGGGCATGACCGGCGGCATCAAGGCCGGTGGCGACGTGGCGTTGATTTCCACGGAGGGCAACGTGCTCAACAGCGGCGCCTACGTCAAGGGCGGCGGCAACGTCACGCTGCTCGCCGATCAGGGCTCCGTCAACATCACGGCCAGCGTTGGCTATGACCAGAACGGCAAGCACCGTGTCCACGAGTTTGACGACTCCATTACGGCGGGCGGCAGTGTGGCGATCCAGGGTGCCGATGTCACGTTGAACAGCGCGTATATCGCGGCGAACGAAAACGTCGTGATCAACGCCACGAAGGGCAGCATCAAGTCCAACGAAATGCACCAGCTCGATTCCGACTACGACTACTCGTATGTCGGTGGCGGCACCAACTACATCAAGGAGAGCCACACCGAGGCGAGCGCCGTCGGCATGGGCAGCAGCATCCACGCGGGCAACGCGCTGGTCATGCAGAGCAAGGAAAACATCGAGCTCGAAGGCGGCCAGTACTCCGGCGCGGCGGGCTACATGAAGGCTGGCAACGAGATCAACATCAAGACGTCGACCAACTATGGCTACACGCATGACGAGCGCGAGGTGAGCCAGTTCGGCGCCGGCGCCGGCATCAATGCCACGGGCCACACGGCAAACGCCAACTCAAACACGATGGAAGGCTCCGGCTCGTATGCGGGCCGTGCGCACCGTGACAATCCGAACGACGACGGTCAGTCGAACAGCACCGGCGGCAAGAAGGCAGGCCGTGCGCCGATGGCGGATACGGCGAATGCGTCCTTCGGTTATAGCAAGACGACCGACAAGACCACGACCCAGTCGATGACGCACAACAACGCGAACCTGTCGTTCGGCGCGGGTGGCCTCTCGATGGAAGGCAAGACCATCGACTTTGGGGGTGCGGATATCACTACCCCGGGCAAGCTGTCCATGACGGCCGACGACATCAAGACCACCAAGTATGTCGATCGTCACGACGTGAAGCAGTCGCACGAGGAACTGTTCATCGGCGTGAAGGCGGAGGGCCATAGCTCCATCGCCGATGCCGCGAACAAGTACGGCGAACTGGGCACCAAGGCCACGCAGGATGGCAAGAGCACCGATGCGGGCATGACAGCGCTGCAGGTGGCGGGCGATGTGTCGAACCTGGTCTTCAACGACCTGGTCGGCGGCTCCGTCAGTTTCGGCATGAACCACTCGAAGACCAATAGCTCCAGCAGCAACCGCGCCGAGAACATTTCGCATATCAAGGCTGGCGAGATGGCATTGAACGCGAAGAACGATATGACGCTCAACGGCGTGGATATCGATGTCGCGGGCAAGGCTTCGCTTGAGGCGGGCGGCAACATCGCCATGAACGCGGCAAGAACCTGGGACGAAACGAAGTCCTCGACAGACAGCTTCAACGTGGGCGTGTCGGCTGGCGCTTCGGTGTCCGCCTTCGGCGCCGGCATGGGTACCTCCATCGACGTCAGTGGGTCCCATGAGCGGTCAGGCAGTTCGTCGACGAAGTACACCAACTCGACCCTTGATGCAGACAAGCTCAGCATCAAATCGGGCGGCGATACCACGCTGACGGGGGCCACGGCCAACGCCAACGATGTGAAGATGGACATCGCCGGCAACCTGAACGTCACCTCGGTGCAAGACAAGTTTGACAGCAACACCACCAAGGGCCATTGGGGCGGCTCGATTGGCGCAGCGATCACGACCAGCGGCGCCATCATCCCCACGGCATCGGTGCAAGGCGGTGGCGGCAGCGAACATCGCAACGACCGGACCACGGCTGAACAGAGTGGCATCACCGGGAAGAACTCGTTTGAGGGCAACATCGGTGGGGACCTGAACATGAAGGGTTCCCACCTCGTGGACGGAAGTGGCAACGGTAAGCTGAATGTCGATGGAAAGGTCAACGTCGCCTCACTCACCGACAAGATCGAGCAGGACGGCGGTTACGGCGGCGGCGGCGGCGGCATCAGCAGGGCTGGCCTGGGCACGCTCAACGCCTATGGCGAGACGGTTGACGAGATCCACAAGGAAGACAGGCAAAACGCCACGATCGCCGGCATGAATCTGAACGCTGGCGAAGTGAACGGCAACATCAACACCGACGCGACCAAGATGACCGAGTCGATCCGGGACGAGAAGGAATCTGGCAACCAGATCTCCTTCACGGCCGGTATCGGCGACATGAAGGGCGCCGGCAAGAAGAAGCCGGACGGTGGCAATAGCAAGTGGTACGACACGCCGTCAGGCGACGCGACCCCGAAGCCTTCGCCGAAGCCGACGCCAGACGGCACACGCCCGACGCCCGACGGCACACGCCCCACGCCGTCGAGCACGGAGCCTGTGATCACGCCGGTTCGCCCGCCGGCAACGCCTGAGTTCGTGCGCCCGGCCGTGCCGGAAACGGCACGTCCGATCCAGCCGGACAACTCGCGGCCGCTGACGCCGGGCATCATCCCGGTGGACACGCCGACGATGCATCCGCCCGCAGGGTCCGAGTCCGTCAAGCCGGTGAAGCCGGACAACGCGCGGCCGCTGACGCCGGCAGACATGCCGAAGCCGTCCACGCCTGACGCGGGCGCCAAGCCGTCGACGCCAGGCGGTAGCGACGGTGAAGTAGTGCCGTCGAAGAAGTGGCCGGAAGTGAAGATCCCGACGCCGTTCATCGGCTCGCCGGGCTCGTCGCAAGCGTTGCCTGGGTTCAACCCGCCGGCCAAGATGAACACGAACACCGGCAAGGACAATGGTGCGATCGGCGGTCGCGGCGGCAAGATGAATGGCCCCGTCACGCCGAAGATTCCCGTGCCCGAAGTGCGTGGGCAAGGGGATGCCTCGACGCTGTACCCGCCGAATAGCGGGAAAGCGCCGGCAGCGGACCCCAAGCCGGTCAGGCATTACGAAGTCGTAACGCCGAAAGCACCTGTGCTGTCGCCCGGCTCGTCCACGGCGGTCCCTGGCTTCACGCCCCCTGCCGGGAACAACACCAACACCGGCAAGGACACGGGTGCGATCGGTGGCAAGGGCGGCAAGATGAACGGCCCGGTAACGCCGAAGATTCCCGTGCCCGAAGTGCGTGGGCAAGGGGATGCCTCGACGCTGTACCCGCCGAATAGCGGGAAGGCGCCGGCAGCCGACCCCACGCCGGTCAGGCACTACGAAGTCGAATCGCCGAAAACACCTGTGCTGTCGCCCGGCTCGTCCACGGCAATGCCTGGCTTCACGCCTCCTGCCGGGAACAACACCAACACCGGCAAGGACACGGGTGCGATTGGTGGCAAGGGCGGCAAGATGAACGGCCCGGTAACGCCGAAGATTCCCGAGCCTGAAGTGCGTGGGCAAGGGGATGCCTCGACGCTGTACCCGCCGAATAGCGGGAAGGCGCCGGCAGCCGACCCCACGCCGGTCAGGCACTACGAAGTCGAATCGCCGAAAACACCTGTGCTGTCGCCCGGCTCGTCCACGGCAATGCCTGGCTTCACGCCTCCTGCCGGGAACAACACCAACACCGGCAAGGACACGGGTGCGATCGGTGGCAAGGGCGGCAAGATGAATGGCCCGGTAACGCCGAAGATTCCCGTGCCCGAAGTGCGTGGGCAAGGGGACATCTCGACGCTGTACCCGCCGCAGGCGTTCAGCGCTGACGCCGGCAGCCCGTCCGTACAATCGTCGATCATGCCCTCGACGCTGTCGTACGGTCCGATGCTTCGGCAAGGGGCCAACAACTAAATACTGAAACCTTGAGGTGATTCGGCGGCTGTCGCGCAAGTGGCAGCCGCTTTTTTTTATTGTCGCGTGATGCGCTGCGGATGCGTGGCGTAGTAGGCCAGGATCATGGACGCGGCGAAAGCCATGCCGGCCACGGCAAAGGCGATCAGCGTGGGAAAGGCGACGCCGGATTTTTCCTTGGACATGCGGACTCCTCGGACGGTTGGTCACGGTATGGTAGCCCGGTCCGGCGCCGGCTGCTGACCCTGGAAATCTCCCGTCTGGTTCGCCACCGCCTCCCCAGTCTGCTGCGGCTTGGTCACGATCGCGGCGCCGGCGTCCTTCAGCCGCCGCCGAAAATCCGGCGACGTCATGATGATCTTGCCCGCCACTGCACGCTAGCGGTCGACCGCTTCCGATAGCAGGAAAAACGACGTGGGAAGCTCATTCAGGTAGGCCAGTTCCGCCTTGTCTTCCAACCGCGCAAACGAAACGTCGATGGCATAGATGGTGGCGTCTGGCGTGCGGAGTGCCTTGGCTGTCGCTTCGTCCGCGTTCGCGGCAAACGCGGCGGATTGCCGGATCTGGCGCATGGATACCCAGCGCGCCTGGCTATCCTTCAGCAACTCGGTCGCCTCATATGGGCCAGCGGCGGATTGACGGGCCGGCTCGCTCAGCCGCCCAGCAGAAGCAAGAACGCAACGATCAGCCATACAGGTAGCGCAATCTGGCCATGGATTTCTCCGATTCTCTCCGATTAGCCTAGACGAGAGACTTCATTGGTGAAATAAAAAGAGAAGGCACCTTGGGCGCCCCGGGGCCGGTCTGGCGCGGCAGACCCTCGCAGAATCAAAGCTCTAAAAGCAAAAAGCCGTCCAACTGGACGGCACTTACTGCTGCGGATGGAGTTGTGGTGGAGAGAGCCTCGGAATGTCAGGAAGTATGCGACATCCCCGGGCAAAACTCTCTTTACGATTTTTGCACCCCGCTTTTTACCCCAACTACGTCACTGCTCTGTGCGTCGCCAGCCCCCTTAACGTCGCGCGAGTCGTGGCGGAAGGCTGCAGAGACGACGGACGGTCAGCCAGACTCGTCTAAGGTGACGCGGCCACCACCCGATCGGTTCAAACGCTGACTCGTAACGCCCTCATTCATCCGTTTGAGTGATTGCTTAGTTGCGCAGTCGTGTCACCCTTTTGGGTGTCCTTCTGGGCGTGTCTAGCACGCACACCATCTTGAAGCCGCATGCAAACGGAGATTCAATAGATGGGCGTCATTGCGATGATGGGAGCCATTGCATTTCTTTGGCGGTTCGTGAGCACCCGCGCGGCGTTGACCCTTGCGGGGTTGCTCGTTATCGGCCTGCTTTCCTACTGGTCCAGGACAGATGCCAGCCGGCAGTGCGATGGCAGGGCCTGGTTTTGTGACCTCATCCCGACGCCGACGATTGTAGAAGGTCCGCCACCCTGCCCCGAAGTCGAGCCGATCACCACTCGGATATTCGAAAGCGACGGGGCCAATGCCGAAGTCCATCGCCTGATTGAGACGGGAGTCTGCCAGGAAGACGCAATCAACAACGTCGCAGAGGGCTGGAAGGCGCCGTTTGCACCGGAATATGGTTCGTGGTGGCGAAGGCTGTTCTTCTGACCGCCCTCCTCGCGTCGGCCAGAAGTTAGCCTGGCCGCCGGGCCATCATGTTCAGCGAGAAATACTCACCGAAGGTGGCGTTGGCCACTGAAGCATCCACGGTGCCCGGTACAAAATGGGGCTCATGCGGATATTCCTCACACTGCTCAAAACCACATGATTCCAGCAGATGACGCAGCCAGTTGGCATTGAAACCTGTCTTGTGGAAATCATATGGCGTCGACTGGCCGCCGTAGATCAGGCCGATCCATGGTGTGTTGCCCGGTTTCTGGAAGTGCTCCCAGTTGTTGATGTAGATTTTGACTATACGATCCAGGTCTGGCACCGAGATGCGCAGAATGCCGCCCGGCTGCAAAACGTCGAACCACCTTTTCAGCAGCGGCGCAACCTCATCGTGCGCAAAATGCTCTAGCACGTGGCAGGCATAGATTTCCTTGGCGCTCCGGTCAGGAAAACGCCGAAGCGCGCGAATGTCGTCTATAACGTCGGCCGCAATGGTCTCCAACGCATCAACGTGGCAGAATCCGGCCAACTTGATGTTTCCGCAGCCGAGATGCAGCCGATATGGTGCCGAAAACTCATGAAATCGGTCCTGAAACTCGGGTGGCCCATCGGGGGCATCCACGGATCGTAGGCGCCCAATAATTCCCCTGACCGCATTTCTCTGCTCTACGGTCGTCACCTTCTTGATTAATGCCTTCACCATCCCGTCTCCCCCGATACCAAATAACATTCAGCGTAACTCGTACGGCTGATATAGCGCTTGCGCGGTAACGCGGTGAGTATAGCAACACCGCCGAATTCGGCAACACGAATTAAGTGACAAACTTGTCGGGTCTGGTGGGTGTATTACGCTTACTGTATGCCGCTCTGCAGGCCAGCCTGCGCGCCCGGCGGTCAACTCGGCAATCGCGGGGTCCAGACGCTCCGACACCGGCGATTGCCTGGCGTGGAGATTGCTAGCGCGCAAGTCGGCGCGTTCACGGGTGATCCAGCCTCCCATGCGCACAAGCTGAACGTACTCGTATCGCGGCATGAAGTGAACCCCTGGGGACCGGCCACGTTACGATTGCCGCCGCCGTCATGAGCGCTACTGGTATGCGTTGCGTAGCAATGGGGCTCTCCTCCTCAGATAATAAAAACGCCCGCTCAAGGCGGGCATGGAAGCACCACAACAGGTGGTCGCAATGACGTCGATAGAATGGCGGATCTAGATAATTTGCGATTCTTCAATAATGACAAGACAAAAGTATCTGGACTACCTGCGGGCGTTCCCGGCCATCTGCGTAATTGGCATCCATACGCATGGGCCATTTTTTCAAAAGCCTGCCATCTGGAGCCCAACCGGTATCGTGGGCGGCATCATGGACACGATGGTTCGGGTTGGATTGCCGCTGTTCTTCATGATCAGTGGTGCACTGCTCTTGGCAACGCCTTATGCCTCGGCGAGCCGCTTTTATCTGAAGCGCTTCCCAAAGATCCTAATACCGTTCATCCTTTACTCAGCAGCGTACTACGCCTACGTGCACACGTTCGAAAAGCCGTCGCCGATGTCCGTCAGCGACTTCGGGATGGCGCTAGTTCGCGAACCCCAGTTCTACCATCTTTGGTTCGTATATTCCCTTATTGGCCTCTACTTCATAACCCCCTTCTTGTCGGTGGCTGTCAATCAAATTGCAACTAGGACGCTATGGACAGCAATACTGATCTTGCTTGCCATCTTACAGGTCCGGGTGTTCTCGCCTCTCGCAGGAATTCAAATCAATGGCGCAATTTTCCTGGTAAGCCCTTGGCTACTGTACTTCGCCGGGGGCTATGCGATTACAAGGCTAGACGCTCATCAGTACAAGCTCGCCTTTTTGGGATTGACGTTGTTTGGATTCATTTCGACCTTCTTCGCGCGTGCAGCGCATCTGCAAATCGGCATCTTCGATCAGAGCCTCAACATGTATGCCCTAGCGTTCGGCGTGTTCGGGTTATTTATGGGCGCGAAGCAACTACCAGCTGACGGGGCGATCTTGGACCGGGTGATGAGCACGATCTCCAAGTACTCTTACGAAATCTATCTGGTACATCCGTTGGTCTTAATCTGGCTGCGCGACAAGGTGTTCGAGATGACGGAGTTCCATCCCATCTGGAACACCTTTTTGCTGACATCTACCGTTTTGTTCGGGTCCCTCCTCGTCGCTGCAGTAATACAGACCCTCGTCACTGGGCCATGCGTGAGAGTTGCGGACCGGCTTGCCGCGAGTTGAAGCCCGAATGGTGATAATACGGCCCGCTAGCGTCTGCTGGTTGACGTTCGTGTCGATCCCAGGGGGTCGCCTCACCATGCGTCGTGTTGTCAGATATGAGTTCCCCGGAGACAAGATTGCCCACCGAAGCGGGAAAATGGAAACCGCCCGAAGGCGGCTGTCAGTCGAGAGTACGGAGCGGGTAAGCCATCGCGGACAACACGACGGCGCCGGACCGTTGCCCATTTGCCGGTGATGGATCAGGTCCGATTCCAGTAGGCAGATCGCCCGAACCATCGTCCCTCGCCCGTGGCGTGTCCATGGGGGCCGGCAGGATCGCCAAGGCCGGGCGCCAGGGCCTCTTTGATGAACTCACGCGCCAGCATCGGTGTCTTCCTTGTCTTTGCGCCGCACGGACGTGTAACGCACCACGATCAGCAGCAGGAATGCCACCGTGGATACCAAATCCGAATGTCGGGCCGCGCCCCGGCGGCGTTGTCCATCAGGTATCGACGGATCTCCTTCACATCGCCGCCGATGTCGTTCAACTGCTCCTTCACATCCGCCCGTTGCTGCCGCATGTCGGACTCGATCCGCGCAAAGTGCGATGCATGGTCCTGATCTCGTGTCTCCAGCGCCTGGACCCGGCTGACCAGTCCGAACCAGATCGCGGCGCCCGTTATCGCGCCGACCAGCGAACTCACGATTGCTCCGACCAGCCATTGCAGACTGATCGTGAAGTCGAACCACCCTCGTTTTTGCCCGACATTGAACCGGGTAACCGGCGTCTGGCCTGATGCTCCACGGAACGTCACCGATGCAGCGGATATCCACATCTGCGTGTTTGGTGACGAGCCATTCTGCGCGGCAAGGCTCCGGACGCTGGAATTGGTGGCGCCAATCTGCGTGCCTGGCGTGGTCAGCAACTGATGCTGCGTGCCGTCGTAGAACAGCACAGCGGCGACGCCGGCCACCAGATAACCCGGGGCAAGCGCTTGGGTGCCATTCTTGGTGATGTTCTTCGTACCGATGCCGTTGATAATGATGGTGACGGCGTTGGTCGTGTTGTTGTCCGTGGGCATGAACTTGAACGACTGTCCAGCCACATACGCCGTGAACGGAACCGGGCAAGTTGCAGTGATCGCGTCAGCCGGTGACGGTGGGGCAACTGCTGGACCGGTATGCGCTCGAAGTCATTCGGACGAAGGCCGTCACGACCCAGGCGCAAAATCAGATCGCGGTGAACCGGCTGCGCGTGACGTTCGGCGCATGGCCGCTGATGGCCATTGAGCCGCACCACATCTACACCTACGCCGACGTGAGCACGAAGGAAGTGAAGCAACCGGATAGCAGCACGAAGCGCGTGAAGGCCCGCACGGCGCCACTGCGCGAACTGGAAGTGCTGTCGCACGCGCCTACACCAAGGCGGTACAGTGGGGCTATCTGAAACGCCATCCGTTCGCCCGAGAGGTCCGTCTGGAAGGCGAAAAGCCGCGCGACAGATACGTCGAGGATTGGGAGATCGAAGCGTGCCTGTCGCTCCCCTCGCGGCGCAAGCGCGGGAGCGTGCTCGCCGCCCAAGCGCACATCAGGCTCAAGCTGATTACCGGCATGGCCCGAGGCGACCTGCTGCGCCTGCGGGTGCCTGACTTCGCGGCGGATGGGATCGAGATCCAGCGGCACAAGACGGCCGGCAGCAGCGGCAAGAAGTCGCTGTACCCGTGGACTGACGATCTGCGCGCCGCGGTGAAGGATGCACTGGCCGCGCGCCCCGTGGACATCTCGCCGCGGCTGTTCTGCAACCGGACGGGCGAATGCTACCTGGACGAGGAAACGGGACGGGCTGGGGGATGGGATTCGTTGTGGCGCGGCTTCATGGAGCGTGTCATGGCCGAGACTGATGTGTCGAGCGCTTCACCAAGCACGACGAAGCGCATCTATCGCCGCAAGGCTGAGCGCGTGTTGCCGCTCAAAGCCAAGGGTTGAATGGCACAAGGCTGGTTGAGTGTCACAGCGGAACTTCGCTGATCACCCGCAAAGCCTTATGGAATAAGGTGGCGGAGAGAGGGGGATTCGAACCCCCGATAGGCTATTAACCTATACACGCTTTCCAGGCGTGCGACTTAAACCACTCATCCATCTCTCCGGGAAGTCGGCGATTATAGCAGAGCCGTTCGGGCTGTCCAGCCCCCTCCGGTGACGCGGACGTAACCCGCCCTAGCCTTTTCGCAGGTAATTGACCAGCCGGTCGATGACCGGGGCGTTTCTGGGCGTGACCAGGCTGACGAGGATGGCCACGGCAAACCCGGCTGGCACGCCGAAGGCGCCGGAGGCGATTGGGTCCACGCCGAACCAGCGGTTGCCGAAAATCCCTGTCATCTTCGTGAAGAACGGGTAGTTGACGAAGATGTAGTACACCGCCACGCCCAGGCCGGTGGCCATGCCCGCCACCGCCCCTGCTGCGGTGGTCCGTCGCCAGAAGATGGCCAGGACCAGTACCGGGAAGAAGCTCGATGCTGCCAGCGAGAAGGCGGCACCCACCAGGAACAGGATGTTGCCGGGCCGCAGCGAGGTCACGTAGGAGGCGAACAGCGCCACCGCCAGCAGCACGATCTTGGCGGTGGTCACGCGGCGCTGGTGGCTCGCCTGGCGGTCGATCATGTGGTAGTAAACGTCGTGCGAGAGCGCGTTGGCAATCGTCAGCAACAACCCGTCCGCCGTGGACAGCGCCGCCGCCAGCGCACCGGCCGCCACCAGGCCCGAGATCACGTACGGCAGCCCGGCGATCTCGGGCGCCGCCAGCACGATCATGTCCGGCTGGATCAGGATTTCCGCCCACTGGACGATGCCGTCGCCATTTACATCCCGGATGCCGAACACCGGCGGGTCCACCTTGCGCCATTGCACCACCCATTGCGGCAACTCCGCGAACGGCGTGCCAACCAGATGCTGGAAGAACTCGGCCTTGACCAGCGCCGCCAGCGTGGGCGCCGACACATAGAGCAGCGCGATGCAGAACACGGCCCAGGCCACCGAATTGCGCGTTTCCCGGACCGACGGCGTGGTGTACAGCCGCGTCAGGATGTGCGGCAGGCTGGCCGTGCCGAGCATCAGGCAGAACACCAGCAGCACGAAGTTGAGCCGCTTGGTCTTCCGCTCCGCCTCGGACGCCGCCGGGTAGGGCTCGGTCGATGGCGTGGCGACATGGCTGCGCGCCAGCGCCTCCTCCCGCATCTGGCTCCACTGCTGCTGGGCGTCGGCCACATCCACGGGAAAGGCCAGCCGCTCCCGCTCCACGCTCTTGATCTCGCGCAGCGGCGCATTGCGCGTGCGCAGCTCCTGGAGCCGCTCATCCAGCACGCGCCGTTCTTCGGCGAATGACTGCGGCAGCCGCGCGATGCGCTCCTGCAACATCACCGCCTGCTGGCGGAACAGCTCCCGCACCTGCCGCTCGGCCGGATCGCGCTCGAGCCGCCGCTCGGCCTGCTCGATCTGACCCAGCAGCGAGCCATAGCTGACCTGCGGCAGCGCGTCGCGATGATGCTTCCACGCAATCATCGACACGGTTAGCAGAAACGCCACAATCAGCATGATGTACTGCGCCACCTGGGTCCACGTGACCGCGCGCATGCCGCCCAGGAACGAGCAGACCAGAATGCCCGCCAGCCCGAAGAACACCCCCACGGCAAACTCCACGCCGATAAAGCGCGTGACGATCAGCCCCACGCCCTGAATCTGCGCCACCAGATAGACGAACGAGCACAGCGAGGCCGCGAGCACCGCAATCGCCCGCACCGGCAGGTTGCCGCCGGGCTTGCCGTTGCCGTAGCGCGCCGCGAGGAAGTCCGGGATCGTGTATCCGCCATATTTACGCAGATACGGCGCCAGCAGGAACGCCACCAGACAATAGCCGCCGGTCCATCCCATCACATAGGCCAGCCCCTCGTAGCCGGAGGCAAACAGGATGCCCGCCAGGCCGATGAACGACGCCGCGCTCATCCAGTCCGCGGCGATGGCCATGCCATTGAACAGCGCCGGCACCCGTCGCCCCGCCACGTAATACTCGTTGAGATCCGAGGTCCGGCAGATCAGGCCGATGCAGGCATAGATCGCAATGGTGACGAACAGGAAGACATAGCCGAGCCACAGCGCGTCGGCGTTGGAATGCTCGAGCAGCCCCATCATGCCGATGAAGCCGAACAGCCCGAGCGTGAACAGGCCGTAATAGAGCAACAGCCGGCGCCGGAAGCGCGACTGGGCATCAGCCATGGGCGAACTCAAGAAAATGCCGGCACGCGGCCGGCATCGGATGGGAGGAAACCCGCACGGGCGGGGGCGCTTATTGCGCTTGCTTCAGCTGATCGAGGATGGCCGGATTCTCGAGCGTGGACGTATCCTGCGTGATTTCCTCGTTCTTGGCCAGCGAACGCAGCAGCCGGCGCATGATCTTGCCCGAACGGGTCTTCGGCAGGTTGTCGCCAAAGCGGATGTCCTTGGGCTTCGCAATCGGTCCAATCTCCTTGCCGACCCAGTTGCGCAGCTCCGTGGCGATCTTCACTGCCTCGTCGCCGGTCGGGCGCGAGCGCTTGAGCACGACGAAGGCGCAGATCGCCTCGCCCGTCATGTCATCCGGGCGGCCGACCACGGCGGCCTCGGCCACCAGCGGGTTCGCCACCAACGCCGATTCGATCTCCATCGTGCCCATGCGGTGGCCCGACACGTTCAGCACGTCGTCGATCCGGCCCATGATCGTAAAGTAGCCAGTTTCCTTGTCGCGGATCGAGCCATCGCCAGCCAGATACAGCTTGCCGCCCAGTTCCTCGGGGAAATAGCTCTTCTTGAAGCGCTCCGGGTCGCCCCAGATCGTGCGGATCATCGATGGCCACGGACGCTTGACGACCAGGATGCCACCACTGCCATTCGGCACGTCCTGCCCGGTTTCATCGACGATGGCCGCCATGATGCCCGGCAGCGGCAGCGTGCACGAGCCCGGCACCAGCGGCGTGGCACCCGGCAGCGGCGTGATCATGTGGCCGCCGGTCTCGGTCTGCCAGAAGGTGTCGACCACCGGGCAACGCTCGCCGCCGATGTGCTTGTAGTACCACATCCACGCTTCCGGGTTGATCGGCTCGCCCACCGTGCCCAGCAGGCGCAGGCTGGAGAGGTCGTACTGCTTCGGGTGGATCTTCTCGTCGGCCTCGGCGGCCTTGATCAGGGAGCGGATCGCCGTCGGCGCCGTGTAGAAGATGCTGACCTTGTGGCGCTGGATCATGTCCCAGAAACGGCCGGCGTTCGGGAAGGTCGGCACGCCCTCGAACACCACCTGCGTGGCGCCGGCCGCCAGCGGGCCGTACGCAATATAGGTGTGGCCGGTGACCCAGCCGATGTCGGCGGTACACCAGAACAGGTCGTCCGGCTTGATGTCGAAGGTCCAGCGCATCGTCATCAGCGCCCACAGCAGGTAGCCGCCCGTGCTGTGCTGCACGCCCTTCGGCTTGCCCGTCGATCCCGACGTGTAGAGCACGAACAACGGGTGCTCCGCATCCACCGGTTCGGCGGCGCAGGCGTCGGGCTGGCCGGCGGAGACGTCTTCCATCCAGCGGTCGCGGCCTTCGGTCCAGGCCACCTTGCCGCCGGTGCGGCGATAGACCACCACGTGCTTGACAGCCTCGCAGCCGCCCAGCGCCAGGGCTTCGTCGGCGATGGCCTTGAGCGGCAGCGCCTTGCCGCCGCGCATCTGTTCGTCGGCGGTGATCAGCGCCACGGCACCCACGTCAACCAGCCGTTCCTGCAGCGATTTGGCCGAAAATCCGCCGAACACCACCGAATGGGTGGCGCCGATGCGCGCGCACGCCTGCATGGCGACCACGCCTTCCACTGACATCGGCATGTAGATGACCACGCGGTCGCCCTTCTTGATGCCGAGCGCCTTGAGACCATTCGCAAAACGGCTGACCTTGGCCAGCAGCTCCTTGTAGCTGACGCGGCTCACGGTGCCGTCGTCCGCCTCGAAGACGATGGCGATCTTGTCGCCAAGTCCTTGCTCGATATTCCGTTCCAGGCAGTTGTACGAGGCATTGAGCTGGCCGTCCTCGAACCACTTGTAGAACGGCGCGCTGCTTTCGTCGAGCACCTTGGTGAACGGCTTGTCCCAATGCAGCAGTTCGCGGGCGTGGCGCGCCCAGAAACCCTCGTAGTCGCGCTCGGCCTCGTCGCACAGGGCCTGGTAGGCCGCCATGCTGGGAATGGCCGCCGTCTTGGCGAACGACTCAGGGGGTTGGAAAACGCGATGCTCCTGCATCACCGATTCGATGGCCGACATGGCTTGTCTCCTGTTTGACTTAGGACTGCTTGCTTTTGGCTGGAAGGTACGCCCGGCGGCTTACTTAAACCTGACGGAACACCATGCGCGATGGCGCAGAGGTGCTGCAATGCAGCAAATCAGATCGGAGGGAGCGGGGGCGCAAACTGGCCACAAGTGCAGCCGGCTCTACTAGGCTAGCACCGGCACGCCACGCAGCGCAAACCTGTCATCCGGACCGTGGGACGCACAAGGTACAATCAGCCCCGCCTTTGATTGTCTGATGACATTTACCTCACGTCTGCGCACCCCATGTCATACACCCCGCTCCGCCCCATCCCCCGCATCATCTTCGCTTCGCGCTGGCTCCAGCTGCCGCTTTACCTCGGCCTGATCGTCGCGCAGGGCGTCTACGTCTATCACTTCCTGGTCGAGGTCTGGCACCTGCTGTCCCATGTCACCACCTTCGACGAGACCAAGATCATGCTGGTGGTACTCGGCCTGATCGACGTGGTGATGATCTCCAACCTGCTGATCATGGTGATCGTGGGTGGCTACGAGACCTTCGTCTCGCGCCTGGGCATCGACAACCACCCCGACGAGCCCGAGTGGCTCGACCACGTCAATGCCGGCGTACTGAAGGTGAAGCTGTCGATGGCGCTGATCGGCATTTCGTCGATCCACCTGCTAAAGACCTTCATCGACGCCGAACAGCGCTCTCACCACACCATCATGTGGCAGGTAATCATCCACGTGGCCTTTCTGGCCTCGGCACTGGCCATGGCCTGGGTGGACCGCATGGTGTCCCAACCCCACGTGCCGCAGCAGTCGCACTGACACTTCCCCGCGCACCTGGTGGCGTATTCGCCACTTCTGGTGCCGCTTTCCTGGTGTCGACGGCTGTATGCATTCCCGCAGCCGGCGCCGCCACGGTGTATCATCCCGGGCTGTGTTTCACCGCTGCCCTCCCCACAAAAATGACCGTCATCAAGCAAGAAGACCTCATCCAGAGCGTCGCCGACTCGCTGCAGTACATCAGCTATTACCACCCGATGGACTACATCACCAGCCTGGGCCGTGCCTATGAGCTGGAGCAGAGTCCGGCCGCCAAGGATGCGATTGCGCAGATCCTGACCAACAGCCGCATGTGCGCCGAGGGCAAGCGTCCGCTCTGCCAGGACACCGGCATCGTCACGATCTTCGTCAAGGTGGGCATGGACGTGCGCTGGGATGGCGCCACGATGGGCCTGTCGGACATGATCAACGAAGGCGTGCGCCGCGGCTACACGCACCCGGACAACGTGCTGCGCGCGTCGATCGTGAGCCCGCCCGAAGGCGCCCGCAAGAACACCAAGGACAACACGCCGGCCGTGATCCACTACGAGGTCGTGCCGGGCAACACCGTGGACATCCAGGTCGCGGCCAAGGGCGGCGGCTCCGAGAACAAGTCGAAGTTCGTGATGCTGAACCCGTCCGATTCCATCGTCGACTGGGTGCTGAAGACCGTGCCGACCATGGGCGCCGGCTGGTGCCCGCCCGGCATGCTGGGCATCGGCATCGGCGGCACGGCCGAGAAGGCCATGCTGATGGCCAAGGAATCGCTGATGGAGTCCATCGACATTCAGGACATCATCGCCCGCGGCCCGAAGGACTGGGTCGAGGAAATGCGCGTGGAACTGTACGAAAAGGTCAACGCGCTCGGCATTGGCGCGCAGGGCCTGGGCGGGCTGGCCACCGTGCTCGACGTCAAGATCATGGCCACCCCCACGCACGCGGCTTCCAAGCCCGTGGCGATGATCCCGAACTGCGCGGCCACGCGCCACGTGCACTTCACGCTGGACGGCAGCGGCCCGGCCAAGCTGGAAGCCCCGGACCTGTCGGCCTGGCCGCAGGTGGAATGGGCGCCGAACACCGAAACTTCGAAGAGTGTGGACCTGAACACGCTGACGCCCGAGGAAGTCGCTTCGTGGAAGCCCGGCCAGACGCTGCTGCTGAACGGCAAGATGCTGACCGGCCGCGACGCCGCGCACAAGCGCATCGCCGACATGCTGGCCAAGGGCGAATCGCTGCCGATCGACTTCACCAACCGCGTGATCTACTACGTCGGCCCGGTCGATCCGGTGCGTGACGAGGTGGTCGGCCCGGCCGGCCCCACCACGGCGACCCGCATGGACAAGTTCACCGAGACCATGCTGGCCCAGACCGGCCTGATCGCGATGATCGGCAAGGCCGAGCGCGGCCCCGTGGCAATCGAATCGATCCAGAAGCACAAGTCGGCCTACCTGATGGCCGTGGGTGGCGCGGCCTACCTGGTGTCGAAGGCGATTCGCGGCGCCAAGGTGCTGGCCTTCGAAGACCTCGGCATGGAAGCGATCTACGAGTTCGACGTCAAGGACATGCCCGTGACGGTGGCCGTGGACAGCTCGGGTACGTCGGTGCACAAGACCGGCCCCGCCGAGTGGCAAGCCAAGATCGGCAAGATTCCGGTCGCTGCGGCATAACCGGCAGGGCTGCAGCCCTGCCGGCGCTCCCCTTCTATATCTATATAGAGGGGGAGCGCCACCCTCCTCCCTTCCGTGAATCCCTCTCCCATCGGCGTTTTCGATTCCGGCCTTGGCGGCCTCTCGGTGCTGCGCGAAATCCGCGCGCTGCTGCCGCATGAGTCGCTGCTCTACCTGGCCGACTCGCGCTACGCGCCGTATGGCGAAAAGCCCGAGCGCTTCGTCGAGGCGCGCACGCTGCAAGTCTGCGAATGGCTGGTGGCACAGGGCTGCAAGGCGCTCGTCATTGCCTGCAATACCGCGACGATGCACGCCGTTCAAACCCTGCGCGAGACGCTGCCACTGCCGATCATCGGCGTGGAACCCGGCCTGAAACCGGCCGCGGCGGCCAGCCGCAGCAAGGTGGTGGGCGTGCTCGCCACGGCCAACACGCTGCGCAGCGCCAAATTCAATCGATTGTTGACATCGCTGGAAGGCGAAAGCCGCTATCTGTGCGCGCCGGGCCTTGACCTCGTCGCCCGCATCGAACAAGGCGATGTGTCCGGCCCCGAGGTACGTGCGCGGCTCGATACCCTGCTGACCCCCATGCTGGACGCCGGCGCCGATACGCTGGTGCTCGGCTGCACGCACTATCCGTTTCTCTCCGACACCATCCGCGCGATGGTCGGCAACCGCCTGTCGCTGGTGGACACCGGCAGCGCCATCGCCCGGCAACTGGCGCGCAAGCTCGCCGAACACAATCTCGCCGCCGCCCCCGATGCGGTGCCGCAAGACCGCTATGCGTCTACGCGCGACGCCGCGCACCTGCGCGCAATGGCCGCGACGCTGCTGAACGTGGATACCCTCGCAGAAACCGTAGTGATCGAGCCGGCCCCGCCGCTCTGATACCAGCGGCGCCTGCCGGCTATTGGAAGAACCCCAGCGGCTTGTGATGCCGCACCTCGGGCTTGATCGCGTGTTCCTGTCGTAATTGCGCCAGAAACTCGTCCGGCGTCAGCGCTTCGCCGAGCACCACCGACTGCCGCTTGACGGTGGCGAAGTCGCCCGGCGTCAGGCAATCCATTGAATCGAGTTCGTGCCGGATCGTCTCGGTCATGCGCGCGGGATCGCCCTCTAGTGCCTCATCCACGAACATCGTCACGCGTTGCTGCGGCTTGAGCGACAGGAAACGGATCTTGAACGAGAACCGGCGCAGCGCCGCCTCGTCGATCCGGTCGAACAGATTGGTCGTGCAGAGGAAAATGCCGTTGAAACGCTCCATGCCCTGGAGCATTTCGTTGACTTCCGACACCTCGTAGTTGCGCACCGCCTGCTGCCGGCTCTGCATGAAACTGTCGGCTTCGTCGAGCAACAGCACCGCACCGTCCTCTTCCGCGCGCGCAAACATTGCGGCGATCTGCTGTTCCGTCTCGCCGACGTACTTGCTCATCAGGTCGGACGCGCGCCGGATCATCAGCGGCAGGTCCAGTTCCGCCGCGATGTGTTCGGCCAGCGCCGTCTTGCCGGTGCCCGGCGGCCCATAGAAACACAGCGTACCGCGCTGGCGCGCGCCGAGCGCCTGGACGATCTTCTCCACTGCATAGCGCGATTCGATATTGAGGTTGTCGAGCCGATAGCGCGTGACCACGGGCCGCGCCTCGGCCTCGGGGCGCAGCCCCATCGCGCGGTCGGCGTGTTCCAGCTGGCGCAGGATCAACGCCTCCACGGGTTCGTCGACGTCACTGCGCGCCAGCTCTACAAAGCGCGCCGCCGATTGCACCTGCGCCGGCGTCAGCGTCTTGCGCGCGGCCAGCGTGGCGATAAAGGCATCGCTGACATCAAGCCCGCCCAGATGCTTGCGGATGATGTTCTCGCGCACCAGAGGTGGCGGAATCTTTAATTCCAGGTGGAACTGGAAGCGCCGCAGGTACGCGGGATCGATCTGGCGGATCGAATTCGAGATCCAGATCACCGGCACCGGATTCTGTTCGAGCGTCTGGTTGACCCACGCCTTGCCGTTGACCGAGCCGCGCGTATCCTCCTGCCCGAACAGGCTCATCAGCTCGCGCGCGCTGCCCGGAAACACGTCTTCCACCTCATCGAACAACAAGGCCGTCCGCGGCCGTCCGCGCAGGAAGGCCTGCGAAACCTGCAGGGAGCGATAGCGGTCCTTGCCCGAAAGCGAATTGCCGTCGCGGTCGAAGCAATCGACCTCGTAGAGTTCGCAGTCCGCCTCGCGGGCCAGCAGCCGCGCGAACTCGGTCTTGCCAGTGCCCGGCGGACCATAGATCAGCACGTTCACGCCAGCGGCGTTCTGGCGCGTGGCGTTGCCGAGCAGCGCGGACAGGTAGCGCGCATCGGTCTCCACATGCGGATAGTCGCTCGTGCCCAGCGTCGGCGGCGCGGCGGGCCGCGTGAACACGGCCATCATCTCCGCCTCGCAGGCGTAGTTGCCGAGCAGCACGTGCAGCAGGCGATCGGACAGGCGCATCAGGTCGCCAAGGTCTGTCACGCTGTTTTCGGGCAGCGGCTGCTCGATCAGGTTCAGCGTTTCGAGCCGCGAGCCGGGACGTAGTGAAACAGCGATATCGGCGGGGCTGGCGCCGGTCAGGCCGGCCAGGATCTGGAACGCCTCCTGGCTGTGCGCGACCTTGCAGTCGACCATGACCGCGCGCAGGTCGCGCTTGTACTTGGCCAGCGCGGCATAAAGGAGCAGCTTGCGTTCATGCTCGGGCAGGTTGAGCACATGGCTGAGCATGTCGATGTTGCGCACCAGCAGCACGCGCTCGCCATTGAGCCGGGAGGCAATCGCGGCGGCCGACGCATCGAACACGGCGAACATGTCCTTGGCGTGGTGCTTCACGTACTCATCGAGATAGTAAAACAGCGCACTTTCGTCGAAGGCGCTGTTCCATTGGCCATGCCGCTCGAGAAACTCCTCAGGGGTCAGCCGCGAAGCGCCCTTCCAGGCAGGCATGTCCGCGCAGCGTGCAGACAGGAAGCGCTGCACGCGCAGCACCACGCCATACGGCCAGACCATTTCCTGGGCGCTGACCGTCAGCACATCGTTGATATTGCTGCGCAGGTTGAAGCGCGGGCCCAGTGCGCAGACCACGCGCAGCGCAAACTGGGCGCACATCCAGTCCAGGGCCGAGGTTCCCGCCACGCCGGGCGCGGCACGCAGGAGCGTCGAGCGGTCGTCTTCAGCAAAACGGGTGAAGTCCATGGCCATTCCCTTCGCTTGGGCTGGCGGCGTCCGGACCGCGGGGGCGCCACCTGCACCAGGCTGCCGATGTTTGTCACGCTGTTATCACGCTGCTTTCTTCCATCCTAGCGCGGTTTACCGCCAATGGGGCATTGCCGACACCCCGCCCACGCGCGGGCGCCCACGCAGCCACCTCGCACAACGGGATATCGTAAATCGACGATTGCATTGCACAATGCGCAACAAATAAGAATCATTATCGTTTATACTGTGCCGCTACGCTGCCCAAGAGTGGCGCTCCCCAGCAACCCCGTTTCACGGTTTTCCCCGGTTCACGTGGCTGTACATCAGGAGCGTTATCATGGAATTGCTATTGAGCCTGCTGGTCGGATGTGGCATCTCGCTAATCCTGTTCTATCGCAAGTGAGCGAGTACAGACGCGCGCCGCCTGCCCATTACGAATACCCTGTCGTATCTCATGTTCGATCAACGTTTCCTCAAGATCACTGTTGCTGTCCTGCTGTTTCACGTCGGGCTGCTTTACCTGATCCAGAGTGGCCTGGGGCGCAAACTGACCGAAGCGGTCATCGCGCCTGAGATCATCGCCCGTATCATCCCGATGGAGCCGCCCCAGCAGCCTCCGGCGCCGGAGCCGCCCAAGCCGCAACCCCAGACGCCCCCGAAGCAGGTGAAGGTGGTGACGCCGCGCCCGACGCCGCCGAAGCCGCAGCCGACCCCGGAGCCCGTGGCCTCGCTGCCGCCCTCGCCGACGGCCATCGAGGCCCCGCCGGCACCCCCTGCCCCGCCGGCGCCTGCAGAGCCGCCCTCGCCGCCCGCACCTGCCAACACCGCGCCGCGCGCCGTCGGCATCGGCGAGATCGCCTGTTCGCCGCCGCAAGTGACCTATCCGTCGCAGTCACGTCGAATGGGGGAAACTGGCAAGGCCGTCGTGCGTCTGACTACCGATGAGTCCGGCCGCGTGGTCAAGACTGCGGTGGTCACGTCGAGCGGTTCGAGCCGACTCGATCAGGCCGCGGTAGATGCCGTGCAGCGCATGCGTTGCAAACCGTATTTGGACAATGGCCGCGCCGTGGCCGTGACCGCCCAGCAGCCGATCAACTTCGAGCTGAACTGATCTCTCGGAATTTTCCGATCTTTCACAAACACTGACACCAGGAACCACCATGCAGGACCTCGGACTCTCCCACCTCTGGTCGCAAGGCGACTTCGTCATGCGAGCGACCGCCATCATTCTGCTCGTCATGTCGCTGTTGTCGTGGATCGTGATCCTCACCAAGGCGTGGGATCTGGTTCGCCTCAAGAAGATGGCGAATGGCGCGGAAAAGCGCTTCTGGCACTCGGATGACTTCGACCATGCGCTGGAAACGCTCGGCGCGAGCGAGGCCAACCCGTTCCGTACGCTGGCCTTGACCGGCAAGGAAGCGGCGCAGCACCACCGCGCCAGCCAGCCGCAACTGCACGACCAGCTCGACATCTCCGACTGGCTGACCCGCTCGCTGAAGAGTTCGATCGACGAGGCCGTGTCGCGCATGCAGTCGGGCCTGGCAGTGCTGGCCTCGGTGGGCTCCACCGCGCCGTTCGTCGGCTTGTTCGGCACGGTGTGGGGCATCTACCACGCGCTGATCGGCATTGGCGCCTCGGGCGTGCCGACCATCGACAAGGTGGCCGGCCCCGTGGGCGAAGCCCTGATCATGACCGCCTTCGGTCTGGCCGTGGCCATCCCGGCGGTGCTCGGCTACAACGCGCTGAGCCGTGGCAACAAGGGCGTCATCAGCAAGCTGAACCGCTTCGCGCACGACCTGCACGCCTACTTCGTGACCGGCGCCCGCGTGCGCCCGAGCTCCTCCGTCCGCCAGGCCGACGACGCCTCGGTGCGGCTGGCCGTCAAGAACTAAGCGCGACACTCGCGCCAGAAGGAACGCATCATGGCATTCGGCACGCTCGACGGTGACGATGACGAGGTGATGAGCGAGATCAACATGACGCCGCTGGTCGACGTCATGCTGGTGTTGCTGATCATCTTCATCATCACGATTCCCGTCATCAACCACGCGGTGAAGATCGATCTGCCGCGCGCGACGAACCAACCGAACGACACCAAGCCGCAGAACATCAACGTCTCGATCGACGCGCAGGGCAAGGTATTCTGGAACCAGCAGGAAGTGGACCCAGCCGCGCTGGATCAGCGCATCGCGGAAGCCGCGCAACAGCAGCCGCAGCCTGAGCTGCATCTGCGCGCGGACCGCGAGGTCCGCTACGAGCGCGTGGCCGAAGTCATGGCCGCCGCGCAGCACGGCGGGCTCGGCAAGATCGGCTTCATCACGGAACCGAAGCACTGATCTCCCCCGCCTCGAACAAGAAGGGCACCCTCACCGGGTGCCCTTTTTGTTCGGGTCACAGCAGGTTTCGATGTTGCGATCCGGTCCATTCGTGACTGCCTTCGCACAGGTGTAACGGTTAGTGAAGATCGCTTGTAATGATAACAATTCTCATTTATGATCTTTTTCATCGTAACGAACCACGCATCGCTTCCCCTACGTGAAGCGCTTCCACGGAGAAGACCATGAGCACAATCAGCCTGCCGATGTCGCAACCGCGTGAAGTCACGCGCCGCCGCCTGTCCCTGCGCCGCGTCGAAGTTGCCTCGCAGGCGCGCCGCGAGCCATCGACGGCATCGTCGGCCATCGAGACCGTAAAGTCGGCAGTGGCCGGTCTGCCCGCCCGCCTGGAAGCGCTGATGCGCACCGATGCACCGGCCGAAGGCACGACCGCGCAAGCCGTCCCGCTGGACGCCATCATGCGCGGCGCCACGACGCTGCCGATCCTGCATAACGGCGACGTCTACACGCTGCGCGTGACGCGCTACGGCAAGCTGATCCTGACCAAATAATCGACAGTCTTTTGTGGGGACCACCCCGTCAAGGGGTGTTGGGCAGTAGCCAGACGATCGGAAACCGCTGACAGGGAAGACTTCCAAACCCCTTGCCTGTCAGGCCGATGCCAGCCATGCCGCCTTTTTATACCGCCCCGCAGGCGTTGCGCCTGCGGGGCTTTTGCATTGGCGGATTCGCAGTGCGATCCGCCGTGCAATCAGACACCGAGCGCGGCGATGCCAGCGCGCGCGATCTGCGCGTCTTCGGTCGACTTCACGCCCGACACGCCAACGGCGCCAACGACCTGGTTGTTCACGACGATAGGCACCCCACCTTCGAGCATGCCCTGCAGGTGCGGCGCAGTCATGAACGAGTAGCGGCCATTGTTGATCATGTCTTCGTAGATCTTCGACTCACGACGACCCATCGCAGCCGTGCGGGCCTTTTCCGTGGCGATGTAGGCCGAGATCGGGGCCACGCCATCCAGGCGCAGCGAGCCGAGCGGATGGCCACCGTCGTCGACGACCACAATCGTGACGGCCCAGTTGTTGGCCTTGGCTTCGACCTCGGCGGCCGCCAGCAACTTCTTCACGTCATCGGCCGTCAGTACGGTTTTTTGCTGCATACCTCTCTCCATTCTGTTCATCAGTGTGAGGCCGCAGTATATCGCGCCGCCCGGGGCAGCAATGGCGATATGCCCGGTACAAGGACTTTTGACTTGACGACTAGCGCACAGCCCTTGCCCAGCGCTCCCCCCCAAAAGAAAAAGCCCGCTGGCTGCGGGCTTCTCCGGATCCGGTTGAGACGAGCCCGGTCAGGCTCCGTCGCTGAAGGAACTGCGGGGGTCGGTCACGCGCGCGCCGTCGGTGTAGACATCGCGCTTATCGTTGGCGCGGGCACCATCCGTGTAGGGATCGCGTTGATCGGTCACGCGCTGGCCACCGCTGTAAACGTCGAACTTGGCCGGTGCGGCAAAGGCCGATACCGACAGCGCGGAAAGCGCGCCGAGGGCGGCGACAGCTGCGATACGTTGCTTGATCTTCATGAGAATCCCCTTATTGGTGTTAGTCGCGGGCGTCGCGCCATCAGGCGGATGCTTGTGGGAGCGGCGTCACGCATGGAGTTTAGGGGGAAACCCTGAGATCGAAGTCCAGTCGCATTGAGCGGATGCATCAAATTCTTTGAGTGATAAAAATCGCCGGGAACTCCCCGGCGCAATCTTCCACCATCGAACGTCAGAAAAATGCCGACAAGCCGTCAAGCGATCCCCACGCAGGAATAGAAAAAGCCCCACGAAAGACTCAGCCCTTTTAGTTTGAGCTTGATACGGTCGTGGTTGTAGTAGCGGATGTAGCGCGCTAGTCCGGTCTTGAGCTCGTCCACGCTGGCAAACTCGTTCAGGTGGAAGTATTCAGCCTTGAGCGTGCCGAAGAAGCTTTCCATGGCGGCATTGTCAAGGCAGTTTCCCTTGCGGGACATACTTTGC